>DASYPH010000067.1:0-3191 GCA_036006925.1 Gaiellaceae bacterium
CGCGAGTCGACGCCTGCTGGGTATTTCGTGACGATCACAACGTAGAGCGACAACCCGCCGGCGACGGAGAGGTCGATCCCGCCCTGCATGACGACGAGCGTCTGTCCGAGCGCCGCGATCGCCAGCGCCGACGCGAACGGCAGCATCGTCAGCAGCGTCCCCCTGCTGACGCTCGAGGCGGCGAACACGAGGCTCACCACGAACAAGAGCGCTGTCGCGACCACGACCGTCACGAGGCCCCTCGAGAACAAGCGCCTCGACCCGCGCCGGACAGCGTCGCCGACGTCCTGCCGACCCGTTCTCTGTGCCTCGGGCGTCACCGTAGGTCGCCGATACTAGACGGCTTTGGAGCCGTTCACAAGTAACGATCAGTAGTTCAGTGCTCCTGGCCAGAGAGCGTGCCGATCGGCTCTGGACTGCGCCGATTTCCGCTGTATGATCGCGCCATGGCGGGTCGCCAGCCGACGCATCCCTTGTTTAGTGTGGATGAACAATCGCCGCTCTGCGTCGCTCGCGGCGGCGTGCCGCACCGGCGACCGAAGACGGAGGAGCCCCCGCTATGACGATCGCCTCACGCGGTTCGACCATGGCCGTCGACTGGGAGCAGCGGATCGACTTCCCGAAGCTTCGCCGGCAGCGGTTGGAGAAGGCACAGGCGTCCTTGCGGGACTCCTCGCTCGGTGCGGTGCTCCTTTTCGACCAGAACAACATTCGCTACGTCACGAGCACGCACATCGGCGAATGGGCGCGCGACAAGAGTGCGCGCTGCGTGCTGCTACCGCGCGAAGGCGACCCGGTGCTCTGGGATTTCGGGTCGGCTGCCAAACACCATCGCCTGTACGCGCCGTGGCTTCCAGAGTCCAGCTGGCAGGCGGGCGTGACGTCGATGCGCGGCGCGATGCCGAGAGAGACCGGCGTGCCGGACATCCTCGCCGGCCGAATCCATCGTGAGCTGGCCGAACGTGGCATCGCCGGCGAGCCCCTCGGCCTCGACCTCACCGACATGGAGACCCTCTACTCGCTCCATCGTCAAGGCATCGAGACGGCCGACGCTCAGCCCGTAATGATGGCGGCGCGTGCGATCAAGACGGCTGACGAGATCGCGCTGCTGGAGCACGCGGCTGCGATGGTCGACGCCGTCTACGAGGAGATATATCGCACTCTGCGTCCCGGCATACGGGAGCACGAAGTCGTCGCGCGCGCGGTGCAGATCCTCTTCGAGCTCGGGTCGGAGCAGGTCGAGGCCATCAACGCGGTCTCCGGGGACCGCTGCAACCCGCACCCCCACGTTTTCTCCGACCGGCTCCTGCGTCCTGGCGATCAGGCGTTCTTCGATGTCATCCATTCCTTCATGGGCTATCGAACCTGCTACTACAGGACGTTCAACGTCGGCGGCGTCACGCGCGCTCAGGTCGACGCGTACACGCAGTGCCGCGAGTGGCTCGACAACGCGATCGACCTGGTCCGGCCCGGCGCGACCACCGACCAGATCGCGAGCGTCTGGCCGACCGCGGACGAGCTCGGATTTCCGGACGAGCAGTCTTGCTTCGGCCTGCAATTCGGTCACGGGCTCGGCGTCGGCCTCTACGAGGCGCCGATGATCTCGCGTGTCCATTCGCTCGACCATCCGATCGAGATCGAGGAAGGCATGGTGTTCGCTCTCGAGACGTACTGCCCCGCAACCGACGGAGAATCGGCCGCCCGCATCGAAGAGGAGGTCGTCGTCACCGCGACCGGTTGCCGGGTGATCACGAAGTTCCCCGCGGACGAGTTGCTCGTGTGCGGCAAGACGTACGTGCACGGGGCGGACATCCTCGAGCGCGAAGAGTCACCCGTCTGAGACGTACGGCCACCTCGACGACCTCACGGAGGAGCCATGAAAGCGCTGCATCACGTCGGGATCACCGTGAAGGATCTCGATGCCTCGATCCGGTTCTACCACGACGTCCTGGGCCTCCCCTTCTCGAACGAGCCGACCCCGTGGTTCGACAGCCCGGGGCTGGGCCCGGCCGTCGGCGTTCCCGGGGCTGCTCTGCGGCAGGTGAGCCTGCTCGTGGGAGACACGACTCTCGAGCTCCTCGAGTACAAGAGCCCTCCGAGCGAGACGAGCGAGCCGCTCGACTCGAACAACATCGGCGCCTCTCACGTTGCGTTCCTCGTCGACGACGTCGAGGCCACGAAGGCGGAGCTCGAGGCCAAGAGCGTGAGTTTCTTCAGCGAGGTGAACGTCGTCGACGAAGGGGTGCTCGCCGGGTGGAGATGGGTCTACTTCGCCGATCCCGACGGCTATCCGCTGGAGCTCGTGGAAGTCGCGTACTACAACCGAGAAGAGCGGGAACAGGGGATCGCCGCCTACCTGGCCTCACGTTCGTAGCTCGATTCCGGTGCCTCCTGACACCACAAAACCCTCACGAAATGCTTACCCGCGGCGGGTACGACACGTCGCCCATTCGGGCATCAACTACTCGGATGGACAACAGTCGTTCGCAAAAGGAGGGATAGGCGGATGAGAAGAAGATTCGTCGCAGGCATCGTGCTGGCGCTGAGCGCAACGCTCGTGGTCTCAGCGTTGGCGTTCGGCGCATCGGCGAAGTCGAAGCAGCCGGTCAAGTTCGTCGCGGCGCTGAACGTCGGTCAAGAGACGGGCGTCGTGAAGTCCAAGCAGATGGGCGCTTCCGGGCACTTCACTGCGACTCTCAGCGGCACGTCGCTCACCTACACGCTCACGTTCTCGCACCTGAGCGGCGCTGCGACCGCGGCGCACATTCACGGACCGGCCGCACGGCATGTCAGTGCGGGCATTCTCGTGCCGCTCTGCGGTCCTACCTGCACTTCACCCGTGAAGAACACGGTCACGCTTTCGCAGGACCAGATCGACAAGATGGAAGCCGGCCAGACCTACGTCAACGTTCACACCGCCAAGAACCCGAACGGCGAGATTCGCGGCCAAGTCACCGCCGTCCATAGCTGACGAGAGGCCCGGGAGGGCTCCGGCTCGCGCCGAGTCCTCCCAACCCGTTTCCGGCCGGCCTCGGAGCAAAGACTGCAACCGGTCCTCAGCATGGGTTCTGGCGGAGCCGAACGCCCGTCACAGCTGTATCTCTTGGGATGCCGAACAAGCTCGCCCTCCTGCTGGCCCTGCTGCCCGTCGCGGGGGTTTGCTTCGCGACTGCCGCTGAAAGCCCGGCGGC
>DASYPH010000068.1:0-9465 GCA_036006925.1 Gaiellaceae bacterium
GAACTTCGCCTCGATTTCTGCGCGCCGCATGCCGAGGATCGCGCCATTCAGGAAAACGTTCTCGCGCCCGGTTAGCTCCGGATGGAAGCCGGTGCCCACCTCCAGCAGGGAGCCGACCCGACCGGTGATCACGGCCCTGCCCTCGGTTGGCTCCGTGATCCGTGCCAACAGCTTCAGCAGCGTCGTCTTGCCTGCGCCGTTGCGGCCGACGACCCCGACGATCTCGCCCTCGTCGATCTCGAGCGAGACGCCCCTGAGCGCCCAGAGCTCGCGTGCGGATGCCTCGATGCGCGCCTCGGGAGACCGACGGAGCACTCGCGAAAATGCGTCGGAGATGTCCTCGGTCAACCGGCTGTAGCCGCCGGCTGTGTTGCCCAGCAGGTATCGCTTGCCGAGGCCTTCGGCGTGAACGACAGGCGGCATCAGATCACGTCCGCGAACGTGCGCTCGACGCGACGGAAATACATGAACCCGGCGGTGAAGAGCACGCACGCCGAGAGGGTTGAGATGGCGTAGACCTCCGCCGGTATGCCGCCCGTTCCGAGCAACGCCCAGCGGAAACCCTCGACGCCCGCCACCATCGGATTGAGCGCGAAGATGAGCCGGTACTGCGAGCCGACGACGGAGAACTGGTACGCGACCGGCGTCGCGAACAGCCAGAGCTGGATCAGGAACGGTACGGCGTACCGCACGTCGCGATAACGAACGTTGAGCGCGGAGAGCAAGAACCCAGCTCCGATCGCCACACCGACGACGTACACGACGAACACCGGTAGCAAATACACGTTTTGCGACGGACGTACGCCGTAGCCCGCCATCAGGAGCAGCAGCACGCCGAAGCTGATGACCAGGTCCAGGAGGAACGAGCACGGCGCCGCCAGCGGAATCAAGAGTCGCGGAAAGTAGATCTTCGAGACGAGATTCGAGCTCCCAACGAGGCTGTTGGCCGCACCCGCGAGCGCGCTCGAGAAGAACGTCCAGGGCACCAGCGCCGCGAACGAGAAGATCGGATACGGGATCCCCTTCGGCCCGACTCCGCCGAGCTGGCCGAGGAAGATCGTGAAGACCACCATCAGAAGGAGCGGCTGGATGACGGCCCATGCCGCGCCCAGTGCAGTCTGCTTGTAGCGGACTTTGATGTCGCGCCACATGAGGAAGTAGAAGAGCTCGCGGTACGCCCAGAGCTCGTCAAGGCGGAGCGAGAACTTCCGGCGCGGCTCGATGACGATGACGGGAGGGCTGCTGGACGCGGTCGTTGTCACCGCGGCCAGGATATCCAGGGTCGCGGCCTACGCTTCCCGCTGGAGGAAACGCTGGTAAAGCTGCTGCAGCGAACCCGCCGCCGCCGCCTCCGAGAAGGTCTGACGAGCGCGTTCTCGGCCCATGGCACCAAGCCGCGCGCGCAGCTCGCGATTCTCGAGCAGCCCGACGATCGCCTCGCGCAGGCCGTCGCGCTCGACGAGTAGCCCGCTCTCGCCGTCAACGATCGCATCGACCAGGCCCCCGACTCGCGTCGCCACCACCGGGCGGCCATAAGCCATCGCCTCCCTGGCGCTGAAGCCGTAGCCCTCCCTGCGCGACGGCACACAGACGACGGCGGCACGCTCGTAGTACGCGCCCACTTGACCCGGCGGCACGAAGCCGACCGCTTCTGGCACCCGCGCGCGCAGCGGCCCGTCGCCGACGATCACCCGCGGCAGTCCCTCGGTCGCCTCCAGAAACTCGAGGATCCCCTTCTCCTCGCTCAGCCGTCCCGCATAGAGGACGTGCGGTGGCTCGTCGGGCACGCCGACGTGCTCGGGGATCGCGACACCTGCCGGCACGACCTCGACCGCGCGCGCGCCGAGCAGGCGCGCCTCGTCGGCGAGGAAGGTCGAAGCCGCGACCACGAGACGTGCGCCGCAGACGAGCGGACGCACGAGCGCCGGCGCCCGACGCGCCAGGGCGATGTCGGTCCCCCACACCTGCAAGACGTACGGCTTGCCGGTCGCTCGCGCGGCGATCGCGGATGGAATCCAGTGCGCGTGGACCAGATCGGCGTCGCGCGCCGCCCTTCGCGCCGCACGCGAGTAAGCGGCCAGGAACGCCGGCACGAGCGCGAGCCGCCACGGCTCGGCGCGCAGGTTCTGGGCGATCCCACCGCCGTACGCGATCCCGAAGTGGCGAAACGATGCCGGTGAGACGACCTCGACCTTGACACCGAGCGCCCGCACGCCCTCGACCGCGTCACGCACGAAGTGCCCTGCCACGTCGCTCGCGTCGCGCGGGTACGACGTCGTCAAGACGACGACCTTCACGGTTCGCGCTGTGCGAAGACCACGGGGATCGCGAGCGAGAGCGCTATGAACGCGTAGAAGTAATAGAACTGCATCGTCAGGTAGAAGGCGTTCGCCGCAAGCGTTCCGGCGAGTGCGGCCGTGCAGCCCCAGGCAAGGGGACGAACGCGGGCGGCGAGCGGATCGCCGGCGGCCGCGAGCCTGCGACCGAGCGCACGGGCCGCGCCGAGGCGGCGGAACACCCAGATCACGAACCCCGCGAAGAGCAGTGCGCCGACCAGCCCGGTCTCGACGATCAGGGCGACGTAGTACGAGTGCGGCCCCCAGTTCGACTTGCCGGTGACGAACTCGTAGTAGACGGAGAACGTGTTCAGCCCGAGCCCGAACAGCGGGTCGACGTGCAGCACGTGCGGGATGAAGCTGTAGACCTGGAAGTGTGCGTTCTCGGAGCCGCCGTTCGTCTGCACACGCGACTTGAGCACGGTCGTGAAGAAGCTCCTGCGCGAGAGCACGATCGCGAGCAGCACAGCCAGCGCGCCTCCGATCGGGACCAGCAACTCGGGCCGGCGAAGGTGGCGGCGATAGGGCACCGCGAGTACGAGCGCACCGACGGCGAGGCCGAGGATGCCGCTCCGCGACAGCGTCGCCGCCTCGACGAAGAGCAGGAAGCCGATCGTGACCATCAGCCAACGGCGCCACGGGTTGCCGCGCTCGAGCCGTAGGTACAGCGGTGTCAGGACGAGGAGCGGCACGATCAACATGATCCCGAGGTGGTTGGGGTCACCCGTCAGGGCGTTCGGCCGGTAGACGTTGGCGTTGTTGATCGCTCCGTAGATGTTGATCTGACTGGCACCACCGGTGATCGGCGAGATGACGCTCGCGTCGAGGTTGCCGCCGCGCCGCGCGTCGAGCAGCTGCAGGACGCCGTACGCCGCGTTGACGACGATGCCCGCGCTGAACCAGCCGAGCGTGCGCCAGAAGTAGTGCTGGCCGCGCCGCGAGAGCCAGACCACGGCGCAGGCGAGGAAGGCGAAGTGGATCACCCACTTCGTCAGCCCCTTCCCCCACTGCCCGAGCGCATCCGAATCGGAGAGATCGAAGTAGCCGGCGAGGTAGACGACGAGGAACGCCGCGAAGAAGCCGATCAGGATCGCGGTCGTCCGCGGCACGCGCAGGCGCGCGGTGGTGAGGGCGAACGCCGCGAGAAAGAGGATCGCCAGGACATCCGCGAGCGAGACGGTGCCGGCGACGCTCCAGTGCACCTTCTCGAAGGTCACGCAGAACACGCTCGCGAGGAAGAGAAAGCTCGTGACCTGTCTCATAGGCGCTCGAGCAACCGTGCGAGCTCCTCGACCCGTGTCTGGCGCGAGACCTTCGTTCGCCATTCCTCCGACAACGCGGTATCCGAGAGCGTCCCGCCCCGCCACCGGGTGTGCAGCTCGCGCAGCGCGGCAGCCATGCCGTCGACGTCGTCGGGCGCCACGACGACGCCGGCCTGTGCCGCGCGGATCAACTCGGCCGCGGCGCCGTCCGGAGGCACGACCGCAAGGATCGGCCGCTCGGCCGCCAGATACTCGAACACCTTGCCGCTGAGCACACCCTTGCCGCGTCCGCCCGCATCCGGGATCAGGAGGAGCAGAGCCTCCGAATCGCGCTGCAGCTCGAGCGAGTGCCGCCGGGGCGCGTAGGGGATCAGCTCCAACCGGTCTCCGAGCGACTGTGCCTCCGCCCACTCGCGATCGGTCGAGCGGAAGTCGCCGAGGAAGCGCACGACGACGTCGTCGAGACCCGACTGCGCCAGCGCGGTCAGGAACGGCCGCGGATCGCGCTTCCCGAAGAACGATCCCGCGTGCGTGATCCGGAACCGGTCCGACGGACGGTGCTCGAGCCCGACGAAGTCGTCGAAGTCGGAGCCGTTCGCGATCGTCTCGACCGGCCCCCGTGGATCGCGCTCGCGCACCTCCTCCGTGATCGCGTCCGACACCGTCACGATCGCGCTCGCGTTGCGCGCGACGAGGCGCGCGACCGCGTGCTCACCCTGCTCCTTCGCACGCACGAGCATGCGCTCGGCGTGTCGGTGCGGGTGAGCGACCATCGAGTCGCGCAGGTCGGCGACCCACGGAATGCCGGTCGCGCGCTTGACCGCTGCACCGACCAAGTGGACGGACGACGGCGGCGATGTGGTGATCACGACGTCGATCCCTTCACGTCTGACGATGCGGATCGCGGTCGGGATCGCGGTCAGGTTCCAGCTCACGTTCTCGTCCGGGACGAGCAGCCGCCGGCCGGCGAGCCGTGCGTGCACACCGACGCGCTCGAGACCCTGCGTGCCGTGCAGCTCCTCCGCGGGCTTGCGCCCCTTCGGGCCTAGGTACCGAGCCCGGTGCACCCAGGCGAGCGTGGGCGGCTGCAGCTCGTCGTCGCGGTGGATCCATTTCGGATCGTCCGGCGCGAGCACGTGCGTCTCGATGCCGAGACTCGGCAGGTGCGTCGCGAACTTGAGCGGTCGCTGGACGCCGCCGCCGCCTGCCGGCGGGAAGTACATCGTCACGAGAAGGACCTTCACTACCCAAGACGATAGAGGCGCCCTGCGCGGATCGCCCACGTCGCGCCGTAGCGCCGGGCCACCCGCTGATCGTTCGTCAGCACCCAGTGGCGCACGAGCCGCGCGCGAGTGTAGGGGTCGTTGGCCTTCGTGTTCGCGACGTGCGGAACGGGCAGGGCGACGACGTAGAGCGGCGCGTCCGCCGTGACGCGGTAGCTCGTCTGGATCGGGGCGATCACCGTCGCGCCCTTGGGCACGACCGTCCGCAGCCGGTGGACCAGGCGCGGAGAGAGGGCGCCCGGGTCGGCCTGCACACGCGGGTTCCAGTGCCAGGCGCCGTGCACGAACACCGGGAGCGCGAGGCAGAAGGCGGCCGCTGCTCCCAGCCCATGCTGCTCGCGCAGCTCGACGCGCCGGATGCAGCCGACCGCCGCCGCGACGAGACCCCCGGCGAGGGCGATCCACGTCGCGAGCGCCGGCCCGCCGTGCCGTAGCCCGTAGTCGAAGTCCCCCGGCCAGAGGCGCTGCAGGACCACGCCCGCGGCCAGCACCAGCGGCAGGACGAGCAGCGAGCGCGCGAGCAGCGCCAGCGCCCCGACGAGCACGAAGAGCAACGGCGCGAACCCGGCGAGCCGCCTCGACTGCGAGAGCGAGACGGCGTCGGAGAGGTGGACGAACAGCCACGGCACCGACGTCAGCACCAGGATCGCCAGGGTGCCGGCGACGGCGTACGTCGCCCAGCGCCGGCGCACGACGAGTGCCGCGACCGGCAGCAGCACGAGCGCGGCGACCAGGATCGCCCCGCTCCGGCCGTACACCTCCGGCGCCAGGCGGTAGTGGTGGCCGTTCGTGACGACGAGCTGGTCGCCGTAGTGGCGCAGCGCACGCAGCCGCTCGACCGGGCCGGGATCGTGCGAGATGGTCTCGTCGACGATCGGCTTCAACCAGAGGAGCACGAGCCCGGTCGGCACGAACGCCGCGGCGAGGAGCGGCGCCGAGCGTCGCCATTCGTCGACCCGCAGCAGCGCGTACACCGTCAGCGGCACGAGCACGAACAGCCCATACGTCGGATGGGTGAGCGCGAGCGCGCCGAAGATCGCCGCCGTAGCCGGCAGCCGGTTGGTGAAGAAGAGCGCGATCGCAGCCGGCACGAGCAGCTGCCGCGCCGCCGTCCCGGGCAGCGAGAGCGTCGCCCACGAGCCGCCGTGCCCCGGCGCGAAACAGAAGACGGCAACCGTCAGCGTCAGCAGCGAGGCGCCAGCGGCTCGCGAGCCGAAGACGGCGACCCCGGACTCGTACGCGACCGCGCACGCGATCGGCACCAGCAACGACGGCTCGTACCGGATGACCACACCGGGATCGACGCCCGAGAACCATGAGACCAGCGCGAGGAGCTCGTGCCAGAGCGGGAAGGCGTACCCGGGATGAAGCCCGCCGTTCTTGAACTCGTCGACGCTCCGCAGGTGCAGCGACGTCAGGTCGACGAGCTTGCGCACCCGCGCCTCGTGGAACAGGCCGTCGCCGGTGACGACGCCCTCGACGTGCCAGAGGAACAAACCGAGCACGATTCCGACCAGCAGCGCGCGGAACCCCGTCTCGTCGAGCGACCTCGTCTCGCGCCTGCGCGCGGCGAACAGCGCGACGACGAGGATCGCCGCCAGCAGGGCGACGGCGAGGTGGATCGAGCGATGGAGCGCGAACACCGCCGCCCACGCGACGAAGACGGATGCCATCGTCCAGGCGAGCACCGCCGAGATGCTCCGCTGGCCGAACGCACGAGCGACAGCGAAGCCGGGGGCGAACACGCACAGCGTCCCGAACGCCAGTCGCAGGTAGACGATCACCGCTGCGATGACTCATCGACAATCAGTGTCTTGGCGTCCCCTGAGCGGAGAAAGCGCACACCCTCGCGATACTCGGGCCGCCGCAGGACGGCGGCACGCATGCGCAACGCCACGAGCAGCAAGCGTCGCAACCGCTCGGCTTCCTTCGGCCCGCGGTGCTTGTCGAAGTACCGCAGCTGGCCGCGGAGATTCTCGACGTACAGCCGACCCCCGTGCGATGCGCCCCCGACATGGACGACCTCGGCGCCGGGGTCGAACCACACCTGCCAGCCGGCACGGCGGAAGCGCGTCAGCCAATCCGCCTCCTCGCTGAACAGGAAGAAGCTCTCGTCGAACAGCCCGACAGCGTCGGCCGCCTCCCGGCGCACCAGCAGGGCGGCTCCCGAGAGCCAGTCGACTTCGCGGGAGCTGGCGTGGTCGAAACCGCCGGCGTAGAGCGGGTTGAGTAGGTCGGAGCGCGGCGCGAGCTTGCGGATGAACAGGTACTCGGTCGCGACCCGCCAGAGGGTGGGCTCGCCGCGCACCGAGCGCTGCAGCGTGCCGTCGGTGTTGAGGAGCTTCGGTCCGACGACGGCCGCTGCGGGGTGAGCGTCGGCGAACTCGATCAGCCTCTGCAGTCCGTCGCCAACGATCCACGCGTCGGAGTTGAGGAGCAGCCAGTAGCGCCCTCCGCCGGCGCGCATCCCCGCGTTGTTTCCGGCGCCCATGCCGAGGTTCTCCTGTTCGAGCACGCGGACGGCCGGGAAGCGGTCGCGCACCAACTCGATCGTCCCGTCCGTCGAGCCGTGGTCGACGACGATCACGTCCTGCCCCTGCACCGACTCGAGGCATTGCTCGAGCCACGGCAGCGCATTCCACGTGACGACGACGACCGTGAGGTCAGACACTGCGCTCTGGCACCGGCGTGCGCCGGTCGAAGACGTTCTCCCAGAGGATGATCGCGAGACCCGGTGCGGCGAGCAGGACCGTCATCACGAAGAAGAGGAACCCGCACGCGAAGGCAGCGTCCGGCGAGACGCCGAGGTTGCCCAAGAAGCTGACGAAGAACGCCTCGCGCACGCCGAGGCCGTTGACGGTGAACGGCACGAGCATCACGAGGAAGAGCAGCGGCCCCAGCACGATGTACGGGAGCACGGACAGGTGGATCCCGACGGCGCGCCCCGAGGCATAGATGGCCAGGATCCGCGTGAGCTGAAGCACGACCGTCACTGCGGCGACGACCAGCAGAGTCCCGCCGTGGTCCCGGTAGCCGTGGATCCCGTCGTAGACGGCCCGGGCCGGCGTCTCGAGCCGCAGCTTGCGCGCGAGCGGCAGCAAGAACGTGAGCCGCCGGCGCACCGTGCGCGAGAAGAAGACGACGCCCGCGACCAGCATCCCGACGACGAAGATCCCCTCGGGCCACAGGTAGGCGTTGATCGGGTAGCGGCCGATCGCGAGCAGGAAGCCGACGCCTGCGAGGGCCAACGTGACGGCGCCGCCGAGCGCACGCTCGAGCAGCACCGAGCCCGTCACCGGCGTGATCTGCCCGGGGTGCCGGCGCGACGTCTCGAAGATGCGCGACGCGTCTCCGCCGACCGAGGTCGGCAGCACCTGACCCCAGGCATACGAGACGAAGTACGTGCGGGTGAGCCACGGCACCGACTCGTGCAGGTCGCGCGCGACGAGCAGCCGTTGCCAGCGCCACGCCATCGGCGGCACGGTGACGATCGTCAGGAACGCGGAGACCAGAACCCAGGGCACACTCGCATTGCGGAGGATCTCGACCGTCTTGCTGAGATCGATCTTGGCGATGATGTAGGCGACGGCGAGCGACGAGACGAGCAGCGTCGCCGCGATACGCCACGACCGCTTCATCAGTAGAGCCGCTCGTGGACGCGACGCAGGGCCGCGACCGCATCGCGGATGTCGTCGTCGGAATGCGCCGGCGAGAGCGGCAGCGATAGCACCTCGGCGCCGGCGCGCTCCGTGACCGGAAGCGCCGGCTGGTGATCGGCGAGCCGATCTCGGTATGCGCTCAGCAGGTGCACCGGCAGGAAGTGGATCGACGTCCCGATGTTCTCGTCGGTGAGGGCGCGCTGCACCTCGTCGCGATCGGCGAAGGTCACACGCACGACGTAGAGGTGGTTTGCGTGCACGTCGCGCGGGTCGCGCGCAACGGCCACGACCCCGTCGAGGTCGGCGATTCCCTCGTCGTAGATCGCGACCTGCCTGCTGCGGATCTCGGCGTGCCTGTCGACCTTGTCGAGCTGCACGAGCGCGATCGAGGCGAGCACGTCGCTGAGGTTGGCCTTGTACCCGGGCACCGCGATGTCGTAGTGCGACCCGTGACCCCGCCGCATCACGCGAAGGTCGTCGAGTGCGCCAGCGAGGTCGTCGCGGTCGGTGGCGATCAGGCCGCCCTCGCCCGCCGCGATGTTCTTCGTCGCATAGAGCGAGAAACAGGTCAGATCGGCGATCGCGCCGACCTTGCGTCCGCGGTAGCGGGACTCGGCGGCGTGCGCGGCGTCCTCGACGAGCGGCAGGCCGAGCTCGGCGAGCGGGTCGAGGTCCGACGGCTGGCCGTACAGGTCGACCGGGACGATCGCCTTGGTGCGCTCGTTCACGAGCGTGCGCACGTGCTCCGGATCGATGTTCAGCGTGTCCTCGCGGACGTCGGCGAAGACGGGCGTCGCACCGCAATGGACGATCACGTTGGCCGTCGCCGGCCATGTGATCGAGCTCGTGATCACCTCGTCGCCGGGCCTGACACCCAGCGCGACGAGCGATAGATGCAGCGCTGCGGTGCACGACGAGACGGCCA
>DASYPH010000069.1:0-3222 GCA_036006925.1 Gaiellaceae bacterium
CCGTTCATCAGCTCGCGCGCGCACTCCCCGAAGCCTTCGTGCAACCCGCGGTCGGAACAGTCGTCACGTTCTAGGAGCCATCATCCCGACGAGAGCTCTCACGATCCCACACCCGGCCGCGCTCTGACGGCAGCCCGCTCCGCGGCGCCAGTGTTGCTCCTATGTCAATGGCGGCTCGTTCTTGAGGGTCGTGTAGACGGTGCGTGCGAGTTGTCGTTTGAGGCAGCGGAGTGCTTCGCGGCGTGTCTTACCCTCGGCCTGTTTGCGCTCCAGGTAGGCGCGCGCGGGTGGGTGCGAGCGGCCTTGCGTGACCGCGATGCGGTGGAGGGCGCAGTTGAGTTGCCGGTTGCCGCCGCGGTCGAGACGATGCCGCTGGCTTTTGCCTGAGCTCGCGTCGAGTGGTGCGACGCCGGCATGGCGGGCGAGCTGAGCGTCCGTGCGGAAGCGATTGATCGGTCCGATCTCGCAGAGCAGCTTGGCGGCGCTCAACGGCCCGCAGCCGGCGAGTTCGAGCAGCATCGGCGCGAGTCTCTGGGCGCACTGCTCGAGCTCTCGGTCGAGCCCGCCCCTGTCATCGGCCAGGTCAACGTAAGCGGAATGAACTTCATTCACCGCCGTCTTGCCACGAGTACCGAAAGAACGATCCAATGTTCGTCGGCCGCGAGCCGCACCACGGCAAGACGGCCGTAAGCCCCCTCGCCACGAATAGCCAGCAACCACCAACTTGCCGTCTTGTTGACGCGCGACCGACGTCGCGCCGTCGATGCCACCGAAATCGACGGTGACCTTTCCAGCGGTGCCGAAACCGCCATCGAGCGAGCCGCCGGTTCCCTCAGACCGGCCGGCAAGGCCAACGAGGGCGAGCGTAACGACCAGCAATCCGAAGGCATACCCACGCCACCCGTGCACAAGGCGACTCTATTCAGAATCCAGACCATCTCACATGACCACACGCCGGCACCCTGACCTGCGCCAGCGTGCACGAATGACGCCAGCGGCTAGTCGGCGACCCTTCGCCATCCGACCGCGAGGCGAGAACCGACCTCCATCCCGACGCCGACAGCGCTGATCGCGCCGTCGTCCAGCCACGTTACGTCGTAGAGGTCGCCTGCCCTCCGGATCTGCAGGTCGTACTCGTCGGAGAACTCGCCGCTCTCAAGGAAGTAGCGAATGTGGAAGTCGCCAACGAATCCCTGCTCCGGACCACCCGTGGCCACTCCCGAGCCGCTGTACGCATTTTCGTACGACCAGCGGGCGTCGAGCGTCCCGGGTATCTCGCCGATCGCGTAGAGAGCGAAGCCGATGTTCGCTCCAGTCATCGACCGATCCTCCCACACGACACTGCAGCTGGCTGAGCGAGTGTCCTTACGCTCGAGCGGTCTAGCTTCGCGCGCTAGCGAGCTCGCGGCACGGTCGGGACGTGGCTGGCGAGGCCCTCCCCTCGACCGACGCAACTGCTGCGGGACCCCCGATTCGGATCCGAGGAGGCGGTGTTAGATGGGGGATCTGGTGGAGGCGACTGGCATCGCATGTAGATAGCGACAAGTTCCGGTCCGACGACGTCGCCGGACTCGAAGAGAGAGTGATTGGGGATAAACGACGTAGGCGCTGACCGCGCCCTACGAGTTGGCGCTATCCGGGCTCGGTCGCGGCCTGCGGGATCTGATCCCGGCGTACGCGCAGTACGCGCGCGAAGCTCGTCGGCAGGTACCAGTTCCAGTCTCCGAAGAGCTTCATCAGTGAGGGCACGAGCAGAATGCGGATCACCGTGGCGTCGAAGATGATCCCGGCGGCGAGGCCAATTGCGAAGACCTTGATCTCGTAGCCTGGGCTCGACGAGAGGACGAGGAATGCGAACATGAGGATGAGCGCGGCGCTTGTGACGAGCTTGCCGGTGCGCGACAGGCCGAGCTCGATCGCCTGATCGGTCGAGCCCATCTCGTCGTACGCCTCGCGCATCCGCGTGAGCATGAAGACCTCATAGTCCATCGATAGGCCATAGAGGAACGCGAAGATCATCAGCGGGATCCAGGCTGTGATCGCTTGCGTCGCAGTGATGTTCCAGAGTGAGGAGCCATGGCCGTTCTGAAAGATGATGACGATGAGCCCGAACGCCGCGGCGAGCGAGAGTAGGTTGAGGATCACGGCCTTGAGCGCGAGCACGATCGAGCGGAACGCGCGTGTGAGCAGGACCAGCGTGAGGATGAGCACGAACGCAAGCAGGTACGGGAAATTGCCGTAGATGGCGTGAACGAAGTCTCGATCGACCGCCGGAACGCCGCCGAGTGTGCCGTCGCTATTCGCGAGTGCGGAGTTCGTGCTGTTGATGATGGTCTGGATTCCGGGTGCGGCGCCGTCGACGGCCGGGATCGCCTCGACGAGTGAGTCACCGCCGCTCCGCCACGCGGCCGGGGCGGCTGCGCCAACGATCCCGGGAACGGGGCGTATCTTGACCGCGATCGCGTTGGCGTTGCCGCCGTTCTCGACGAGAACGATGAACGGCTTCATCGCGCCCGGGCTGATGTTGGCGTTGGCGAGCATCTCTCTGCCCGCGATCGCGGTTCCAGTACCCGGGAAGTTCTTGAGCTGCGCCTCGTTCGGGTTCAGCTGCAAGCCGTAGAAGACGAGCCCGGCCACGACGGCCAGGCCGCCGAGCGCTACCGGC
Source organism: Gaiellaceae bacterium (assembly GCA_036006925.1). GTDB lineage: Bacteria > Actinomycetota > Thermoleophilia > Gaiellales > Gaiellaceae > PALSA-600. The sequence goes on from DASYPH010000069.1 coordinate 2,666, forward strand.
CACGGATGGCGGAGCACGAACCGGGCCCACCGGCCCCAGCTGCCAGTCTCGGGGTGGCCATGATCGACGAACCGCTTCGGCATCACCCGCAAACTGTTGATCCGCGTGCCGACCGTTGCCAGCAGGGCGGGAAGCAACGTGATCGCCGTGATCACCGAGACGAGCGGGATCAGCATCCCACCGATGCCCATCGAGCGGATGAACGGCAACGGAATCACGACCAGGGAGAGCAGACCGACGGCCACGGTCGACCCGGACACGATCACGGAGCGACCGGCATGCGTCATCGTCTCCACGAGCGCCGGCTCGACCTCTGCACCCTCGCGGAGCTCGTCACGGAAGCGGAAGATCATTAGAAGCGCGTAGTCGATTGCGACGCCCAGCCCGACGAGAGCGATCAGGAACTGGACGATGATCGAGACGTTCGTGATGTACGTCAGGATCCAGACCAGCGTGAACGTATTCAGGATCGACGCCATCGCGACCACGAGCGGCATCAGCACCGCCGGCAGCGTGCCGAACACGAACAGGAGAATCACGAGCGCGCCGAGCGCGCC
>DASYPH010000070.1:0-14493 GCA_036006925.1 Gaiellaceae bacterium
CGTCTTCCTCCGCTTCGATCACGTCACGGGCACGGCGGACGTCCTGCACGGCGACGGCGACGAGATCGAGGCGGCGTTGAAGCGGCCGGTAACCGTCGCCGACGAGGCGGCCGCCACACACGGCGTCACGATGCGCCTGCCGGGCCGTGCCGAGCACGAGCGGCGCGTGCGCCGTGCCCAGGAGCTGATCCGCGACGGCGACGCGTTCCAGATCGTGCTCTCGCAGCGCGCCGAGCGGCCGACGTCGGCGTCGCCGCTCGCCGTCTACCGCGCGCTGCGCCGCATCAACCCTTCCCCGTACCTCTTCCTGCTCGAGCTCGGCTCACTCGCGCTCGTCGGCTCGTCCCCGGAGACACACGTGAAGGTCGAAGGGCGGCGGGCCAGCTTGAATCCGATCGCGGGCACGACCGAGCGCGGCCCGGGCGACGCGGAACGCCTGCTGGCCTCGGACAAGGATCGCGCCGAGCACGTGATGCTCGTCGACCTGGGACGCAACGACCTCGCACGAGTCTGCGTGCCCGGAACGGTCCGAGTTGAGCGGTTCCTCGAGCCCGAGCGCTTCTCACACGTCACGCACCTCGTCTCCGAGGTCGCCGGCGAACTGCGTGACGGCGTCACCCCGTTCGACGTGCTGCGAGCGACGTTCCCCGCCGGCACGGTCTCCGGGGCACCGAAGGTGCGGGCGATGCAGATCATCTCGGAGCTCGAGGGCTACCGCCGCGGCAGCTACGCGGGCGTCGTCGGCTACCACGCCCCCGGCCTCGGCTTGGATACCTGCATCGCGATCCGCACGGTGCGCCTGAGCGAAGGACGTGCGTACCTCCAGGCGGGCGGCGGCATCGTCGCCGACTCCGACCCTGGCGCCGAGCATCAGGAGTGCCTGAACAAGCTTGCCGCCCTCGAAGCCGCCCTCGCTGCGGCGGAGCTGCGTCCATGATCCTGCTCGTCGACAACTACGACTCCTTCACCTACAACCTCGCCGATCTGTTGGGCCAGCTCGGCGCGGACGTGCTCGTGCGACGGAACGACGAGGTCTCGCCCGACGAGGCGGAACGGCTCGCACCCTCCCACCTCGTCATCTCGCCCGGCCCCGGCCGCCCGGAGAACGCGGGCGAGACCCCCGCGATCCTGCGCCGGCTGGGCGAGCGCGTGCCGACGCTCGGCGTCTGCCTGGGACATCAGGCGATCGTGCAGCTCTACGGCGGCGAGGTCGGCCGGGCGCGCGAGCTCGTCCACGGAAAGGCGACCTCGATCTCCCACGACGGCCGCGGCATCTTCGCCGGCCTCCCCGAGGGCTTCCAGGCAGGCCGGTACCACTCGCTCGCGGCGACGAGCGTGCCGGAGGTCTTCGAGATCTCGGCCACGGCGGCTGACGGCGAGGTGATGGCGGTTCGGCACCGTCAGCTCCGTCTCGACGGCGTGCAGTTCCACCCCGAGTCGGTGCTCACGCCGCAAGGACTCGAGCTGATCAGGAACTTCCTCGCGTGATCCAGGACGCGCTCGCCAAGCTGCTCGACGGCGAGGACCTCTCGCGCGACGAGAGCCGCCGGGTGATGGACTCGATCATGGCGGGCGGCGCGACCCCGGCTCAGATCGGCGGCTTCCTGGTCGCGCTGCGGCTGAAGGGGGAGACCGCCGACGAGATCGCGGGGGCGGCCGAGGCGATGCGCGACCACGTCGTGCCCGTGCGGCCGAAACGCGACGACCTGGTCGACACGGCAGGCACCGGGGGCGACGGCGGCCGGACGTTCAACATCTCGACCGCAGCAGCGCTCGTCGCGGCCGCCGCCGGCGCCGGGGTCGCCAAGCACGGCAACCGCGCAGTGTCGTCGCAGTCCGGGAGTGCCGACGTGCTCGAGCGGCTCGGCTTCGAGCTCGACCTGTCACCGGCGCGCATCGCAGAATCGATCGACGAGCTCGGTTTCGGGTTCATGTTCGCGCCAGCGCATCATCCGGCAATGCGGCATGCCGGCCCGGTTCGCACCGAGCTCGCAACCCGTACCGTGTTCAACGTGCTGGGACCACTGACGAATCCCGCCGGCGCACGAGCGCAGGTCGTGGGGGTGTATTCCGCCGACCTCGTTCCGGTGATCGCCGACGTGCTGGCGAGCCTCGGCGCCCGCCGCGCCTTCGTCGTCCACGGCTTCGGCGGGATCGACGAGCTGTCGCCGGCGGGACCGAACCTCGTCTGCGAGGTCGTCGACGGCGACGTGCACCGACGTGAACTCGACCCGCTCGACCTCGGGATCGCGCGCTGCGACCCGGCAGAGCTTCGCGGCGGCACGCCAGACGAGAATGCCGCCGGCATCCGCGCCGTGTTCGCCGGCGCGGACGGCGGCCGACGGGCGGCGATCCTGCTCAACGCCGCCGGGGCGATCGCCGCCGCCGGCCACGCACCCGACCTCGCCGCCGGGCTCGGTGTCGCGCGAGAGGCACTCGACTCGGGCGCCGCGGGCGAGCGGCTCGAGGAGCTGGCAGCGTTCTCCAGGCAGGCAGCCGGCACGTGAGGTTCGAGGCCGCGCTCGCTCAACCTGGGCTCGGGGCCGTGGGGGAGTTCAAGCGCCGCTCGCCTTCGGCCGGCGATCTGCGCCCGGACGGCGACGTCGCAGTCGTTGCGCGCGCCTACGAGGCCGCCGGCGCTCGGGCGATGTCGGTGCTCGTCGACGAGCGCTTCGGCGGGAAGCTCGCCGATCTCGGCGCGGCGCGGGCCGCGACCTCGCTGCCGCTCCTCGCGAAGGGCTTCTTCACCTCCCGTGACGATCTCGTCGCCGTTCGGGAAGCCGGCGCAGACGCCGCGTTGCTGATCCTGCGCGACCTCACGGACGCTGCCGCCGGCACGCTGCTCGAAGACGCACGCTCGCTCGGCCTCGACGCCCTGGTCGAGGCACACGACGCTGTCGAGCTCCGGCGGGCGATCGCGCTCGGCGCTCCGATCGTCGGGATCAACGCCCGCGACCTCGCCACATTCCGCATCGACCGGCGTGCCCAGCTGCGGCTCCTCGCCGACGCGCCGCGCGACCGGATCCTGATCGCCGAGAGCGCGATCGACTCGCGGGCGCAGGCGGCCGAAGCAGAGCTCGCCGGAGCCAACGCCGTCCTCATCGGCTCGACGCTGATGCGGGCACCGGATCCCGGTGCGAAGCTCGCAGAGCTCGTGGCGCGGCCGCTCGTCAAGGTCTGCGGCCTGACGCGCCAGGAGGACGTCGATGTCGCGGTCGAGGCCGGCGCCGACCTCGTCGGCTTCATCCTGGCCGAGGAGAGCCCGCGACGGGCGGACACCGTACTCGACGCGCCCGAGACGGTCCTGCGGGTCGCCGTCTTCGTCGGCGAGCGGCGGGAGACCGACGCCGACCTGATCCAGTTCTACGAGCGCGAGAACGGTCACCGTGCGCGCGACGCAGTGCTGCTGCGCGGTGACGAACCGGTCGGCACCGTCGTCGATCTGCCCTGGCAGGAGCAGGACCCGAAGCATCTCGCGCGGGCGCGCGCCACTCCCGGTCGCGTGATGCTGGCCGGAGGGCTCAGCGCGGGCAACGTCCACGACGCGATCGCCGCGGTCCGGCCCTGGGCCGTCGACTCCGCGCGCTCGACGGAGCGAAGCCCCGGCATCAAGGACCACGACGCCGTGCGCGCCTGGGTCGAGGCCTGCGACGTAGGCTCGACGGAGTCGCCAGGCAGCGGGGTGCGGGCGTGGCCGGCGGCGCCGGCGCGGGAGCAGCGGTGACGGCCACCTTCGGCGCCTACGGTGGGCGCTACGTACCCGAGACGTTGATCCCGGCCCTCGACGAGCTGACGAGCGCGTGGGAGTCACTGCGCGCCGACCCCGCGTTCCGCTCCGAGCTCGATGAGCTGCTCTCGAACTACGCAGGCCGACCGACACCGCTCACGCGCGCGGCTCGGTTCGCTCCCCACCAGCGGCTCTACCTCAAGCGCGAGGACCTGCTTCACACCGGCGCCCACAAGATCAACAACGCGCTCGGACAGGGCGTGATCGCCCGCCGGCTCGGCAAACGCCGGATCATCGCCGAGACCGGCGCGGGCCAGCACGGCGTCGCAACGGCCACGGTTTGCGCGCACTTCGGGCTCGAGTGCGTGGTCTACATGGGCAGCGAGGACATGCGGCGCCAGGCGCCCAACGTCGAACGGATGCGGCTGTTGGGGGCCGAGGTCCGTCCGGTCGCGTTCGGCACGCGCACGCTCAAGGAAGCGACGAGCGAGGCGATCCGCGACTGGATCGCCAACGTCGAGACGAGCTACTACCTGATCGGCTCGTGCGTCGGCCCGGCGCCGTATCCAGAGCTCGTCAGGGACCTGCAGCGTGTGATCGGGCAGGAGGCGCGCGCGCAGATCCTCGCCGCCGAGGAACGGCTGCCCGACGCGGTGATCGCCTGTGTCGGCGGAGGGTCGAACGCGATCGGCATCTTCACCGACTTCGTTACCGACGAGGGCGTCAGGCTGATCGGTGTCGAGGCCGCAGGCGCCGCTTCGCTCGTCGGCGGCCGCGCTGGAGTCCTGCATGGTGCGCGCTCGTCGCTGCTCGCGGATGCCGACGGCCAGATCCTCGATGCGCACTCGATCTCCGCCGGCCTCGACTACCCCGGTGTCGGGCCGGAGCATGCGTTTCTCCGTGACAGCGGCCGGGCCGAGTACGTCACCTGCACCGACGACGAAGCGCTCGCGGCCTTCCACCGCCTCTGCCGGACCGAGGGCATCGTGCCTGCCCTGGAGTCGTCGCACGCACTCGCACGCGCCCTCGATTCGGATGCGGAGCTGATCGTCGTCTGCCTCTCGGGCCGGGGTGACAAGGACCTCGCCGAGGTTCTCGCCCGGTGAAGAAGACCCTCGTCGTCTACCTGATGGCGATGCCCGACACCCCGGTGCTCGCGCACGCGGCCGTCGACGCGGGAGCGGACGTCGTCGAGCTCGGATTCCCCTTCTCGGATCCGCTCGCCGACGGCCCGGTGATCCGCCGTGCGGGCGAGCAGGCGCTGGCGGCCGGGATGCGCACGACGCGATGCCTCGACGTGCTCGCGGAGACACGCGAGCGCGTCGCCGTTCCGCTGATCCCGATGACGTACTCGTCGATCCTCGACGCCTACGGGTGGGAACGCTTCGCGACCGATGCGGATGCTGCGGGCGCGACGTCGTTGATCGTCGCCGACCTGCCGAGTGACGTCCGCCCGGAAACGCGTCGGGTCCAGCTCGTCGCACCGACGTCGACCGACGAGCGGCTCCGCCTGGCAGCCGAGTCGACCGACGGCTGGTTGTACCTCGTGACGGTGACCGGCATCACCGGAGCGCGCACCGAGCTCGCACCGACGCTCGCACCCCTCGCTGCGCGAGCCCGTGCAGCGACCACGAAACCGCTCTATGCCGGCTTCGGCATCTCGACGGGGGCGCAGGCGCGCGCGGCTGCCGCGCTCGTCGACGGCATCGTCGTGGGCTCCGCGGCGGTCGAGGCCGCCGAGCGAGGTCCCTCCGAGCTCGGCAGCTTCGTCACTCAGCTCCGCACTGCACTCGACAGCGCATAGCCTGTCGGCATGAAGTCCGCCGTCCGCGTCGCCTCGGTGCAGGCCGAACCGGTCGTGTTCGATCGCGACGCGACGATCGCCAAGCTCGAGCGACTCGTCGGCGAGGCAGCAGCTGCCGGCGCAGAACTGGTGCTGCTGCCGGAGGCGTTCGTGCCTGTGTACCCGACCAACCGCTGGGTCCGGCACCTCGCTCACGGTCCGGACACCGGGCTGTTCGCGCGGCTGCTCGAACAGTCCGTCGAGGTCCCAGGACCTGACGCAGACCGCCTCGCAGCCGTCGCGCGCGACCACGGCGTCTGGCTTGCCGTCGGCGTCAACGAACGCGAGCGCGGCACGATCTACAACTCGTTGCTGATCTTCGCTGCCGACGGCCGGCTCGCGGTCCACCACCGCAAGCTCGTGCCGACGAATCACGAACGGCTCGTCTGGGGGCAGGGTGACGGACGCGGTCTCGAGACCGCCGACACCGGCGCGGCGCTCGTCGGCGGGCTCATCTGCTGGGAGAACCTGATGCCACTCGCGCGCTTCGCGCTGTACGAGCGCGGCGTCGAGATCTACCTCGCGCCGACCGCCGACGACAGCGACGACTGGCATGCCTCCCTGCGTCACATCGCGCGCGAGTCGCGCGCGTTCGTCCTCTCCTCGTGCTCGTTCCAGCGCGCATCGAGCTACCCGTCGGACGTCCCGCTGGCCGAGGGGAACGAACTGATCGACCGTGGCGGCTCGGCGATCCTCGCACCCGACGGTTCATATCTGGCCGGCCCGCTCTGGGACGAGGAGGGCATCCTCTACGCCGACCTCGAGCCGAGCATGCTGCACGCCGCGCGGCAGCGATTCGACCCTGCCGGGCACTACCACCGACCCGACGTGCTGTCGTTGACGGTCACTTCGCCCACGTGACTTCGGTGACCGTGGTCGGCGCGGGTGTGTTCGGCGCCTCGACGGCGCGCGAGCTGGCGCGTCGCGGGCACGACGTGAGCCTGATCGAGCAGTACACACCCGGCACCGTCAGGTCGGGCTCGGGTGGCGACACGCGGCTCTCGCGCGCCGCCCACGGTGACGTCGAGTGGTACACGCACCTCTCACAGCGCGCGCGGACGCTCTGGCTCGAGCTGCAGGAGGAGACCGGAACACAGATCTGGGAACCGGTCGGCGTTGCCTGGTTCGCCCAAACCGACGACGGCTTCGAGGCCCAGAGCCGCGTCACGCTCGAAGCAGCCGGCGTCGCGTGCGAGTGGCTGTCGCCGGATGACGCTCGCAGCCTCTATCCCTCGCTCGCCGTCGACGACTTGAGCGCGGTGCTGTACGAGCCCGATTCCGGTGTCCTCTACGCGCGCCGGGCGACACAGCTGCTCGTCGAGGACGGCATCCGACACGGCGTCCGACTCGAGACGCGCGCTGCGAGCGTCGCCGACGCGCCGCGCGCCGACATCGTGGTCTGGGCCTGTGGCGCGTGGCTGCCCAAGCTCTTCCCCGAGCACGTCGAGCTCCGGATCTCGCGGCGAGACGTCTTCTTCTTCGGCACCGACGGGTCGTGGAGCGGCACGCCGGGCTTCTGCGACTACGACGCGCCGTTCTACGGTCACGGCGAGCTCGGCGGGCTCGGGGCGAAGGTCGCCCCGGACGTTCCCGGCGCAGAGATCGACCCGGATCGGCTCGACCGGCTGCCGCTCCCGTCGCTCGAGCAGGCCGCGCGCGCGTACACCGCGAAGCGGTTCCCGTCGCTCGCCGACGCACCGATCGTCGGCTCGCGTGTCTGCCAGTACGAGCTGACCGGCGACACGCACTTCCTGTTCGCCCAGCATCCCGGACGCGATTCGTGGTGGCTGCTCGGGGGCGGCTCGGGGCACGGGTTCAAGCACGGCCCGGCACTCGCCGAATACGTCGCAGACTGCGTCGAAGGCACCCGCGAGCCGGAGCCGTTCCACGCACTCGGCCCGCGCACCGGCAATGCCGGCCTGCGCACGGCCGCGGTGGGCTAAGCCTGGGGCTCGGCCGCTTCGAAGGCGAGCATCAGCTTGCGCAGCAGGTCGTTCAGCTTCTTCTGCTCGGCCTTCGTCAAGGCCGAGGCGAAGAACGCCTCCTTGCGGCCCTGGATGCTCGCCGCCTGATCCCACGCTTTCATCCCAGCAGGCGTCAGCTCGACCACGATCCCGCGGCGGTCGTCCGGATCGGGAAGTCGCCGCACCAGCCCTGCCAGTTCGAGCCGGTCGAGCCGGCTCGTCATCGCACCGCTCGAGAGCTCGAGGTCGGCGGCGAGATCACCGGGTGAGCTCCGATGATCGGAGCGCGAAAGGCGGAGCGTCGTCAACACCTGCCAGTCAGGGTGGGTGAGATCGTGCTGGGCGAGCGTCACCTCCATGCCCCGCTTGATCCGGCGGTTGATGCCGCCGATCCGGTCGACGATCGCCTCCACCTCGAGATCGATGTCCGGATGACCGAGCGACGCGAGCCGCTCCAGGAAGCGGTCGATGTGGTCGCGCTCGGTCACGCGCACATCTTGACAGCAAATGTCTTGACGTCAAGAGGTTCGACTGGTAGTCTCTTGATATCAAGATACTCGGGCCAGAGAAGCTTGAGGTGAAGAGATAGGGGGACCCGATGCGACCGAGTGATCCAACCACGATCAAGATTCTGAGCGACGCGCACGTCGAGTCGCTCCGCGGCGGCGCCCGCAGGCGCGCAACCCGCCGCGTGCCGCGGCGCAACTAGCCGCCAGGCGACTTGGGGCGCAGAACGAGTGCCTGGCACCCGCTCCGGTGCCAGGCACATGCGTCTTTGCGGCAGGAAGCTCAGGCGGGCCAGAAGTTCTCGAGCTTCTCGGTGTCGCCGGTCGGGTCGTCGATCCGGGTCGAGACGATCACGAGCTCGGCGTCCTCCGGTTCGTCGTTCCACACGCCACGCCACGTCTGCGGCGGCACCCGGATCGCCTCGTGCCGCCCGACCTCGACGATCTCGTCGCCGAGCTTGAACTGCAATCTGCCCGCGAGGACGAAGTAGATCTCCTCCTGGGTCTTGTGACGATGGGCGTACGAGCCCTTGCTGCCCGTGTGCTGGGGCATGCGGCGGTGGGTGATCGCCACCTGCTCGGCGCCGATCGCGTACGTGATCCCGCGCATCTCGCCTGGATAGTCGCCAAGCCAGTCGTCGACTTCCTCGAGCTTGACGATCTGGTACTCGCTCATGCTCGCCTCCCTTCGCTCTGGAGCGCTATCGAACACCGCGGAAGGCGCGGAGCGCAACCCACGTCCGTGGAATTCCCGGCGCGCGGGGTACGTTCTGGCCGCATTGGCCTCTGACTCCCAGACCGCGGACGCTCAAACCGCGGCGAAGCGCGATCGCCTGATTCTCGTCGCCTGCATCCTCGGCTCGGTGATCGTCTTCGTCGACTCGACGGTGGTCAACGTCGCGCTGCCGGCGATCGAGCGTGACCTCGGCGGCGGCCTCGCGCTGCAGCAGTGGGTCGTCGACGCCTATCTGCTGACGCTCGGCTCACTGCTGCTCGTCGGCGGCTCGCTCGGAGACCTCTTCGGCGCGCGCCGCCTGTTCCTGATCGGGATCGTCACGTTCGGCCTGACCTCGATCCTCTGTGCCGCCGCACCGGACGGCACGACGCTGATCTTCGCCCGCGGTCTCCAGGGAGTCACGGCTGCGCTGCTGACACCGGCCGGGCTCGCGGTGATCGCGGCGACGTTCCACGGCGAGGAACGAGGCGCCGCGATCGGGGCGTGGACCGCGTGGACCGGGATCGCCTTCGTGATCGGGCCGCTCGCCGGCGGCTGGCTCGTCACGCATGTCTCGTGGCGCTGGATCTTCATCGTCAACGTGCCGTTCGCCGTTGCCACCGCAGCACTCGTTGCCTACGCCGTGCCGAAGAGCCACCACGAGGGGCAGCGCGCGAGGGTCGACGTCGTGGGCGGCGTCCTCTGCGCGGCGGGTCTCGCCGGCCCCGTTTTCGCGCTGATCGAAGCGCCACGGCGCGGCTTCAGCGATCCGGTGATCCTGGCGACATTGTTCGGGGGGATCGCGCTGCTGGTGGCGTTCGGCCTCTGGGAGCGGCGCGTACCCCAGCCGATGCTGCCACTCCGCCTCTTCCGGCGGCGCAACTTCTCGTTCGCGAACCTCGAGACGTTGACGGTGTACGCCGGGCTCTCGACCCTCACCTTCTTCCTCGTTCTCTACCTGCAGCAGATCGCTGGCTACTCGGCCCTGGAGAGCGGACTTGCGCTGGTTCCGATCACGCTCGTGATGTTCGTCCTCTCCCCCAGGGTCGGCCGCCTCTCGATGCGGTTCGGTCCGCGCCTCTTCATGGGAGCCGGCCCGCTGGTCGCCGCGGCGGCGCTCCTGCCGATGCTCCGGCTCGGCCACGAGTTCTCCTACTGGACGGAGCTCCTCCCCGCGTTGCTCGTCTTCTCGGTCGGTCTCTCGATGACCGTTGCGCCCCTGACCGCGACGGTTCTGGCGGACGCCGGCGAGAGCGACGCCGGGATCGCCAGCGGGGTCAACAATGCGGTTGCTCGTGTCGCCGGCCTGCTCGGGATCGCCGTCCTTGGTGCGGCCGCTGCGGGCAGCACAAACTCGCTCGACCTGTCAGGGTTTCACCTGTCGATGGCGATCACCGCCGCTCTCGTCGCCGCCGGCGGCGCCATTGGACTCGCCGGGATCAGGAACCGCAGGTGAGCACGCACCACGCTGCGGCGGAGATCGTCTTCGACCACGTCACGAAGAGCTACGCAGGCCGCGACCAGGCGGCGCTCGACGACCTGACGCTCGAGATCCCGGCCGGCGCCTTCTGTGTTCTGGTCGGCCCCTCGGGCGGCGGCAAGACGACCGCCCTCAAGATGGTCAACGGGCTGATCCCGTTCGACACGGGAGACATCCGGATCGACGGGCGCTCAGTGCGTGACCTGCCGCTCGTCGAGCTGCGGCGCGGGATCGGCTATGTGATCCAGCAGATCGGCCTCTTCCCGCACATGACTGTCGCGGACAACATCGGCGTCGTGCCGCGGCTCCTCGGCTGGAACAAGAAACGGATCACGGAGCGAAGCCACGAGCTGCTGGAGCTCGTCGGGCTCGAGGCGGGCGACGCCAAGCGGTATCCGGCCCAGCTGTCCGGCGGGCAGCGTCAGCGGGTCGGGCTCGCGCGGGCCCTCGCCGCCGACCCGCCGCTCCTGTTGATGGACGAGCCGTTCGGCGCGCTCGATCCGATCACGCGGCTCCGCCTTCAGAACGAGCTGAGCCGCCTCCACCGCGAGGTCGGCAAGACGGTGATCTTCGTCACCCACGACGTCGACGAGGCGATCAGGATGGGCGATCGGATCGCGATTCTCCGCCAGGGAGGCGTACTGGCGCAGTACGACACGCCTGACGCGATTCTGGCTCATCCCGCCGACGAGTTCGTCGCGCAGTTCGTCGGCGAGGACCGCGCACTCAGGCGCCTCGCGCTGCGCACCCTCGCCGACGTGCCGCTGCAACCGAACGTGCCCGGTCTCGATCCGACGGTGACCGCTTCCCCGGCGACGACGCTTCGCAACGCCGTGTCGCTGATGCTCGAGAGCGACACCGACGCCGTGCTCGTCAAGGAGGGCGAGCGCGTGCTGGGCGTCTTCCACCTCGGCGACGCCGGAGCCCTGTTGTGAGCGTCGTTGCCGCCGGACCCGTGATCCCGACCTTCGGACACGGGAGCGCGTGCGTGCAGGGAGACCACACGTTTTGTGCCGACTGGGTTCGCGAGCACTGGCACGACACGCTCGCGCCGGCGCTCCTCCAGCACATCGTGCTGACGGCGATCGCCGTCGGCATCGGCTTCGTCCTGGCGCTGGCGCTGGCGCTGATCGCGCACCGCCTACGTCGCCTCGAACAGCCCTTCGGGATCGGCTCGGCCCTGCTCTACACGATCCCGAGCTTGGCGCTGTTCCAGCTGCTCGTTCCGTTCACGGGGATCGGGGTGCTGACGGTCGAGATCGCGCTTGTCTCGTACACGCTGGTGATCCTCTTCCCGAACATCATGGCCGGGCTCCGCGGCGTGCCTGCCGACGTGCTCGAGGCCGCGCGGGGCATGGGCCTCACACGGCGGCAGATCTTGCTGCGCGTCGAGTTGCCGATGGCGGTCCCGGCGATCATCGGCGGGCTGCGGATCGCAGTCGTGTCCACGATCTCGATCGCCACGATCGCCGCGTTCCTACTCCCCAAGGGTCTCGGCTATCCGATCTTCCTGGCGCTCAAGGAGCCGACGCCGTTCAAGACGGAGATCTATACGGCAGGCGCTCTCGCGGTGGCGCTCGCGATCGCCTGTGACTCGGCACTGATCCTGTTGCGGCGCGTGCTGGTGCCGTGGAGCCGCGCATGACGCTCGCCGACGCCGCCAACCTGCACACGTTCGTCGACGCGTTCCGGTTCATCGGCGACAACCCGGGCCTGTTGTTGCACAAGGCACTCGAGCAGCTCGCGCTCTCCGCTGCGGCGCTCGGAATCGCGGCCGCCGTCGCGCTGCCACTCGGGATTCTTCTCGGCCACCTTCACCGTGGCTCGGGTGTGGCGATCGGCGCGTCGATCTTCGGGCGCGCGCTGCCGAGTCTGGTCCTGATCGCGGCCTTCCTGACCGTGCTCGGGATCGGCTTCGTCAACAACATGGTCGCGCTGGCGGTGCTCGCGACCGGGCCGATGCTGACGAACGCCTTCTACGGGGTCGATGAGGTCGATCGAGACGCCGTCGAGGCGGCCCGCGGGATGGGAATGACCGGCCTCCAGATCCTGAGACGCGTCGAGTTGCCCCTCTCGGTGCCGCTGCTCTTCACCGGCATCAGGATCGCCGCGGTGACGGTCGTCGCGACCGCCCCGATCGCCGCGATCGCAGGAGGCGGCGGCCTCGGCGACATCATCGTCAACCAGGCGAGCTATCGCCTTTCCGGCGTCCTCGGGGCCTCGCTCTGCGTCATGCTCCTGTCGGCGCTGGTCTTCACCGGCCTACTCGGGTTGGAGATTGCCGTAACGCCCAGGGGCCTTCGCAGGACTAGTGTCATCGGTGACCCATCTGAAAGGAGTTGAAGTGATCCGCAAGCACACGCGCCGTGCCGCCAAAGCGGCATTCGCGATTTCCCTCGGTGTCGCGATTGTGATCGGCTTGTTGGCGGCCGCGTTCGCGCGGCCGGCGCAGTCGGCCGGGACGACGGTCGTCCTCGGCACCAAGAACTTCGGCGAGGAGTACATCCTCGGACAGCTCTACAAGCAGGCACTCGAAGCGAAGGGCTTCTCGGTCACCTACAAGGAGAACATCGGGTCGACCGAGTTGATCCAGACCTCGCTCACCAGCGGCAAGATCAACATGTACCCGGAGTACACGGGTGTGATCGTGCAGGACGTCTTCCATCACACCTCCTCTCCGAAGACGGCCTCCGCCACCTACACGCTCGCGAAGCAGCTCGAAGGTGCGAAGGGCTACACGCTGCTCTCACCGACCCCGTTCTACGACACCGACGTCGTCGCGGTCACGAACGCAACGGCGAAGAAGTACGGCCTGAAGGCGATCAGCGACCTGAACAAGGCCGGAAACGTCAAGTTCGGCGGCTTCCCCGAGTGCAAGACGCGGAACACGTGTCTGCCCGGGTACACGAAGGCCTACGGCCTGAAGAGCGTCAGCTTCGTCCCGCTGGCCGGGATCTCGGCGTACGCCGCGCTCGACGCAGGCAAGGTGCTGGCCGCGGACGTGTTCTCGACCGATCCGCCGCTGGCGAAGCCATCGAAGTACACGGTGCTGCTCGATCCGAAGCACGTGACGGGCTTCCAGAACGTCGCACCGATCGTGAAGACGTCGGTGGCGACCGCGCTCGGCTCGAAGTTCACATCGACGGTGAACGCCGTGTCGGCGAAGCTGACGCTGCCGGCGATCATTGCGATGAACAAGGCGTTCTACGTCGACAAGCAGTCTGCGGCGAAGATCGCGAAGGCGTTCCTGAAGGCAAACGGGCTCGCGTAGCCCGCTGCCGCACGTTCTCGTTCCCGGTGGAGGGGGTCGCCCGGCGCGCTGGTCGCCGGGGGCCCCCACCGGCTCGAGCGCTCGTGGCGAGTTCACTCCCGCTACGGGAGTCGTTCGCCGGTGATGCGGGAGGTGCCGAGCGAGGCGAAGAGGAGCAAGGCGGCGATGCCGAGGAACCACGACGACACCTCGCGGGTCGTGGATCGGGTCGCGATGCTGGCACCGAGCTGCTTGTAGACGTTCTGCACCTTCGAGGCCGTCTTGGCCTCGTACGCTTGGCCGTCGGTCGCTCGGGCGATCGCGGCGAGGGTGACCGGGTCGGGTCGCACCGGGAAGCGCCCCTGACCGCCGAAGCCGCCTCCGTACCCGCCGAACGGACCGCCACCGATGCCGTTGAGGGTGCCGTTCGGCGTCCCGAGCGCGACCGTGAAGACGCGGATGCCGGCGTCGTGGGCGCGCGCCGCTCCCTGCAACGGGGTCAGCACGCCGCGCGTCTGCGCTCCATCCGAGAGCAGGACGATCGCCGCCGGGAGCTTGCCGTCCTTGCCCTTCGGCACGCCGGCGAGTGCGGATCTCGTCACCTGCACCGCCTCGCCCAGCCCGTCCCCGATCGCCGTGCCGGCCTCCGGGACGAGCAGGTCGACGCCTTCGTGGAGCACGGATCGATCGGTGGTCGGAATCACCAGCAGATCGGGTGAGCTGCTAAACGAGACCAGCCCGACCTTCACACCCTTCGGCACCTTGTCGGCGAAGATGTCCATTGCTGCCTGGGCGGCACCGAGACGCGTCGGCTTGACGTCGTCCGCCCGCATCGAGCCCGAGACGTCGACCAACAGGACGATCGTCGCGCGGTCGGCCGGCACCGAGACCTTCGCTTTCGGCCGCGCGAGCGCCGCCGACGCCGACGCGAGCGCGAGCAGGAGGAGGAGCAGCGGTATCCATCGCCACGGGCGGCGCCGGCTCGTCGCCACCGACGCGAGCACGTCG
>DASYPH010000071.1:0-2991 GCA_036006925.1 Gaiellaceae bacterium
TGATCGACCGGCGAGAGCTCATCCCGGCCGACGATATCGCGCTAACCTTGGCCCGCTTGCCCTCTTAGCTCAGTTGGTAGAGCACCTCCATGGTAAGGAGGGGGTCGACGGTTCGAGTCCGTCAGAGGGCTCTGCAAAAACGCCGCACGTCGGCGTCTTCGCGTTCAGGTCGACTTGCAGAATCAGCAGTGACGGCTCGCCTGAAGTCCGCGTCAGGAAGCGCGACTTCGTGGAAGCGTCCGACAAAGGTCGTGAGCCGCTCCGCCTCGTCCGGCGGGACCGACGCGCGAAGACGCACGATCGCCTCAGGGGCACCGTCGATAGCGACCACCGTCCAGCCGCTCGCCAGCAGCGCGAGCGTCTCGCGACCGTCTCCACAGCCGAGGTCGACCGCGATTCGAGCCCGATCACCCGCAAGCGGGTTTGGCATGAACGCGGCCGCCTCCGTAAACAGCGGTCGGAGGGGCCGACCTTCGATCGCTCTGTAGTCCTCCCAGGCGATCCCCGAGGCGCGACTGAAGCTGGCTCCCGACACGGACCAAATCGTAGGCGACCGGAGCGGATCCGCCTTCGAGAGCTACTTCCACTGATCTGGCTTCACGGTCGAGTAAGAGACGGGCCTGGTTATCGAAGAGTGGACGTATCAAGGACCGAACCGGTAGCACGAGCCGACGGCCTCGAGGAAGCCTACGCGGGCTCACTCGATCGAGGGACGGGAGCCAGGACGTTACGTTCGGTTTACAGAATTCGCTGCGCCTGTTGACGCCCCCGCAAAACAATGGGAAGGAGACAGTTACGTCCCCGAGCCGAGTGAGGTTTCTCCATGCGTAAGTTGATCTTGATGGCTCTGCTGGTCGCGCTGGCCATCCCGGCCGCCGCGATCGCCGCCGGTACACCGGCCCAGAATGCAGCGGCGCAGGCAACCTGCCGTGCTCAGCGGTCACAGATTGGTGCGGCTGCGTTCAAGCTGCTCTACGCCCCGACGGCGAACGCGAACCAGGCGAACGCTTTCGGCAAGTGCGTCTCAGGCGCCGTCAAGAGCGAACAGGCGAACGCCGCAGCGGCTGTCGCCTCCTGCAAGGCCGCGCAGGCCGCCGATCGGGCTGCCTTCAAGACGCAGTACGGCAGCTTCGGCAAGTGCATCTCGGCGAAGACTTCCGCCGCCGACAAGGCTCACCAGGCGGCGACGATTGCCGCTGCCAAGTCCTGCAAGACGGAGCGGGCCGCCGGCGTCGCCGCCTTCACGACGAAGTACGGCACGGGCTCGAACAAGTCGGACGCATTCGGCAAGTGCGTAGCCGGCAAGGTCAAGACCACGTCGTAACTCCACATCGGCTCGGGGGTCAGCCGATTATCCGGTTGACCCCCGAGCACGGCCACGGAACTCCGGCCTCACCAGGGGTTTGAGGAGACAGGCGCCGCGCACGTGCCAACAGGTCCCGCTCACGGTCATTCCTGAACGCTGGCCCGAGCGACGGGACGGTCTCACGACCGCCATCCATGTCGCCCTATCGTGTACGCGTCGCTTTCGCGCCGGCCTGAGGACGAGTCCGCTCATCAACGGAACCTACCGTGAGTACGGCGAGGCTCCCGCGTCGGCCGGCGTTCGGGTGCTTCGGCTCAGACGACCCAGATGCCGTTTTCCTGCCACGACCTTGCCGTCGAGCTCGATGCGCCCACCAAAACGGAGGTCCTTGACGATGTCCCAGTGGATCGCCGAGACGTTCGCGCCGCCGAGGAACTCCCCGTCGCCGAGCGCGAGGTGGATGGTTCCGTTCATCTTTTCGTCGAAGTAGACGTTCCGCATGTAGCGGTCAATGCCGGGGTTGCAGCCGATCCCGAGCTCGCCGATGCTGCGCGCGCCTTCGTCGGTGTCGAGTGTTTCGATCAGGAAGTCTTCTTCGCTGTCGGCTGACGCATCAACGATGCGGCCTTCCGCGAAGCGAAGACGGATGCCCCGTATCTCTCGGCCGCCCAGCATCGCGGGGAACTCCGTGAATGCGATCGTGCCCTCGGCCGACGTCTCGAGCGGGCAGACGAAGAACTCGCCGCCCGGCATGTTGCCAGTGCCGGCGTCGACTCCCGCGCGCCTACCGGCCACGGACAGCCGCAAATCCGTTTCGTCGCCGACGATCCGGACTTCCTCCGCCTCGTCGAGCAGTTGCGCATGACGCGAGATGCGCTCGTACATGCTCTTCCAGTCGATCAGGCAGGAGCCGTAGAGGAAGTCGGCGAACGCAGGCAACGTCATTCCGGCGTCCTGGGCCAGCGCCGGCGTCGGGTACCAGCACATGACCGAGGGAGTGTCCACGTAATCGACGCGTGACCTGATGTCGCGATACGCCTTCATGTACGCCTTCTCGAGAGCGCTCGTTCGCTCGGCCGGGATGTCTGCGCCGTCACGTGTGTTTTCTGGGGCCTGCACGCCGAGCCACGCATCACACTGGTGCCGCGTGTGTACCTCGATCATTGCCGGCTCGGAGATCACCTCGAGCGGTGCATGCCGCAGCCATGCTCGGTGTTCTCGCCAGTGGCCGCCGTCGAACGTGAGGCGCAGGAGCGGGTAGGCGCCGCGCTCGCCCAGTTGCTTCATGACCTCCTCCAGCAGCGGCCGAGCCCACGGCGTGCTCCACACCATCACCTGCCAGCCGCGCTCTACGCCCAAACATGTATCGAGCAATAGCTCCGCATAGCGTTCAACACGACCATCTCTCACCTACATTCCTTCCCTTCCGACCCGGATCCTAGGATCATAAGCGGGCGCAACGGCAGGCAGTCAGGGTCATTCCGGCTCGCGCGTCATCCGCGGTCCAACCGTCCTCGGATGACATTCCCGAACACTGGCGCCGGGGAGCGGGCTGCCGTCAGAGCGCGGCCGGGTGTGGGATCGTGAGAGCTCTCGTCGGGATGATGGCTCCTAGAACGTGACGACTGTTCCGACCGCGGGTTGCACGAAGGCTTCGGGGAGTGCGCGCGCGAGCTGATGAACGG
>DASYPH010000072.1:0-12705 GCA_036006925.1 Gaiellaceae bacterium
CACCCAGGTGCGCTCCGACGAGCACGCAGACCGTGACGACGGCTCCTGCGACGAACGCCGCCGCGTGCGACCAGCGATCGTGCCTGCGGGCGAGGAGCAACACGAGCATCGGCACGATCGCGAGCGCCGAGAGCTTGATCGTGAGCGCCAGGCCGACGACGCACCCGATGATCGCCCAACGCCAGAGAGCGTTCCGCCCCCTGTCGCGGCGGAACGCGAGCGCGACGGCGACCACGAGCAGAGCCGCTGCCGGCAGATCCGCCGAGATCCGGCCGGCGAACGTCGCGTAGCTCGGCGCGACGGCGAGGACCGCCGAGCACAGGAGACCGGCCCAGGGACCGCCGAATTCCCTGCCGAACGCGTACGCCGCGAGACAGCCGAGCAGCGCAAAGGCGATCATCAGCGCGCGGAGGCCACCGAGGCTGTTGCCGAAGACGAACGAGCCCACGCGGAGGATCTCGTAGAAGCCGGGCGGTTGCGATGTGAAGACGTCCGTGCCGAGGCGCTGACCGTGCCGAAGGGCGTCCACGCTCGCGGCGTACACACCTTCGTCGTAGTCGGCTTGCCTCGAGCGCGCGCCCTGCGCGAACAGCAGCGCTTCGCAGAGCAACAGCAGCGCGACGATGGGACCTTCGACCCACCACGCCCACTGCCGGCGAAGCAAAGGACGCACGGACAGTATGGTCTGAGGGCCAGTGGTCATTCAGTCAGGATCGTTGAGTGAGGAGAAGCGCTCGAGCCCTCCCAGTCTAGAAACCCGGGGCGGGCGCAACCAGAAGCTCCTCACGGCACTGACGAGGAACGACCGATTCTTGACCCCGCGGATGCTCGCGGCCATCGGGGTGTACCTCTTGCTCGCCTTGAGCTACGTCCAGGTGACCGTGAACAACGACGGACTCGTCTACTACGACTTCATGCGCCGCCTCGTCGGCGAAGACGTTCCCGGCTACGCGTATCAGTTCGGCAGCAGCTTCTGGAACCTGCCTTTCTATCTGGCAGGACGGCTCGTCTCGATCCTGGGCGCCGGCGACACGGTCTCCGGGCTCGCCGTCGGGAACATCGCAGTTGGGGTCGCGGCGAACGTCGCTGTGATCGTGATCTTCTACCTGTCCTGGCGCCTCATCCGGGGCGTCGGCTTGCGAGGTGGCCCTGGCGCGATTCTCCTGACGATCTTGGGAACGCCGCTGTTCTACTACGCGGTCTTTCAGCCGGCGTACAAGCACGCCGTCGACACGCTGCTGATCACCGTGTTTGCGCTGCTGCTGCTCAAAGCCGATCGAGACCCTCACAACACCCGGCTGGCTGTGGCGATCGGCGCGGTGCTCGCCTTCGCGATCAGCGTTCGCTATGCGGACGGGGTGCTGATCGTCGGGCCGCTGTTCCTCCTGATCCGCGCGCGAGCGTTCATGCAGTCCTACGTCCTGACGACGGTCGCGATCGTCGGAGCGACGGCGATCCTGTTGATCCCGCTCGCGCGCGGCATCCCGTACGGACTGCCGGCGTCGACCAATCCGTCGTCGCCCTCCCAGACACAAGCCCCGCCGGCTGCGCCGAGTGAAGGTGGCGACATCACGAACGGGGTCCAGTTTTCAGCCCTTGCGCCCGTGAAGATGCTCTTCACGACGAAGCGAGGGCTCTTCATCTGGACACCGCTGACGTTCTTCGCGACGATCGGCTATCTCTGGTTCGCCCTTCGTGCCAGGGAGCAGCGGCGCTTTCTGCTCAGCCTCGGGCTGAGTGCCATTTCGTTGTTGCTCGTCCACGCGCTCTGGGGTGCGTTCTGGACCGGTGGCTACTCCTTCTCGCAGCGCTTTCTGACCGGGCTCTTCCCGGTGTTCGTGATCGGGATCGCGGTGCTGCTGCAGGTGACCAGGATGCTCGTGACCCCGCTCTTGATCGCCTGCATCGCGTGGTCGATGTTCCTCGCGCTCTACCACTACTACGGGTACGACCACGTGTCGGAGCGCGACGGGGTGCGGCGGATCGTGCGGCTGTACACGAACGGCGACGAGACGCTCACCGAGCTCTGGCACGTCCGCATCGAGGGACGCGTCGAGCACCGCTGGCAGGCGTACTGGGACTGGGTCTGATTGGCTAGCGCAGGTCCTTGTTCGACTCCATGTCGAACCACATCGCGAAGAGCGTGAACTGCGTGCCGGAGATGAGCAACAGCGCGACCAGCACGATCGTCGCGGGCGTGATGTGGTTGCCGCTCAGGCGCAGCACCGTCTCGAAGATGCCGAGCGCGAGGCCGACAGTCGTCATCACCAGACCGAGGAAGTAGAAGAAGACGAGTGGGTGGAAGTCCCGGATCACGTACTTCTCGCGCATGCGCCAGAAGAAGCCCTTCCAGAGCAGCCACGAGATCCGCGGCACGACCGCTCGGATCTTGATCCCCGACCGTTCGCCGACGCCGTAGATCGGCCGCGACGGGAAGTCGCGCACGCGTGCGTTCCAGACGTTGAGGTGCACGAGCATGTCGTTCGGGAAGCCGTACGAGCTGTAGATGCGGTCGAGGTCGAGGAGCTGCAGGGTGCGCAGCGAGATGACCGTGTACCCCGCTTGCGAGTCGGCGATGTGCCAGTACCCCGATGCGACCTTCGTGAGCAGGCTGAGCGCGGCATTGCCGAGGTAGCGGCTCCGCGGGATCAGCTTCCAGGCACTACCGGTGAAGAGACGGTTTGCCTTCGCGTAGTCGAGCTCGCCACGAACGACCGGCAGCGCGAGCGCCTCGAGCTCGTCGGGATCCATCTGGTTGTCGCCCGCCATGACCCCGGTTGCGTCGGCGCGCGCCGCCAGTGCGCGCTTGTAGCCGGTGACGATCGCCGCGCCAACGCCCTGATTGCGCGCGTGAACGATCAGTTCCACGCGCGGGTCGTCGAACGCACGCACGCACTCGGCCGTCGCATCGGTCGAGGCGTCGTCGATCACGAAGATCCGATCGACGAACGACGGGATCCCCTGCAGCGTCGCGTCGATCAGCGCCTCTTCGTTGTGCGCCGGCACGACGACTGCGACGGTCTTGCCTTCGAGCACTAGGCCGTGTTCGCGCGGACCGTCGACCGGCCGGTCCGCGTGTCCGCGACGATCGCGACGATCGCGCCGAGAATCAGCCCGATCAACGCGCCGATCAGCAGTGAGCTACGTCGTGAGTGCGCCGACGCCTTCTGCGCCCGCGCGATCGTGATCACCTTCGCGCTCTCCACGTTCTGCGCGAACGCAAGCTGCTGCTGGGTCGTCGCCTTCTGGTCGAAGAGGTTTCCCTGCCGCTGCTCGGCGTTGTCGATCTGGCTGATCAGCACGAGTTGGTCGAGGGCCGCGAGGTGCGAGTCCTTGACCGCCTTGTTGAGTGCAGCGAGACGGACGCTGATCGATGCCAGCTGGCTGTTCGTCGTGTCGAGCACCTGGGAGTACGTCCTGATCTTTGTCCCGACGTACGGCGCAGTGGTGAGCGCCACGACGCGTGCGGCCAGCGCGTTCGCTGCGGCCTGTGTCTTCTTCGCCTGGGCGCCTTGCACGGTCAGCGAGATCAGCGGTGCGGCACGGGTTGCGCCTGCGCCGGTCGCCGTCCCGACCTGGGCGACGGAGACCTTGCCCCGGAGCGCGCCGGAACCGAGCCCGGCGACCCGCTCGGC
Source organism: Gaiellaceae bacterium (assembly GCA_036006925.1). Lineage (GTDB taxonomy): Bacteria > Actinomycetota > Thermoleophilia > Gaiellales > Gaiellaceae > PALSA-600. Next base: position 3,636 of record DASYPH010000072.1, read on the forward strand.
AGCCGCCTGCGCGGAAGCGGAGCTGACGATCTGGGAGACCGCCCGCGGGTTCGTGCCGAAGCTCGAGATCAGCACGCCGCCCGGGCTGACCGGCGCCCCGAGTGAGATCAACGCCGCGGCCTTGAACGCCGTGCCGCCGCGGTACGAGTAGAGGACGCCGACGATCGCACCCAGCACGAGGCCGGCGACCGGGATCCACCAGAGGTGGACGAGCGCCCGACGCCAGCGGGCGAGGTCGACCTCGCGCTCGGCGAGGTCGTCGTTCCTGGGGGCCGTCATGCCGGGGTGACGTTAGCCGACGCCCAGGACCATTGCCGTGCGGCGCCTTCGGCGAGTGTCACCTGCGGCTCCCAGCCGAGCTCGGTGCGGATCCTCGTCGTATCGGCCTTCGTGCGCCGCTGGTCGCCCGGAACCGCCTCGTCGTGGCGCCGGACATCGAGCGTTCTCTCGGCCAGCCGCTCGAAGAGCGCGATCGACTCGTTCATCGACGCTTCGAGCGCGCCGCCGATGTTGTAGGTCCCTTCCCCGGCGAGCGCCGCGATCGTCCCGTCGACGACGTCGCTCACGTACGTCCAGCTTCGCGACTGGGCGCCGTCCCCATGAAGCTCGAACGTGCCACCGGAGGCGAGTGCGTTGGCGATGCGCGTGAACGCCATGTCAGGACGCTGCCGCGGCCCGAACGCGTTGAAGTACCGCACGACGACACAGTCGAGGCCGAACTGCCCGCGATACGCCGCCGCCAGATGCTCGCACGCCAGCTTCGTGATGCCGTAGGGCGAGAGAGGATGCGGCGGTGTGTCCTCCGGGGTCGGATAGCGCTCGGCGGCCCCATAGATGGACGACGAGGAGGCGAACACGACCTTGACCCCGTCTCGCGCGGCGGTCTCGAAGACCCGCTGCGACGCGAGGACGTTCCGCCGCAGGTAGAGCGGGAAGACGTCACCGAAGCTGCGCACCCCCGGTTGCCCGGCCAGATGGAAGACGGCGTCGAAGCCTGCGAAATCGAGTGGGTCCTCGGCCAGGTCGACGGTCCGAACATCGAGACCGCGGGCGTTCTCGTGCTTGAGGGCCGGGTCGTAGTAGTCGGTGAAGCAGTCGAGCCCGACCACCTCGTCGCCGCGCGCCTGCAGCGCCTCGGAGAGATGCGAGCCGATGAATCCCGCGGCACCGGTGACCACAAATCTCATGAGCTGCAAACCCTATGCAGTGCTGCCGCGCCGCGAGCCACGTTCGGGTCGGCTCCGAAGAGGGCGATGTGACAGACGTTGCGCCGGGCGCGGTGAGAATCGGTGCCGAGGCGGATCGTCAGCGGGTGCGTGCCGGTGATGCGGACGTGTCGGAACCCCACCCGGCGGAGCGCACCGAGCGCGGATGCGGCGCTGAGTGTGCGCGGCGTTGCCGCGCGGACCTCGTCGAGGCCGTAGAGCCGCGCGTTGCCGACGAGGTACACCCGGCTCGCGTCGGCGACGACCGGCGAGTACTTCCCATCCGGGAAGGTCCAGAGCTTCGCACCCGTCCTCGCATCGAGCGCATACGTGGTTCCCGCCAGCGTCGCGAAGTAGACGCGGCCCGCGATCACCGTGGGTGAGCCGGAGATCGGCCCGTTCGCAGTGAACTGCCAGAGGATCCTGCCCGTCGCGGCGTCGAAGGCGAAGAAGCGGTGCGAGTACGACCCGGCGAAGACGCGGTCACGCCAGACGGCCGGCGAGGAGTAGACGTACCCGCCCGTCGACTGCGACCAGCGGAGCTTCCCGCTCGAGGCGCCGAAGGAATAGACCTTGCCGTCGGTGGCGCCGAGGTAGACGCGCCCGTAGGCGACTGCGGGAGTCGAGTAGAAGTTGCCCGCATGCCCGAAGCGCGGCTGTGCGCTCGCCTGCCAGACGATCCGGCCGCTATGCGCGTCGAGCGCGTACACGTGGCCCGAGTAGTCGGCGACGTAGGCGCGCCCACCCGCCACCGCGACGGCGCCCTTGACCTGGCCGTGCACCTTCGTCGACCAGTACGGCGCGCCGGTTCGCTTGCGGAACGCGTAGACCCGACCACTCCAGTCGCCCACGAACACCCCGCCGCCGACCACCACCGGCGACGACTCCGAAGGGGCGATCTGCCGCCGCCACAGCACTCTCCCGGTGCCGACGGCGAACGCCACGAGCTCACCCGTCAGCTGCGCACTCGGCTGCCGGTTGCACGGCGGCCCGTTCAGGAACGTCTCGAAGACGACATGCCGATCGACGGCCGGCGACGCAGCGACGCAGCGGTGGGAGTCGTACTTCCAGGCTCGCTTGCCGTTCTTCGCGCCGACGGCGAAGACGACGCCCGCGTTGTTGGCGAAGAAGAGCCGCCCGTACGCCACGGCCGGCGGGAACTCGACCAGTGCCTGCGCCCTGAACGTCCAGGCGCGCCTGAAGGGCGGTGCAAGCTGAACGCCGTTCGCGAACCGCAGGCGCTCGGAGTTCTGGCCGTAGGTCGGCCAGGCCACCCCCGGCTCCTTCGGGGGCGGCGGTAGCGCCTCGACACCCGTTGTCACGAACTCGACCGTCGATGAGCCCCGGACGTCTCGCGACTCGTGCTGCAGCCGCAGGTAGTACGCGACACCCGCCCCGACCGCCACGAGCACCAGCAGCGAGACGACGAGCAGCACACGCTTCACCGCTCCTCCACCGCGTACAGGCGCGAATACCCGTGCAGCAGCAGCCTGCGGCCGCCACCCGAAACCGGCACGTACTCGCCGTGGGGGAAGTCGAGCACGACACGGCCGTTTCGGACGTCGACGCCGAGGATCCGGTGGGCGAACGAGCCGGCATACGCGACACCGTCGACCACCACTGCGGCTCCCGAGATCGGGCCGCCGGTCTGGCGGGCCCAGAGCGTTGCACCATCCGTGGCGCGGAGCGCGTAGAAGACACCGTTGTAGGAGCCGAAGAAGACACGGCCGTGCGACACGGCCGGCGAGGAGTAGACGTACGAGCCCGTCAGCCGGCGCCACAGGAAGCGCCCGCTCGTCGAGAACGCGGTCAGCGAGCCGCCGGTCGAACTCGGCACGAACACGCGGCCCGCCGCGAGCGCCGGTGTCCCATAGACGCGTCCGTTGACACTCCGCGACCAGCGCAGCGCTCCCGAGCGCGCGTCGAGCGCCCGTAGCCTGCCGCAGTAGTCGCCGAGATACAGCGTCCGTCCGGAGACGGCAGCGGACGAGGTCACCTTGCAGCCGTCGGACCGGCGCCAGCGCACACCATGCGTCCGTAGGTCGAGCGCTGTGATCGTGCCGTTCCAGGCGCCGAAGACGTCGACGCCGCCGATCACGACCGGCGACGACTCGATCGGCGAGCCGAGCGTGTAGTGCCAGAGCAGCTTGCCGTCGGAGCGGCGCAGCACCCAGACGTGGCCGTCCATTCCGTGCACGATCACCTGGTCGTGCCAGACCGCAGGCGACGCGGCCATCTTTCCGTGCGGTGTGTCGTGACGCCAGATCACGCTGCCGTCCCGCATGTCGATCGCGCGAACGGTTCCGCGTGCGTTCGCGATGTAGGCGACCCCGTCGGAGACGACCGCGGGGAACTCGATCAGCGTGCCGAGTCCGCGCGACCAGACGACCCGGAACGGCGGGCGCACACGGATGGTGGGCTGAGACTGGCTGCGGTTCGGCCCGGCCCCGTACATCGTCCACTGGGACGTCGGGCGGTAGATCCTGATCGTCGACTTCGGATGCGTCTGGAAGGAAAGGCGAACGGCACGTTCGCCGTAACCGCGCTTGGCTGCACTCGTGACGAGCGGGGCACGGTGCGTCAGGGGGACGCGCGCGACGCCGTGACGGTCGCTGCGTGCGGAGCGGCCGCCGACGCGGACGCGCGCGCCGCTGACGCGGCGGTTCGTGTCGCCGTCGACGACCGTCACCTGGACGGCGACGGTACGGGTCGGCTCGATAATCGGGCGCGTGGTGACGGGTGCCGCCTCACGTGGCGCGCTCTGCTGCGCGCCGCAGCCGGCTGCCAGCAGCGCAGCCGCGCTGAGCAGGAGCTTCCTCACGCCTCGCCCGGCACCGCCTCCGCCTGCTCTGGAACGACTTCGAGCGTGCCACCGGACTCCTCGAGGATCACCTGGGCGAAGAACCGCGTCATCACGACGCCCTCGCGAAACTCACCGAGTCGCGTCGCCGGCTGCTCGCCGTTCGCAAGCGCCAGGGCCAGCTCGGGATAGCGCGAGCCGGCAGCCGTCGGCAAGGGGAAGCCGCCCCCGAAGCGCGGGTTGACGTCCGTGACCGCGAGGCCGCCGTCCGGCTCGCGGAAGCACTGGACGTTCGCGGGGCCGATGATCCCGAGCGCCTCCGAGACCTTGCGGCCGAAGTCGATCAGCTGCTCGTCCTTGATCGTCATCCCCTTGATCGATTCGCCGCCCTTCGACTCGATCATCGTTCGCGGGATCGCGGCCAGACAGCGGCCGGAGAGGTCGCAGAACACGTCGATCGAGAACTCCTCACCGCTGCAGAGCGCCTGCACCATCGAGTCGGCGGTCGTGTAGTCGAGGAAGAAGTCCAGCTCGGCGCGGTTCGTCGCGCGGTAGATGTGCCGCGAGCCGAAGCCGCGCCGCGCTTTGACGAGCACCGGATACGGGAGCTCGTCGGGCAGCTCGCCGGGCAGCCACGTCTCCGGAGAGCCGATGCCCTGGTCGACGAAGAACCCGTGCGCGAGGAACTTGTCGGAGCAGCGGTGGATCGTCTCGATGTTCGGGACCAGCACGACGGCCCCACCGAGCTCGTCACGCGCCTGGGCCAGTTGCAGGTGGTCGAGGTCGGTCAGCGGGACGATCAGCCGGACGTCGTGGAGCACGACGAGGTCTCGGAGGGCGGCCACGTAGCCGGGGTCGTCGACCCGCGGCACGAGCGCGTGCCGATCGGCGTGGTAGAGCGCGGGCGCGAGCTGGTTGACGTCGGTCGCGATCGTCGTCGCGCCAGCGCGCGCGAACGCGGTGACGATGTCGACGCGCTGGCCCGCGCACGTGAACAGGACGGCCGTCACGATCGGGGAGGGTAGCCGTCAGCCGGGCTGGTGCCAGCCGCCGCTCGGCCCCTTGTAGGTGCCGCCGAAGAGCGCGAGCGGTGTCCGGAGCAGGATCAGCAGGTCGGTCTTCCAGTTGTGGTGGCGCACGTACCAGAGGTCGAGCTCGATTCGCTCCGCCCAGGGCAGCGCTGCACGTCCGTGGATCTGGGCCCAGCCGGTGATGCCCGGCTTCACGTCGAGCCGGTGCAGCTGCCGCTCGTCGTAGGCGTCGACCTGATAGCGGAGCGTCGGGCGTGGCCCGATGATCGCCATCTCACCGCGCACCACGTTCCAGAGCTGAGGGAGCTCGTCGATCGACAGCCGGCGCAGCAGGCGGCCCGCCCGGGTGATTCGCGAGTCGCCACGGTCGACCGCGAACCCGGCACCCTGGGTCTCGGCGCCGACGACCATCGTGCGCAGCTTCAGCAACTCGAAGTCGACGCCGTCCTTGCCGACACGCGTCTGCCGGTAGAGCACGGGACCGCCGTCGGTGAGCTTGACGGCAAGCGCGCCCGCGGCGACGAACGGGCTCGAGAGCGCCAGCCCGACGCCGGCGATCGTCACGTCGAGTGCCCGGTTCAGCGGGTGCCCTCCGGCGCCGCCCAGGTCGCCGGGACGCCGCGGCGCAGGTAATTCCAGAGTGCGACGAGGGTCGCGAAGGAGACCAGGACGTAGTAGCGGGCGATGCCGACTCCGACGGCCGCCGCGGCAAGCAGCAGCACCTGGCCGGCGAGCGCGACGACATACACCCAGCCGTGGCCGACCAGCGCGAGCGACGTGGCGAGCAGCACGATGTGCAGCAGCCCCGAGGCGTACCGGAGATGACGGTGCGAGACGAGCTCGACCAGGTAGCCGACCGGCTGCCTGCGCAACATCTTGCCGCGGAGCACGATCAGCCAGCAGTGCTCGAACATGCGCACCTTGCGCCGATACTCGGTCTCGTTCGTCGGTGTGGCCTTCTCGAACGCCTGCGCACGCGGCTCGTACACGGCCCGGCGGCCGTTTTGCACCATCCGGTAGGGCAACGAGAGGTCGTGCCCGAACCGTGGATCGACCTCGATGTAATCCTCGCGCCGAACCGCGTAGATCGAGCCGTTGCCCCCGGTCACGGACGAGAGCCGTGACTCGGCGTCGCGCACGCCCATCTCGTAGCGCCAGTAGACGCCCTCTTTGTTGCGCCCGTCCCCGTCGACGATCTTCAGCTGGCCGCAGACGTACGCCACGCTCGGATCCGCAAACGGGCGGACGAGCCGGCGCAGCGCGTCCGGCGCCCAGGTCGCGTTGGCGTCCGAGAAGGCGACGATCTCGCTGTCGGTCGAGCGCACGCCCCGATCCTGCGCCGCGACCTTGCCGCCGCGGGGATTCGTCACAACCTGCACGCCGGGGTACTGGAGCGCGATCTCCTCGGTGCGATCGGTCGACGAGTCCGAGCTGACGACGATCTCGAGCCGCTCGCGCGGATAGTCGAGTGCGAGCAGGTTCTCGATGCGGCGGGCCATCACCGACTCTTCGTTGTGCGCCGCGACGATCACCACGACCCGTGGCTCGGCGTCGGCCGAGCCGACGCGCCGCTCCGCGAGGCGCGCGAGCAGTGCGACGGTCGCCGGGTAGGCGACATGCGTCCACACGAGCCCAGCAAGCGAGGCCCAGAAGAGGATCTCGAGGACGATCACGAGGGCGAGTGTAGATAGCCTCGTCGGCGCCGCCAATGCGTGTCCTGATCGTCGATACCTGCTACTCCGCGTTCCTGGAAGCGCACTACCGGGCGCACCCGGGCCTGGCCGAACGGCCGTACGCGGAGCAGTGGCGGGCGCTGATGGACACGAGCTTCGGCACCTCGGACGCCTACTCGTTCGAGCTCGGGCGCCTCGGCCACGACGCCCACGAGGTGATCGTCGACTGCGAGCCGCTCCAGGCCGCGTGGGCCCGGGAGCACGAGCTCGCGGACTCCACGGCGGAGACGATCCTGCTGCGGCAGGTGCACGAGTTCGCGCCGGACGTGATCTATCTCCAGAACCTTCACGTCCTCTCCGACGAGGCGATGCGTGCGCTGAAGGATCGAGCCGCGCTCGTCGTCGGGCAGATCGCGAGTGAGGCGCCGGCGGACGAGCGGCTGCGGATGTTCGACCTGATCCTCACCTCGTTCCCGCATTTCGTCGAGCGGTTTCGCGAGCTCGGCGTGCAGTCGGAGTACTTCAGGATCGGCTTCGACGAGCGCGTGCTCGGCAGGATCGGGGAGACAACGAAGCAGCACGACGTCGTCTTCGCCGGGGCACTGAACCGCATCCGGCACCGCCGTGGCAACTCGACCCTGGCCCGCGCGGCGAGGAGCCTCCCGCTCGAGTTCTGGGGCTACGACCTGCGCGGCTGGCCGCCCTGGTCGACGATCCGCCGCCGCTACAACGGCGAGGCCTGGGGCCTCGACATGTACCGGCTGCTCGCCGCCTCCCGCGTCGTTCTGAACAGGCACATCGCTGAGGCGCGCGAATATGCCAACAACATGCGGCTCTACGAGGCAACCGGCGTCGGCTCCCTGCTCGTCACGGACGCGAAGTCGAACCTGCACGAGCTCTTCGCTCCCGACGCCGAGGTGGTGACCTACGCGAGCGCGGACGAGCTCGTCGAGAAGGCACGCCACTACCTTGCGCATGACGACGAGCTGCGCGCCGTTGCTGCGGCAGGGCAGGCGCGGACACTGCGCGAACACACCTACGCAGTCAGGATGCGCGAGCTCGTGCCCATCCTCGAGGGACGGCTCGGATGATCAGGCCCGATCTCGCGCCGTCGTTCGAAGGAAAGCGTGTCCTGATCACCGGCGGGCTCGGGTTCATCGGTTCGAACCTCGCGCGGGAGTTGGTGGCGATGGGTGCGCGCGTCGTGCTGGTCGACTCGCTGATCGCCGAGTACGGCGGCCTGCTCTACAACGTGGCCGGCATCGAGGACCGCGTGCACATCAACATCTCGGATGTCCGCGACGAGCACAGCCTGCGCTTCCTCGTGCGAGACCAGGACTACCTGTTCAACCTCGCCGGTCAGACGAGCCATCTCGACTCGATGCTCGACCCGTACACCGATCTCGAGATCAACGTGCGCAGCCAGTTGTCGATCCTCGAAGCGTGCCGGCACGAGAACCCGGCGGTGAAGATCCTCTTCGCCAGCACACGGCAGATCTACGGCCGACCGCTGCACCTGCCGGTCGACGAGAGCCATCCGATCGCGCCGGTCGACGTGAACGGCGTCAACAAGGTCGCCGGAGAGTGGTTCCACCTCCTCTACGGGGACGTCTACGGCATGCAGACGACGGCGTTGCGGCTGACGAACACGTACGGGCCACGGATGCGGGTGCGCGACGCCCGTCAGACGTTCCTCGGCATCTGGCTGAGGCTCGCGCTGCAGGGCGGCGAGATCCTCGTCTACGGCGACGGCAGCCAGACGCGCGACCTTACGTACGTCGACGACGCAGTGGCGGCGTTCTTGCTCGCGGCGGCACGCGAGGAGACGAACGGCCGCACGTACAACCTCGGCGGCGAAGGCCATGTGTCGCTGCTCGAGCTGGCCGAGCTCGTGACCGCGGCTGCCGGCCGCGGCACGGTGCGCCTCGTGCCGTTCCCGGAGGATCGAAAGAGCATCGACATCGGCGATTTCTACGCCGACTTCTCGGCGATCCAGAACGACCTCGGCTGGCGGCCCGAGGTCTCCGTGCAGGACGGCGTGCGACGGACGCTCGACTTCTATCGGGAGCACGGCACCCATTACTGGGACGGCGCGTGAGCGTCCCGTTCCTCGATCTCGCCCGCGAGACGACGCGGCTCCGTTCGCAGATTCAGGTGGCGATCGACCGAGTGCTCGCGAGCGGCCGGTTCGTACTGACGGAAGAGGACGAAGCGTTCGAGCACGCCTTCGCCGGTTACTGCGACACGACGCAGGCCGTCGGTGTCGCCTCCGGCACCGACGCGATCACGATCGCGCTCCTCGCATGTGGTGTCGAGCCGGGCGACGAGGTGATCACCGCGCCGAACACGTGCGTCCCGACG
>DASYPH010000073.1:0-5183 GCA_036006925.1 Gaiellaceae bacterium
ATGCCGCCGCGAACGAGGTGCGAGACGGCGGCAATCTCGGCGCGGCCGAAGCGCCACGTACCCGACCAGATGACGAGGGGTTTTCCCTCGAGGTCGAAGGCCGGGTTGCGGCCGAATCGGTGCAGGAAGTAGAGGAGATCGCTTTCCACCCGATTGACCTTCAGTGGGTTGCGCTGGAAATTGAGACCCTCGTAGATGAGGGCGAGCTTGAAGTGCTCCGCGTCGGCGATCCGGACGAGCGTCGCCAGGCGGCGGTTCAGCCTGTGTGTCGACTTCCAGCTGACGATGAACCCGCCGAGGCCGGCCTTCTTCGCCAGCTCGATCTGGCGTCGGATCACTTTCGGGTCGCCGCTGGAGTACCTGCCGAGCGTTGGATATGTGGTCTTCGCCCGGTCCCAGGACGCGTGCTGGTACCAGATGTAGTAGTAGGCGAATGCCGGAATCGGCTGCTCTGCGTGTGCCGGCGGTGGCTGGGCCAACGCCAGCGAGCAGACGAGCGCCACGGCGGCGATTCCGCAGGCGACCTTCATCTCGAGACGCTGCCGGTGCTGCTGCGCGGATTCCAGGTCGCAGTAGCCTTTTTCGAGTCCTCCTGGAGGGCCTCGACTGCGGCGGCGGTGAGGAGGCGCGCGAAGTCGTCGCTGCTAGCCGCGCCGTTCGTAGTGGCGCCGGCTTTGCCATCTCTTGCGGCCTCTTTGCGGGGAGTTGCAGGCACCGACGTCCGCCGTGCGCGGCGTTGGGTCGCAGCCGGCGTGGTCGCCTTCTTCGTCGTCCTTGCCCTCGGCTTCGGTTTCGTTGCTGCTTGGGTCGTCTGCTTCGCCGGAGCGGTGCTCTTCCGCGACGTCGCGGCTGTCGTGCTCTTCTTCTTCGCGGGTGCCCGCTCTCGTGCCGACTGCCCGGTGGTCTTCGCCTTTGCGGAGGCGGCAGGCTTTCGTCTTGCCGCTGCGGTGGTCTTCTCCGCCGGTGTGGCGCTCTCCTCGACCGCCGGTACGGCGCGCTTCCGTCTCGCCGGCGCGGCCCTCTTCCGCGCCGGAGCGGGGCTCTCCTCGACCGAGGATGCCGCGTCTTCCTCCACCGACGGTGCCGGCTTCTCCTCGATCGTTGGTGCGGCACTCTCCTCGACTGCCGCTACGCGCTTTCGTCTCGCCGGCGCAGCCCTCTTCCGCGCCGGAGCGGGGCTCTCCTCGACCGCCGGTGTAGCGCTCTCCTCGACCGCCGGCGCGACGCGCTTCCGTCTCGCCGGAGCGGCCCTCTTCCGCGGCGGAGCGGGGCTCTCCTCGACGGCCGATGCCGCGGCTTCCTCCACCAGCGGCGCGGGCTTCTCCTCCACCGCCGGTGTGGCGCTCTTCTCGACCGCCGGCGCGACCTCCTTCCGCGGCGGAGCGGGGCTCTCCTCGACCGCCGATGCCGCGTCTTCCTCGACCGCCGGTGCAGCGCGCAGCTCGATCACCGGCGCGAGCCTCGCGGGCGCTGTGGGTGCGGCGTCGGCCGGCTCCGCTGTCGTGGGGGGAGCCTCACTGCGAGCCGCGGCTTCGGCGTTCGCAACCGCCTCTGGCTGCCGCGCCGGCGGCGCCGGCGATTCCGTGTCCTGCGCGGTCGTCAGGTGCTCTTGCATGTAGACGTTGATCAGCTCGATGCGCTCACCTTTGAGAGCGTCTTCTGGGGCCTGGCTACCGGCCGCCGGCCGCAGACGCTGCGCTAGCCCCGGAACGTCTGCGAGCCGCTCGCGACGCCGGCGGAGCGAGTCGACGGCGGTTTCGAGTGAGCGTGACGGGAGTCCCCAAACCGACCGTTCGACGCTCTCCCCGCTCGCCGGGACGGCAATCGGGCGCGGGGCAGGCGTTGGCATACGCGGGACTGCCGGTGCGGATGCGTCGGGTTCGGGCATGTAGCGGTCGATCAACGTCTTCCGTGCGCCGCTCAACGGTTTCACCGGCTCGAGGTCGTCGGGAGTCGGCTGCCGGCCCGATCCGAGTGAACGGAGCCGCAACCTGAGGAAAGGTCGGGGAACGAGGATTAGGACGGAGACCAACCCGAGCACCACCGCGAGTAACAGGAGCATGTCGAGATAGGAGATGACCTTCACGTCGAGGACCTGGTTCTTCGAGAGCGCGAGGCTGACGGACGGCACGTAGCCGCCGGCGTCGATGCGCACGCCGTACGTCCCGCGTGGGAGCGACGAGAAGAGCAGCGTGCGGCCCTTGAGCGGATAGGCCACCTCAGCCCCGCTCGGGTAGACGAGGTCGAGCTGGTTCCCGGTCGACGTCCCGAAGAGGAAGTCGTGCACGCTCACCCGAGCCGAGTAGAGGAGCAGGCGTGCCGTGACCCGCCGGGTTCGCAACGGATAGAAGCGCTGCTGCGACTGATTGACGACGTTCGAGCTGTTTACGAGGGCTCGTTCGATCGAGTACTGGATGAGGGTCGGCTCCAGCCCGGTGAAGCGGCGGGCGACGTTGGTTGCCCGCAGCCATTGCGGCCAGCTCGGCGCGAAGGAGACTCGACTGCCGAGTGTGTTGGAGAGGGTCAGCCTCGACACCCTCCCGACGACGGGGCGTCCGTCGAGATCGGCGAACGCGAAGCTGACGCGGACGGTCTGCTGGAAGCCCGCGTCGATGACGGTGTTGTGGTTGATCGTGAGAGTGCGGGTGGCCGTGTACTTGTTGTCTTCCCAGCGCACGAAGGTCGACCGCACGCCGGGAGCGTGCACCTTCGTGTCGAGGATCTGCAGCAGATGGCTGCCTTGAGTCGTCGCGATCCGCACGATTCCTTGGCGTCCCGTGACGAAGGTCCTTCCGTCGAGGGCGAAGTGGACGCCGGCGAGCTTCGGCACTGTGACGATCGTCAGCGTGGCTTGGCCGTAGTTCGACGCCCCCGCTGCCGCGGGGGACACGCTCACGAAGGTCAACGCCGCGGCGGCGACCGCGATCGAGAGAAGGGCCCTCACCCGTAATCTCCCTCCGGGGTGGCAGACGCTGTACCACGGCGCCGCCGACCGGTCACGAGCGCAAACGCGATCAGCAGCATCGGGAGCGCGAACGCTCCTCCGTAGAAGAGGTAGATGAGAGGTCGCCGCACGTTCGTCTCGAGCGTGCTGCCGCGCGTGGCGGAGGTGAAGATGGCCGGGCGCGGGGCCCGCTGGAAGTCGAAGCCGGTCGCGATGCTGTTCGCATGCCCGTCTCGCGCGGTGAGCGGCTTCAGGCCCCAGTTGCTCTCGATGAAGCGGAGGATCGACGTGAAATCGAGTTGGGTGTTATCGATGAAGCCGCGCTTCGCGTAGGGGCTGACGAGCAGGGCCGGCACCCGGAAGCCGTACCCGTACTTGTCGATCTGCGGCGGCTTCACGTGGTCGTACCACCCGCCCCAGTCGTCGTACGAGAGCAGGAAGGCGGAGCTCTTCCACTCGGGGCTCGCGATCAGCGAGTTGATCAGTGAGCGGACGGAGGCCTGGCCTGACGCGACGCTCGAGGGCGGATGCTCGCTCGGGCCGGACGGCACGATGTAGGAGACCGCGGGCAGCGTTCCCTTCAGCAGGTCGTTGTAGTACTGACTGAGCGGGACGATGTGCGAGCGGAGCTGCGGGTTGTCCAGGTAGCGGGGCATGCTGAGGAGAGGCACCCAGACAACCTGGGATGCCCGGTTCGCCGGGAAGTGCCGGAGCGTCCGGAAGGTCAGGTGCGGGTTATAGTTCTGGACGTAGAACTTCCAGGAGACGCCGGAGGCCTCGAGGCGGTCGAAGATCGTCCTGAGCTTGTGGAATCCGCCCCGCGGGACGTGTTCGTAGCCGCCGCCCGGGCCCCCGGACACCCAGTAGAGGTGGTTGAGGAAGCTCCCGGCCATCGCCGAGCTGAAGAAGCGGTCGTAGAGGACGTACTTATCCGCGAGGTTCCAGTAGTAGGGCAGGTCGCTTCCGTCCCGGTATCCCATCGCGAGCCGGCCGTCCTGGTTAAGGCTGTCGAGGGCGCTGACGAACCCGTTCAGGCGACCGTGGTCGAACTGCAGGCGCGCAGTGGTGGAGCTGTGGTCCGGATCCGCGGGCACAACCTGATTGGAGCCGAGACGGAAGGGGCGGATGCAGCGGCCGTGCGGCTTCCGCGGGTCGATCGGGACACAAACGTTTGCCGGCAGCCCGTTACCGCGCGGGTAGGTGCCGAAGTAGTTGTCGTAGGTGTGGTTCTCCTGCATGAGCGTGATGAAGTGCTGGATCGGGGTCTTCGGCTGGTGCTGCGCAGCAGTCGCCGCGGTCGGGACCGTTGCGGCCACGACCGCGGCGACGAGCGCCGTCAGCATCCCGAGCGTGCCGGCCCGCAGCCTCACCGGCGAACTCCGTAGACCACGATCAGCGGCGTCTGCACCGGAACCCCGTCGCGCCCGGTCACGGTGACCGGATCCTCGTAGAGGACGTGGCCGTGGTACCGGTCCTTGTAGGCCAGCAGCTTCTGGGAGAAGAACTTCGACCGCGAGCCCGAGAACGCGTCCCAGACCACGTACTGGATCTCGTTCGTCCGGATCGCGAGATCGGGATTGCGGATCGCGTCGTAGGCGGGGTTGCGGTGGATCGGATTCGGAGAGATCGACAGCCCCCAGGCCTGCCTGTGACCGTAGAACTCGACGAGGTTCGACATCGACGGTCCGATTGTCAGGAACTCCGCGCCCGCCGGTACGTGCCTCCGGATCCAGCGGCCGAGCTTCCGGCCGCCGGGGACGCCGCCCGAGCCGGCGAGCAAAGAACCGGAGGAGCTGGAAGGCTCGATCGCGCGCCAGGCGGGGACAGCGAGCGAGATCGCGATTGCCGTGGCGGCGGCCGTCATCAGCCAGCGGGGCGTCACGGTGAGGTTCCGCCACCGCAGATCGTGGCTGGGCTGCCAGCGCGCCAGGGTTCGGCCGGCGAGCAGCACGACCGGCGGGGCACAGGCGATCAGGTACTGGTAGCCCTTGACGGGATAGAGCTGAAAGAAGAGCGCGGGCGCGGCGATCCAGGAGAGGAGGAGCGTCTCCCGCCACGAGACCTCGTGCCGCAGGAGCCAGAGCCCGGCGATGGCGGCCACCACCACGAGGAGCCCCATAGCCTCGGGCACGGTGGTCGGATAGAAGGTCCAGCCGTGGTTCGGTCGCCGGAAGAGTTGGTAGACGAGATATTTCTGGCCCGCGTGCGTGTGGGCGGCGAGCCGCAGCGAGAGCGGGTA
>DASYPH010000074.1:0-19203 GCA_036006925.1 Gaiellaceae bacterium
AACGTCGCCATCAACTTGTAGGCCGCATCGAAGGGCAATTCGGCGACACGCGGGTAGGCCTGCCGGGTCGCGATCGTGTCGAGGCCGCCTTTCTCCGCCAGAACGACGAGGGCGCCCTCCGTCGGGTCCCCCACCAGCGCACCGTCTCTGACAACCGCATCCGCGCAGAGCGCCATCGGCAGCAGGAACTGCTCGAGGGCCACGTCGGGCGGTCCGTAGGTGTGCTTGATCGTTCCCTCCGTCGAGTAGCCGCCGCCGGAGATCGTGTAGCGACGTCCCGGAATCGTCAGCTCGACCGCAGTCATCTGGTTGAGCGTGAGCGTGCCGGTCTTGTCGGAGTTGATCGCCGATGTCGACCCCAGCGTCTCGGTCGAGCGGAGGCGCTTCATGATCGCGTTCGATTTCGCGAGCATCTGCGTCCCGTACGAGAGGATCGTGGTGACAACTGCCGGCAGACCGGTCGGGATCGCCGAGATGGCGAATGCGATCGCCGCGGTGAAGACGGTGTCGAAGCTCTGACCGCGCGACAGGTTGAGCACGACCGAGACCGCCACGGCTGCACCGGAGATGAACAGGATCTGGCTCGTCAGCTTCTTCAGCTGAATCGTCAGCGGCGTGTCCACATCCTCCGAGCTCTGGAGCATGTGTGAGATGTGACCGACCTCGGTCTCCATCCCGGTCGACGTGACGACGAGGCTGCCCGCACCGCGGGTCACGTTCGTGTTCATGAAGACCATGTCCGTCCGATCGCCGAGCGGCGTCTCGGTTCCGATCACGGCTTCCAGGCCCTTCGAGACCGGCAGGCTCTCGCCGGTCAGTGCAGCCTCGGCAACCTCGAGCGTCGCCGCAGACAACAGGCGCCCGTCCGCCGGCACCACATCGCCGGCCTCGATCGACACGATGTCGCCCGGCACGAGCTGCTCCGCCGGAATCTGAATCAACTCCCCGTCTCGACGCACCCGCGCCTTGACGATCATCATCTTCTGGAGCGCCGCGACCGCCTCCGCCGCCTTGCCCTCCTGCCGCAAACCGAGCACTGCGTTGAACAGCGTCAGAAAGAGCAACACCAACCCGGTTCCGAGCTCCTTGAGCGGATACAGGCTGCCGATCCCCGCAACGAGCAACACGATCTGCATCGGGTCCCGGTACTGCCGCACGAACGCCCGCCAACGCGGCTCGACGGCGACGTCCGCAAACTTGTTCGGGCCGTAGGACAGGAGCCGCGCCTCGGCCTCGGCGCCAGTCAGGCCGTTCGCCGGGTCCACCCCAAGCCGCGCCGTGATCTCGGCGGGCTCGAGCGCGAACCAGGCGACAGCCTCCGCTGCGCGGGTCGCTACCTGTCCGTCTCCACCGCTGGGTATCGAGCGCTCGTCCGTAGTCATTGAGGCACCGCGACTTTAGTGACCGATCGGCCAGGCGTTGCCGCGCCAGACCGTGTACCAGGGCGCTCCGCCCGTCACCTGGACCAGGCGCTCGTAGTTCCGCATCTTCAGCGTGTTGCCGACGATCCGCGCGTGCCCGGCGCCGCGGCACGCGATCCGGATCGGCGCGTACGCGACGCCGCCGACGTGATGGTCCCCCGGGTCGTAGGTGTTCGCGCGAAAGATCACGTTGGCGCACGTCGGCCAGCCCTGGTCGGCGGTCCCGTCTGTCAGTTGGATGCCGAAGTACGAGTCGCCGAGCTCGCGGAAGGCGTTGTGCTCGATCGTGATGTTGCGTAGACCCGGCGCTTCCATGTCGTTCGTGTTGAACATGAGGAACGAGTTCGAGCAGCGCAGGAAGCGCGAGTTCTTGATCGTGAGATCGCTGACCGGCCCATTCGCCTCGAGGCAGTCGGGATGGGATTTCACCAGTTCGGAGGACCTGAGACCCCAGAAGACGTCGTGAAAGGTGACGCCGTCGAGAACGATGTCGTGGGTGCGCGGCTGTCCTGGAGCGGCGCAGCGCGACGGGTCGGACGTCAGCATCGAGTCCTGGTCGCCGTCGGTTCCGTACCCGCCCCAGGAACCTCCCTGGAACCTCACGTGGTAGGCCTGCACGACCGCGAAGCGCAGGCCGGAGCCGCCGACGATCGACACGTTCGACGAGCAGCCGTCCACGGAGAGCGGCCAGTCGCCGGTGACACCACGGCCCGGTGAGGCGAACTGGATGTTCCGCAGGGTCACGCCGCGTACGGCCCAGAGGCTCACCTGATCGGTGATCGCGACGTGGGCCTTCGCTGCGGCCTCGATCGTCACGGGACCGCCGGGCGCGCCGCGGAGCTGCACGTAGCCGCTGCCCGTGTACGCGCCGGCCAACAGCTCGACCGTCCCGCCGTGACCCAGTACGCGCCGCCAGGCCTCGGCGATCGTCCGGACCGGCGCACTGCGGGCGCCGGAGTTGGCATCGGCACCGGACGTGGAGACCCAGATCGTCGGTCTCGCGGTCGCGCTCGTCGGAGCTGACGTGACCAGGGCGACGGCTGCGAGCGCCACGGCAAGGGCGAACCAGCGCGCTGCAGCCGCCTGGGCGACGGAACGCTGCACGACGGCACCTTAGCCTCGCGGAGGTTCCTCGGTCACGCCGGCCCGACCGACCGAGGCGCCGCGGTAAGCTCGCCGACGGATCGTGCGACCGCCGCACCGTTGACGAAAGGATCCAAGGACACCGTGCGCATCGTGGTTCGTTTGATCGTCGGCGTGGCGACGAGCGCGGTGGCCCTGTTGATCGCGAACGTCGTGCTGCGCCGGCTCACGATCAGCGCGGCCGCGTTTCCGGTCGTTGTCCTCATCTTCACGGCCGTACGGCTGATTCTGCGCCCGGTCTTCGAGGCGACGATCGAGAGGCACGCGCAGCTCCTCGGACACTTCGTCGGCTTGCTCGTCGCGTTCGCCTCGCTGCTGATCACCGACCTCGTCTCGGACGGCCTGCGGATCCGCGGCGTCGCCACGTGGGCGCTCGCGTCACTGATCGTCTGGCTCGGCGGCATCGCCTCCGACCTGCTCCTCGGTCGCTGGCTGGCCCGGCGGCTGACGGGCCGATCGGTCAAGACCGGCTGAGCGAGCCCCGAACCAGACCACCCAGTCCTCCTGCTCGTGCGTTTCGACCGCACGCTGGTCGTAGTGGGCTCGTACCCAGCCGACCGCGTCCGGCGTGGGCACGCCACTGAGGACCGCCATGCAGGCAAGCACCGTGCCGGTACGCCCGAGCCCTCCGAAGCAGCCGACCTCGACGTCGTCGCCCCGCGCTGCCCGCGCGTAGGCGGCGGAAATCTGGTCGGCCGCCCGCTGCGCGTCGATCGGCAGCCCGAAATCCGGCCAGTCGATCAGCTCGAACGGCCACGCCGGCGACCACCTGGCGTCGAGGTAGAGGCCGAACGACGGCTCGGGTCCGTCGCCGCGGGGATCGAGCAAGCCGGTGCCGCGAACTCGCGTTCCATCCGGGAACGACACGATCACAGGGCCAACACTACGCCCGCGCCAAACCGGAGAGGCGCGCCGGCCGATATCCCATGCAAGGTTTCGCGCCGACGCAGGGTCTATGGGTGGTAAGCGACCTCAAGGAGCCCGTCCATGAAACGTCTTGTCTTCCTGCTCGCCCTCGCAACCGCTCTGCTCGCCCCCTCCGCGGCCCTCGCCGGCGGCGTCGTGCTGAAGGTCGAGCGCTCGGCCCACATCGTCGCCGTCGCGTCGACCGCCTCGCGGGTCGCGCTCGTGCATACGAACGCCGCAGCTCGCCTCCGTGTCGGGCAGCGGATCGCACTCACGTCGACCCGCCTCGGCAACGGCACCTATCGCGCCTCACGGGTGCAAGTCGTCGGCCGCACCAGCAAGGTTCACTTCCGCGGCTTGCTGTTGGCCAAGTCGAGCGCACGCTGGAGCGTGTCGGCAGGCGGTGCGGTGATCACGGTGCGACGCGGCGCCCGCGCCACGTCGTCGGCGCGCGACAGCGGACCCATGCCCGGCGCGACCGTCGACGTCCAGGCGACCGTTGGCGCAAACGGAGAGCTCGACGACGACGACGTCACCCCCGCGGCGGTCTCGCCCCCCGGCGGGAGGATCGAGGGCCACCTGACGCTCGGCACCGGCACGATCACGGTCACGTCCGAGAACCTGAACCTCGTGCTCAAGGTGCCTGCGGGACTCGATCTGTCCGCCTTCAAGAACGGTATGGAGGTCGTCGCCGATTTCTCCCAGGGGAGCGACGGCTCATTGACACTTACGCGGCTCTCGACCGGCGATGACGGCGAAGACACCGGCGGAGACAACCACGGCGGTCACGACGGCGGCGGAGGCGGCGACCAGAGCGGTGGCGGTGGAGGCGGCGATTAGCCTGCGCCTCCTTCGCGTCTCGGACGAGCAACTCGGCAGCCGCCTCGCCTCGGGCGAGGCGGCTGCGTTCGACGAGCTCTACCGCCGTTATGTCAACCGGCTCGCTGCGTACGGATCCCACCTGCTGGGCGATGGCAGCGCCGGAGACGACGTCGCGCAGACAGCGCTTCTCAAGGCCTACACGGTGCTGCGAGCGGGCCGTGCTCCCGAACGGGTGCGGCCATGGCTCTACCGCGTCGCGCACAACGTGGCGGTGGACATGGTGGCGCGTCGCCACGAGCTCCCGTCGGCGACGCTGCCCGAGGGGGCGTCGCCGCAAAGCGGGACGAGCGCCGGTGCCTTCATCGCTGCGCTGGCCGCGCTGCCCGAGCGGCAGCGACGCGTTTACGTCCTGCGGGAGCTCCATGGGCTGCGGATCGACGAGACCGCAGCCGAGCTCGGCCTCGCCGCGCCGCAGGTCGAACAGGCGCTTTTCGCGGCCCGCAACCGGCTCGCCGAGCTCCTCGTCTTCGGCGACCGCCTCGATTGCGTGACCGTGCGCCGCCTCGCCGCCGGCCCGCTCGCCGCCGACGAGCGGCGAGCGCTGAAGTCGCATCTCCGCTCGTGCCCCGACTGCCGGGCAACTGCCAGCCTGCGCACGCGTGTCGTCACCGTGCTTCCGGTGATCTCGGTGACGTGGCTGCGTGGTCTCCTGACGGGGATCGGAACCGGCGGCGCGCCGGCCGCGGTCAAGCTGACCGCTGTTGCCGCCTCTGCCGGTCTGGCGGTCGGCCTGCCGGCCTCGGTCGAGCTGTCCGACCCGGGCTCGAAGCCCCTCCACTTCGTGGTCGTCCCGACCAAGCCGGCCACCCCGCTCGCCCGCCACGCGGTCGTTCACGCTAGAGCGCCGAGCCGCGTTCACGCCGTGTTGCCGATGCCCACGCCGGCGCCGACGGTCGCGACGGTCCGGGTCGACCAGCACGACGCCACGCACCGGAGCAGCGGCGGGTCCACCACCCGCACCGACGATCGTCGGGGCGATGGCTCCGGCGAAACGACCACTCCCGTGGCCCGCCTCGGAGGGAGCGAGGGGCCGGGCGGAGGCGAGGCGACGACGACCGTCACGTCGTCGCCGCCGGTGACGGTAACCTCGCCGGCGACCGTCACGTCGCCGGTGACCGTGACCTCGTCGCACGAAGGGCCTGGCGACGGAACCGTCACGAGCCCGACCGTCACGTCGAGCGACGGGCGCGACGGTGGGTCGGGCGGCCGTGACGGCGGGAGCGACGGAGGCCTATCGGGCGGCTCCTCGGGCGGAGGCGTCTCGGGCTCAGACGGGCACTGATACCCGACCCGCCTAGCTAAGCCGCTTCGTCGAGCGCCAGCTCGTCGCTGGGGGCGACCTCCACCTCGACCGCCGGCTGCGGTGCCGGCCTGACGAGCGAGCCCGCGACCAGCACGCCGACCACCAGCACCCCCGTCAGCACGTAGAGCGCCGTCCGGAAACCGTGGTCGAGTGCGGGCGGGCTCGAGACGGACAGCGCCGTGTGTCCGTCTGCGTAGCTGCTGGTCGAAGCGGCGGCGATCGCACTGACAGCGGCGAGCCCGATCGCGCCGCCGATCTGGCGGCTCGTGTTGATCAACCCCGAGGCGATGCCCGCGTCGGCACGTTCCACACCCTGCAGGCTCGCGATCGTGATCGGGACGAACGCCAGCCCCATCCCTGCGCCGCCAAGTACGAAGGCCGGGAAGAGATCCCAGAAGTAGTGCCCTTCGACCGGCAGCCGTGTCAGCCAGGCGAGCGACGCCGCCGAGGCGATCAGCCCTGCCGTCAGCGAGGCGCGGATTCCGAACCGCCCGACGATCATCTGGGCGACGTTCGACATGACGACGACCGACAGCGCGAATGCGACGAACGCAGCTCCGCTCTGCACGGCCGAGTAGTGAAGGATGTCCTGCAGGTACAGGGTCAGCAGGAAGAACTCGGAGAAAATGACCGAGCCGACGAGCGTCATCGTCACGTTCGCGGCGACGAGTGTGCGCAGGCGGAAGATGCGCAGCGGCAGCAGCGGCGCCTTCGACCGGAGCTCGATCACGATGAAACCGGCCATCAGCACGGCCGAGGCGACGAGCAACCCGATCGTCTCGGGGGTCCCCCAGCCGTCGGTCGCAGCACGCGTCATCGCATACACGAGCAGCATCAGGCTCGACGTCACCGACGCGGCGCCCGCGAGGTCGAAGTGGCGATGCGACAGTTCGGCGCGACTCTCTCTGAGCAGAACCGGCGCGAGGGCGATCGCGGCGATGCCGACCGGCACGTTGACGAAGAAGATCCAGGACCAGCTGAGGTACGAGGTGAGCACCCCGCCGAGCAGCACCCCGGCGGCCGCCCCACTTCCCGACGCGGCCCCGTAGATGCCGAGCGCGACGTTGCGGTCGCGCCCTTCGCTGAAGGTCGTCATCAGCAGCGAGAGCGCCGCGGGTGCGAGCAGCGCGCCGCCGAGCCCCTGCAGCCCACGGAACGCGATCAGCGAGGCCTCGGACCACGCGAGGCCACAAAGGAGCGAGCTCAGCGCGAACACCGCGAGCCCGATCACGAAGAGCCGCCGGCGCCCGAGGAGGTCGGCGAGGCGCCCACCGAGCAACAGCGTCCCTCCGAACAGGATCGCGTACGCCGAGATCACCCACTGCAGGTTCGCCTCGGAGAAGTGGAGATCCGACTTGATCGACGGCAGCGCGACGTTCACGATCGCCACGTCGAGGATGACCATGAACTGGGCCGTCACGATCAGCGCCAGAGCGCTCCAGCGACGGGTTGTCTGCTGCTCAATCGAACGCGACTGCATCAATCTTCCCCCCAAATCGTTTACTACCTCAATCATAGCATTTTACAACCATTTGCGGCGCTACACTTCAAGGTGAACGTGTCAAGCGCCCCGCTCATTCCCCCGGGACACACCGGCCCGTCGCGGGAGTTGCTGCTGAGTACGCCCTTCCTGCTCAAACGGCTCGGTTTCCTGATCAAGGACCGCTCGTACGAGGCGCTGGCCGAGACCGGGTTGTCCCCGCAGCACCACGCCGTGCTGTCGCTCCTCGACGAAGGTGCACGCGAGACGCAGGGTGGCATCGCCGATGCACTCGGCTACGACCGCAGCCAGCTGGTCGGCCTCCTCGACGAACTCGAGGAGCGTCGCCTCGTCGAGCGGCGGCGCGACCCGCTCGACCGCCGGCGCCACCTCGTCAGCTTGACTCCGGCCGGCACGGAAGAGCTCGGCCGCCTGCGCGCGATCGCCAAGCGAGTCGAGAAGGAGTTTCTCGCACCGTTGACTCCCGACGAGCGCCGTGTCCTGCACGGACTGCTGCTCGAGCTCGCCGGGCACCATGACGCTCGCTGGGCGCCCTCGAAATCCTGAGGAGTGACGGGACACCTCGAACAGCGTCGCGCGGTGCGGCGGGGCGCGCTTCGGCGTCACCGTCTGCTCTCGCTCGCCGCCGCCGTCGCCGCCGTCCTCCCCGCCGCGGCGGTGCTCGGCGTCCGGCTGCACTCGTCCGAGGCTGCCGACGTACACGTACCTCGGGCGACGACTCGGCACGTGCGCAAGGCACCGGCCCCGAATCGCCTCCCGGCAAGCTCGAAGGCCACCGTGACCCGTACGGTGCGAGCCTGAGCCTCGTTGCCCGGCTCTCGCACGAGGACTTCGGCGCCTCGGGCGCCCGCTTCGCGCCGAACGGCGCGATCCGGATCCCTACGGGCTAGGCGGCCGCACGCGGAGCTCGACGTCGGAGCTCGGATTCCCGCCCGTCAGGACCAGCACGTCGAACGGCGAGACGAACGCCAGTCGTCCCTCGACGTGGATCTCCGCCCGGAGCGCATAGATCGAGTACTCGTCGATCTCGGCCACATACGCAATTGCGAACGGGACCGGGACCTGACGCTCTCCGAGTGCCTGCACCTGCTCGGCCAGCACCCGACGGCCGGCATCGACCAGTGCGACCCTGACCTCTGCCGCAGGCGGCAGCGCGATCCGCTCGAGGTAGGTGACGATGCCTGTGAGCTCCTGCGTCGTCAACCGCGCCGAGTGTAGATGGTCGACCGGTGATTTTCTCGCCAGACGTAGGGTTCGGGTCGTGGACGTCATCGACCGGCTGCTCGAGAGCAACGAGCACTACGCGTCAACGCTCGTCGAGCAGCATCTCGACCTGCGACCTGCACGCGCGCTGGCGATCGTCACGTGCATGGACTCGCGGCTCAACGTTTTCGCCGCACTCGGGCTCGCCGACGGCGATGCGCACGTCCTTCGCAACGCAGGCGGCGTCGTCACGGACGATGTGATCCGCTCGCTCGCGATCTCGCAGCGCCTGCTCGGCACACGCGCGATCGTCCTGATCCATCACACCGACTGTGGGATGGAGAAGCTCACCGACGACGGATTCCGTGCCGAGCTCCAGGAGGCTACGGGCGTCGCGCCCGAGTTCGCGATCGAGTCCTTCAAGGACGTCGACGCGAACGTCCGCCAGTCGATCCTCCGCGTCGAGCGCTCACCGTTTCTGTTGCACCGTGACAACGTGCGCGGCTTCGTCTACGACGTCGACACGCACCGTCTCCGCGAGGTGGCTACGACTCGGCAGTGACGGGCTGGTCCGCCTCGGCCGTGACGGGTTCGTCCGGCTCGGCCGCGTTGTCGTTCTCGTCGACGGCCGCCGTCGGCTCCTCGAGCTCGCGGCGACGCTCTGCGGCTCTCGCATCCTTCTTGGCCTGCTTGCGCTCGCGGCGTTCCTTGAGCGCGAGCTCGCGGGCGCGCTTGATCTGAGTTTCGGGGCTCCGCGAACCCATTCCTAACCCCTTCGGAGCCGCGCTCGGCGGGGCTCGACGAAGGGCACGACGGCGACGCGTACCGCGTGCGCGCCGTTCTCGACCTCGATCCGCTCGAACGTCAAGCGGGTCCCTGCACACCGGTCGCCGAGGACGTGTCCGGGCTCGAAGCCCGATTCCTCGACCAGCAGCCGCTCGCCTTGCTCGGTCCGGATGAAGCCGTGCCGCTTGGCGGGGTTGAACCAAATCAGCGTTCCATTCATCTCAGCCTCCCCGGTTTGTCAGACGTGGCGCGGGAGCCTTCGCCCCCGCGCCCCAGCATGCTTACGCCAGCACAACGCTCTTTGCCTCGGGACCCTTCGCCCCATCGGCCGCGTCGTACTGCACCTTCGCACCTTCGGCGAGCGACTTGTAGCCCTCGCCGGACAATGCGCTGTGATGGACGAAAACGTCCTTGCCGCCCTCATCAGGGGTGATGAAGCCATACCCCTTGGCGTCGTTGAACCACTTGACGGTTCCAGTTGCCATAGAAAAACACCTCCTCTGCCAGCTCAAGAACGGGCAGGGAAGCGCAAAATGCGCAACCGGTACTCGCTCGATCTTCGCTCACCGTAGCAACGATCACGCCGAGTTAGAGCCCGGAAGGTCGTAGAGCACGAGCTGCGTACAACGAAAAACGGCGAGCAGCGACGCGTCCTCGCCGTCACCGTGGACGGTCGCGTCCCACACCTGGGTCGTTCGCCCGAGATGGAGCGTGCGCGCCTCGCAGCGCAGCGTCCCCTCCCGAACCGTCCTCAGGAAGTTCGCCTTCAGCTCGAGCGTCGTGAAGCCGAGCGCGCCGTCCGGCAGATGGGCGAAGCAGGCGTAGCCGCTCGCGGTGTCGGCGAGCGTGACGACGCTGCCCGCGTGGAGGAACCCGTTCGGCGACAGGAGCTCGGGCGACACCGGGAGTTCGGCTCGCAGAACGCCCTGGCCGACCTCGGTGATCACGACCCCGAGATAGCCGGGGAGATGCCCGTGCCCGAGGTCGTTCAGGAAGGCGACGTCGCGCTCTGGCCTCAAGCTCATCGTCCGCATCGTCGCATGCGCGCAACCCGACGTTCGGTGGAAAGCCGCTACCGTGACGGTCGCGTGGCAAGGGTCGATCAGAAGCTGCTACGGCGCTGGGTTCTGGCTGCTCTTGCGCTGCCGCTCGTCGCGGGCCTGACGTCGTCGGCCGGCGCGGCGCCGCAGGCGCAACCCCAGACGGCCCCGGCATCGCTCTCCCAGGTGCGCGGGGCACTCGTGCAGTCGTCGTTGCGCGGAAGGCCGAGCCGCGGCTCCACCTCAACCGCTTCCGCGGCGCCCACACCGTGCGGCAAGCCGACCGGCGTTTTGTGTGCCGACCTCGCCGTTCCGCTCGACCGGACAGGCGCCGTGCCAGGCACGGTCTCTCTCCACGTTGAGGAGTTGCCGGCCCAGGGCGTGCCCCGCGGGGTCGTGTTCCTGATCGCGGGCGGTCCGGGCCAGGGCTCGGCGCACGTCTACGGCCTGGGCGACGAGTCCGCCGTCTCGCTGTACCGGTTCCTCTTCCCCGGCTACACGCTCGTCGCCTACGACGACCGCGGCACGGGCGCATCCGGCCTCCTCGACTGCCCTGCGCTCCAGCGCGCGTCGAGCGCCGACGCCGAACAGGCCGCGGCCACGGCCTGCGCCGCCCAGATCGGCCCCCAGCGTGACTTCTACAGCACGAGTGTCCACGCCGAGGACCTCGAATCCGTACGCCAGGCGCTCGGCTTCGACAAGATCGCGCTCTTCGGAGTCTCGTACGGCACGAAGCTTGCGATGGCGTACGCGCTGGCCCACCCTGATCACGTCGAGCGGCTGCTGCTCGACTCGGTGCTGCCGCCCGAACAGCCCGACCCGTACGAGGCGAACGTGCTCCGCGACCTGCCGGCAACGCTGTCGGCGTTCTGCTCGGACGGCGGCTGCCGCGCCGCCACCAGCGACTTCGCCGGCGATGTCGTCGCCGTCGCGAACAAGCTCGGAACGAAGCCGCTTCGCGGCAAGGTGCGCGAGGCGAACGGGCAGACGAGGACGGTCACGATCGGCGGCGTCGACCTGCTCTCGACCATCCTCGGCGCCGACCTGAGCCCAGGTCTCGCTGCCGAGCTGCCGGCCGTGGTCAAGGCTGCCCGCGGCGGTAACACGCAGCCGTTGCTTCGGCTCTCCGACCTGCAGAACGGCAGCGGGCTCGAACCTTCGATCGAGCTCAGCGACGCGCTGTACGCGGCAACCGTCTGCCACGACGGGCCGTTCCCGTGGGCACCCGACACGCCGATCGCAGCCCGGCCGGCGCTCGAGCACGCCGCAATCGCCGCCCTGCCGGCCGGCTCGTTCGGGCCGTTCGGAACGTGGGCCGCCCGGTTCGGGAACGCCGATTTCTGCCTCAACTGGCCGAGCCCGGCCGGCGGAGCAACCCTCGCGGCGGGGCCGCTGCCGAACGTGCCCATGCTCGCAATCAGCGGGGGCTTCGACATGCGCACGCCGACCGAAGGGGCCGCATCCGTCGTTGCCCGCTTCCCACAGGGCAAGCTCCTCGTCGTTCCAGGGATCGGACACAGCACCGTCACCGCCGACTTCTCCGCCTGCGCCGCGCGAGCGGTGCACTCCTGGATGACGAACGCTCCGGTGCCCACGACGTGCGCGCGTCCCAAGGCGCTCGTCGTGCCCGTACCGGCTCTGCCGCCGCCGGGGCCGGCGAACCCGAAGCACCGGGCGAGTCCTGCCGCGACCTTCTCGGTGGCGACGAAGACGATCCGTGAGGCCGAGGCCGCCTGGCTGATGACTGCAGGGCTCTCTGGGAGCACCGACCGCGTCCCGGCGTTGTACGGCGGCTACCTCGTCGCGACCTCGGCGCAGACCTTCAGGCTCGTCCGCTACAGCATCGCCCACGGGGTCGCAGTCAGTGGCACCGTCAAGATCACGAGTGCCGGACCGCCGGTCGTCTTCCAGGGCTCGTTCACGATCTCGGGCGCGGGCGCTGCGACGGGCGTCCTCGGCCTCCAGCACGGCGTACTACGCGGCGCTCTCGGCGGCCGCCTCTTCGGCTAGCGGAAAGCGAGGGCCCCGCGCGGTCGCGCAAGGCCCTCGCGCATCCGTCTACGTGATCTTCGCGGAGAAGCTCCGCGAGACTTTCACGCCCTGAACCGTGACGGTCACGGTACCGCGAATCGTCTTGCCCTTCGAGGTGATCGGGAGGTGCCAGATGCAGCCCGCGATCCCGTTCTTCAGCGCGTGGCCGAGGGGCGCCAGGTGCTTGGTGGCGATCGTCGCCGCGCACGTGACCGTTCCCGACTGCACCGGTCCGCCTGTGTCGCTCTCGGTGATCGCGAGGCCTGCGACGAAGGACTTCCCGTGCTTCGCCGGCTTCGGCGACGTCGTGAAGGCCTGGACGCTCAGCGTCAGCTTCGTCTGCACCTTGTAGGCGAAGAAGCCGTGTCCCGGGTCCGGGGCCAGGTCGTCGTGGGCGTTCGTGAAGTCCGGGTTGCCGTTCGCATCGAGCGTGATGCCGGAGTAGACATCGACGCCGAAGTTCAGCCCCTTCGTCTTCCCGAGCTCGCTTGCGCTGACCCGGATCGTCGCGCCGGTCGTGTCGTACGAATAGGTGACCGACGCCTGCGACGGCGCCGCGACGAACGTGCTGCCGTTCCACTTGAACAGACCGACCGAGCCAGGGTCGAGCTCGATCGCGTAGTCGGAGCCGAGTGAGTTCGGATCGCCGGTGGTCGCAACCTGGTCGGTGTCCAGGAAGATCAACCCGGTCATGTCCGGCGTCAGCGCCGGTCGGTTGCTGATGTTGATCTTGAAGGTGATCAGCCCGGCGTCGTCGTTCGAGACGACGACACTCGTGATGTCCGGCGCACTGGCGTCCTCACCAGTGGAGTCGGTGAACGTGGTGCTGTTCGCCGTCGTTCGGGCCGCACCGCCGAGCGCGGCGGACGGCAGTGCTACGAGCAGTCCGCCGATTGCAGCGGTGAGCAGAAGCTTCGATCTCACGTGCTAACCCCTCTCTCTACCGCGACCGCCGGCGCACGGCCGCCTACCCGGGCGATTTGGATTCTCGCGCCAGAGCTCCGACTGTAGTCCAAGCCCCGGCTGTTTAGAACCCCTCGAATGCGTCACGAACGGACGGTCCGGCTCGGTTGTGTTCAGAAACCCATCAGGATTGGTGTGATTCGTTCCCCCCGGTGGCCCGAGGCGTTTAGGGTCATCTTCCGCACCTCATGGACTTCGACTCGTTTGCCATCGGCTTCGACCACCGCGACCGCGCGCGGCTGCTTGCGCTGTGGGAGTCCGCGCTCGACGCGGAGCAGTGGTCGGAAGGCCCGATCACACGCCAGTTCGAGGAGTCCTGGGCTGCCTGGAACGGGCTGCCGGCAGTCGCGACCGCCAACTGGGCCGGCGCGGCGCTCGCGGCGCTCGAATTCCTCGGGGTGCGCGGACGCACCGTGCTCTGCCCCTCGAACACGTTCATGGCCACCCCGCTCGCGATCCAGGCCGCCGGGGGTCGCGTCGAGTTCGTCGACTGCAACCGCCACGACCTGTGCATGGCGTTCGACGACTTCGAGCGCAAGGTGCGCAGGCATAAGCCACACGCGGTCTTTCTCGTGCACATCGGCGGCCATCTGGCGTTCGACACCGAGCAAATCGCGGGATATTGCCGATCGGAGGGAATCGCCCTGATCGAGGACTGCGCGCATGCCCACGGCGCGTCGTGGCACGGCCGTCGGGCGGGCACCTGGGGCGACGCCGGCATCTGGTCGTTCGCAGCCACGAAGACGATCTCGACCGGCGAGGGCGGCATGCTCGTCTCGGTGAACGAGGAGCTGCTCGAGTTCGCACGGGCCTACCGCAACTACGGCAAGCCCGACTACGCGCAAGCGGGGCTCAACCACCGCCTGAACGAGTTCACGGCGGCGCTCGGCGTGGTCGGCGTCGACCGGCTCGACGAGATCACCGCCTGGAAGAACAACGTCGCACGCGAGGAACTCGACCCGGCGCACCCGAACCGCATCGAACTGCCGCCCGGGATGATCTCCGGTCTCTACAAGTACATCGTCTTCGACGAGATCGATCGGTCGACGGGCAAGGTCTACGACGAGCCGTGCCACCGCCTGTTCGGTCATGCCGTCGACCTGCCGAACACCGATTGGGTCGCCGACAACCACTGGTGCGTCCCCCTCTACTACCGCCCGGTCGCGCGCCCCTCGATCGAGGTGCCTGCGTGAAGGTGCTGGTCACGGGTGGCGCCGGCTTCATCGGCTCGCACGTCGTCGACCGGCTCATCGCCGGCGGCCACGAGCCCGTGATCTTCGATCTCGCGCAGTCGCGCTACCACGCGCCCACCGAGGTTCGCGCCGTGCACGGCGACATCGCCGACCGTGACACCGCCTGGCGCGCTGCCCGCGGCTGCGACGCGATCATCCATCTCGCCGCTGTCGCCGACGTGAACGAGGTCGTCCTCGACCCCCTCCGCGCAGACCGCATCAACGTGCACGGCACCCAGATGATCCTCGAGGCGGCGCGTCATGCCGAGATCGGCCGCGTCGTCTACGGCAGCACCGTCTGGGTCTACGGCAATGCCCCCGCGCAGGGCTTGATCGACGAGGAGACGCCGCTCGCGCTGCCGGCGCACCTCTATACGGCGACCAAGCTCGCGGGCGAGATGTACTGCCGCGCGTACACGCACCTCTACGCCCTCGAGCACACCATCCTCCGGTTCGGGATCCCGTACGGCCCACGGGCCCGGCTCGCAGCCGTCGTGCCGGCGTTCGTCGACCGGGCACAGAACGCGAAGGCGCTGACGATCGCCGGCGACGGCCGGCAGACACGACAGTTCGTCTACGTCGAGGACCTCGCAGAAGGCGTCGTGGCCGGCCTCCAGCCGGCCGGGGCGAATCGCATCTACAACCTGGTCGGCGACGAAGAGACGAGCGTGCGCCAGATCGCCGACACGGTGCGCGAGCTCGTCGCGGATGTGCCGCTCGTCCACGGCCCGGAGCGTCCGGCCGATGTGCACATCGCGCGCATCTCCGGCGAGCGCGCGGCGAGCGAGCTCGGCTGGCGGCCCCCCACGGCGTTTGGAGAGGGCGTCGCCCGCTATCTCCGCTGGTTGAGCGAGACGAACGGCTCGCCGGTCTGGGAGATCGCGGCGAGCACCGACGGCAGCGCGGCCGCAGTGTTGCGCCAGGAGCCTGCCGAGCTGTAGTGGTCGGCGTCGTGCAGGAGCACGACGTCGCCGGCCCCGATGTCGCGTGTCGCGCGTGCCGCAATCGCGGCGGGCGTCGCGCCGCGATCCCAGTCTCGGCCCCACCGCGACCAGAGGAACGGCGACCACCCGAGCCGCCGGACGATTCGCAGAGCCGGGATGCTGAAGATGCCGTACGGCGGCCGGTACAGCTCGGGTTGCCGCCCGGTGGCGTCGGCGATCGCAGCAGCGGCGCGAGCGAAGTCGTTGCGCAGCGCCGCCGGCGTGCGCTGGAGGAGCAGCACGTGTCGGTAGCCGTGGACGCCGATCTCGTGGCCGGCCGCCGCGATCTCGGCCGCCACGGACGGCAACCTCTCGACCTGCTCGCCAACCAGGAAGAACGTCGCCGCCGCTCCCGCCCGGTCGAGCTCGCGGAGCACGGCCGGTGTGCCCTTGGCGTGCGGGCCGTCGTCGAAGGTGAGTGCGACTCCGTGTCGCTCGCTGAGGCGCGTGGGCACCCCGATCAGCCGTGCGACTCCGGGCACCACCGGCGCCGCCGCGGGGGCACACCAGGCGGCCAGCGCGGCGACCGCGACGCGCTCAGCGCGCATCGGCGGCGGCCAGGACGAACGCTGCGGCAGATGGCAGATCATCGAAACCTGCCGTCGCCGTGCGACCGCCGGCGAGAGCGCGCACCAACGCCGACCGGAGGTCGCCACGGGTCGCGGCGACCTCGGCCAGACCGAACCGTCGGAACGCCTCGTTGTGCTTGCGGATGTGCCCCCGCCCCCAGCCGAACGAGATCACCGGGCAGCCGCGGAGGATCGCCTCGAGCACGGTCAGCCCGCCGGTCGAGTGGACCAGCACGTCGCCGGCGGCGAGCCAGTCGGCCATGTGCTCGGTGAACCCCTCGACGCGCACGCGCGGGTCGTTGGCGAAGCGGTTCGCGATCGAGGCATGCAGCGCCTCGTTGCGGCCAGTCAGGCAGACCACGGTCGCTCCGTCGACCGCGAGTGACTCGGCAACCGCGCCCTCGATGTCACCCACGCCCCAGCCGCCGCCCGAAACGAGCACGATGGTCGCCTCCAGGTCGAGGTTCAGCTCGCGTCGAGCGTCGGCCCGCGAGCGTGGGCGGTAGAACGCCGGGTCCGTGAACCCGGTCACGGTGTGCACCTCGGCGCCTTGCCCGGCGATCTCCCGCACCTCGGCGATCGCCTCCGGCTGCGTCACCAGGTAGGTGTCGGCCCCCGGGCAGGCCCAGTAGTCCATCGCCGCGACGTCGGTGATCCCCGACAGGAACGGCACGCCAAGGCGGCCCGAACGGCGGAGACGAGCGAGCACCTCGGACGCCTGCGGGAACACCGACACGACCACGTCGGCGCGCGAGCGCTCGACGAGCGCCAGCAAGCCCGGCGACCCGAGCCGGGCGAGGAGCGTCTGCGCGAGCGACCGGGCGGCCGCCGGCCCTGTGACCGCCCAGAAGGCGAAGTCCCAGAACCAACGAAGGCGGTAGAACATCACCCGCGGCGCCGCTTCGCTGAGTGCAGCGACGACGCGGCCCATCACCCGCAGGGAATCCTCGACGACCACGACGGTGCCCGGGCGTTCCGACCGGAGTTGCTCCGCGAGCCAGAGGGCAGGGCGGTCGTGCCCCTCGCCCACGCTCGCGCTGAGGATGAGAACCCGGACCGGCACGCGGCGCAACGCTACCCGAGCGATCCTGAGAAGCTCGCAGCAGCGTGCTGCTGATCCTGCTCGTCCTCTCGATCGCCGCTGTCGACTCGCTCAACCCGTCGACGCTGCTGCCCGCGCTCCTCTACGCCGTCGGCCGCAATGGTCTTCGCGACGTCGCGGCATTCACCGCCGGGATCTTCGCCGTCTCGACGGCCGGTGGCCTGATCCTCGTCCTCGGACCGGGCCGCGCCTTGCTGCACTTCGTCTCGCAGCCGCGTCCGCACCTGCTGCACCTGCTCGAAGCTGCGGCCGGGGTCGCGTTGCTCGTCGCCGCCGCCTTCCTCTGGCGCACCCGCGCAAAGGTTGCGACCCGCCTTGCCGACCAGCGGCCCCGGGCCGGTGGTGGTTCGGCTCTGCTCGTCGGCGCCGGAATCATGGCCACCGAGCTGCCGACCGCGATCCCGTACTTCGGCGCGCTGATCGCGGTCAGCGAGGGCGCACACAGCGCGCTCGCCGACGTTGCGCTCGTCCTCGCCTACAACCTGGTGTTCGTCGCCCCGCTGCTCGCCCTCCTAACGCTCCTCGCGCTGTCCGGCGACCGCGGGGCCCTCGTCGCGCAGCGGCTGCGCGTGCACCTGGTGCGACATGCGCCGATCGCACTGCCGGCGCTCGTCGCGCTGCTCGGCCTGGCGCTGCTCGCTGTCGGGCTCGCCGGCCTGCTCAGGGGCTAGCGCTAGGCCCGCTTGCCGCGGGCGAGGATCGGCCAGATCGTCTCGACCCGGTCGCCGCGAACCCCGACCAGCTCGTCGGCGAGGTTGACGGCCGTGCAGGCGTGGGTCGGCACGAAGCGGATCCTCTCGCCCAGCGTCACGCTCGTACCGGGTGCGAGGACCGCCATCCCGTGCTCTTCGCTCAGCCGGTCGAGCACGATCTCCCGGTCGAGCGCCCGCGCAAAGCCGTCCGCGCCACGCTCGCTCGTGAAGGTCTTCGAGCCACCGTCGACCGTGGCACCGCCCGGCTGGCGCGTGCTGACGACCGAGCAGAGCACCGTCAACGCCAGGTCGTCCTCGACCGCCGTGCCGGCCGCGAGCTGCATCAGGTCGTTGAACACGTAGGTACCCGCCCGCAGCTCGGTCACTCCCTCGGCCGCCGCCACACCGCGACCCGTGATCGAGCCGCCCGCCGCGACCTCTCGGATCACGTGTCCGCGCTTTCGCAGCTGCTCGGCGACGTCGACGAGTCGTGCCCCCTCGTCGCGACCTGCCTGGTCGGGCGTCAACTCGCCGACGCCGGCGTAGCCCAGCTGGCGATGAGTCGTCACCCCGGCGAGCTCGACACCGCCGAGCTGCTCGACCTCGGCGCAGAGCTGCGACAGTTCCGCCACCGCGTCAGCGGCGAGGCCGCCACGGTGCAGCCCCGTATCCACGTCGACGTAGACGTCCAGCGTCGCGCCGGCAGCTCGCGCGGCCGCCGAGATTCCTGCGAGAGCCTCGAAGCTGTCGACGTTGACGCCGATCCGCGCACCTTCGGCGAGCGCTGCCAGGCGTCGCCACTTCTCGTCACCGAAGATCGGGAAGGCGACGACGACGTCGGTACAGCCGGAGGCGACGAACACCTCGGCCTCGGCGACCTTGGCGCAGACGATCCCGCACGCACCCGCGGCCAGCTGCCTGTGGGCGATCTCGGGCACCTTGTGGGTCTTCACGTGCACGCGGAAGCGGACGCCCGCGTCGTCCGCCAGCCGCTGCCACCGCTCGATGTTGCGCTCCATGCGATCGAGGTCGACGACCAGTGCTGGGGTGTCGAGCTGCGACACGTCGGTCATGGGCCAGACTGTAGGCCGTGTGATGGAGATCGGCGTCTACACCTTCGCGGAGCTCGGCGACGCCGGCCCGGCGGCACGCATGCGAGAGCTTCTCGAAGAGGCGACGCTGGCCGAGCAGGTCGGCCTCGACGTGTTCGGAGTCGGCGAGCATCACCGGCCCGACTTCGTCGTTTCGGCACCTGCGGTCCCGCTCGCGGCGGTAGCCGCGCTGACGAGCCGGATCAGGCTGACAAGCGCGGTCAGCGTGCTCAGCTCGGACGACCCGGTCCGCGTCTTCGAGGAGTTCGCCAGCCTCGACCTGATCTCGACCGGCCGCGCAGAGATCATGGCCGGGCGGGGCTCCTTCATCGAGTCGTTCCCGCTGTTCGGGTAC
>DASYPH010000075.1:0-5409 GCA_036006925.1 Gaiellaceae bacterium
GGGCGCCACCTGATGGTCAACCGTCGCTTCGCAGCTGGCCGCGGAGCGCTCCGCCCGGATACTTCGCGTTGTGCACGTTGACGTAGTAGCCGCCGGGGTTCTTCTTGATCGCCGCGATCAGTGAAGCCGTCGAGGCCACACAACCCTTCGACTTGTAGGTCTTGCCGAACGGGACGACGACGGGACCCGCGACACCGGCCTTGCCCTTGTGGATATGGGCGGCCACGATCGTGGCGACCTTCGACACCTTGATCTCCCAGCACACCTTCGTGCCGGAGAACGTGATCTCGGCTGTGCCGGTGCCGTCGGGGTCGCCCTTGGGCACCTCGACCTTGCCGGCGAGCGTCGCATGCAGCGATCCGCCCTTCCGAACCGCACCGGCCGCTCCGGCCGCGACGATGAGCGCAACGAGCGCGATCACGACATACCTCATCCGCTTGCCTCCTCTTGTCGGGGACTGCGTCCCCGATACGGCGAGCGAGCCGGTTCGGATTGCTACGCGACCGATTCGGCCTCGGCCGGCTCGAGCGCCGGTCTGGCGGCCGCGACGCGCTCGCGACGCGCCTTCGTCAGCTCCCGGATGAAGATCTGGATCGTGGCCGCGAGCGGCACGGCCGTCAGCGCGCCCAGAACGCCCAGCAGCGCGCCGAAGAGCGACACGGCGACGATGATGAAGAACGGCGAGAGGTTGACGGCCTTCCCCTGAATCTTCGGCGTCAGGATGCTGTTCTCGAGCTGCTGGTAGACGAGCACCACGACGAGCATGATGATCGCGGCCCTCAATCCTTCCTCGGCCCACAGGGTGGGCACGAGGACGAAGCCGGCGATCGTGGCTCCGATGTTCGGGATCATGTCGAGCAGCCCGGCGATCACGCCCAGCGCAACGGCGAAGCTCGAACCGAGCAGCCAGGCGGTGACTCCCTGGGTCACGCCTGCGATCACGGCGATGATCACGACGCCGATCGCCCAGCGCGAGATCGATGCGGTGACTTGCTCCCACACGTCGAGCCAGCGCTCGTCGTCGCCTGGCATGAGCACGCTTGCGAGGGCGCGCTTCAGGTTGCCGATGTCACTCAGTAGGAACAGGCAGACGAACAGGATCGTGAACGCCGCCAGGAAGAGCGAGAAGAAACTGCCGGCGATGCCGAGGACGGCCGGGATCGCGTCGGGGACCGCTTTCGCCACCTGCTGAGCGCCTTCCTGGACGTTGCCGGCTGCGCCCGAGTCGCCGACCCACGACAGCTCGCTCGAATCCTGCAGCTGCTGCACCGTCGTCGGCAGTTGCTGCAGGAAGTCGCGGACCGAGCCGACGAGCGGCACCAGAAGCAGAAGGGCGAGCACCGTCACCAGCGCCGCTGCGCCGATCACGGTGACGGTCGCCGCCAGGCCACGTGACATTCGGGTCTTCGCCATCACGAAGCGCGTCGGATATTCGAAGACGAGAGCGAGGAAGACGCCGACGAACACGATCAGGAACGAGTCGCCGATCGCCGCGAATGCCGCCATCAAGCCGATTGCAGCGATCACGATCAGGACCGTGCGAATCGGGAGCACGAGTTCGACGCGGCGTGTGCTCTGGGGCTCCAACGCGTGCCACCTTACGAGGCCGGTCGGCTGGAGACGTCGGCCGCGCTCAGCTCGCGAAGACGGCGGCCCGGAAACCAACGAGCCACAGGTGACAAGGGCAGGGGGTCGGGACGTCACCCGACCCCCTGGACACGACGTCAGTCGCGCGCGAACGCGCCGGCCAGCTCGTTCTCGAGATCGACCCACGGCTCGCCGGCGACGTCGATCGTGGCCTGGTGGATCGTGCCGCCCACGAACGCCCACGGCGAGGTGCCGTCGTAGTCATCGGTGACCGGCTCGCCGCCGTCCTTGCCGACGTTCAGCCCTTCACCGGCCAGCGAGAACTTTCCCGGTTGGGTCTTGATCTTCGCTTCGCCGACCTTCTCGTCGTCGAAGAAGAGGCTGAGGGTGCCCTCTGTCGGCATCCCGTCGCCTTCCTTCTCGAACGCCACCGACAGCACGCACTCACCAGTTGGGAACGGCTTGGTGGACTCGACGATCTGTTCGAACTCCCCGACCCAGTTGTAGACGTACCTGAACTTGCCGTTCTTCAGGTAGAGGGCGTGGCCACCGAACCGCGATCCCTGCGAGAACAGGACCCCGCTGGCCTCCGGCGAGTCGATCTTCACCTCGACAGCGACCGCGTAGGAGCGGTTGCGAATGCCCGGCGTGACCGACTCCGGCACCTCGGCGCAGTCCGGGAAGTAGACGTAGCGGTCACGCGGCTTCGAGAGCTGAGGACGCGGCGCGAGAAGGATGCCCATCGCGTCGCGCGACTCGAGCGGAAGGGCACCGTACTTGCCTGCCTCTGCCCACCAGAGCGCAATCAGCTCCTGAAGCTTCTCCGGCTTCTCCTCGGCGAGATCGTGACACTCGCTCGGATCGGCTTGCGCGTTGAAGAGCTCCCACCGCTGGTTGGCGAAATCGCCCCATGCACCTGGTGCGGCAGGTGTCACCGGTGCCGCCTTCCAGCCGTCGTGGTAGATCCCCCGTGTACCGAGCATCGAGTAGAACTGCGTCGATTTACCGTCGGCGTCGGCGTCGTAGAGGCTCGCCGCGAAGCTCTCGCCCTCGATCGGATGCTGCGTGAAGCCGTTGACGACCTCCGGCAGCTCGACGCCGAGCAGCTCGTAGATCGTCGGAGCGATGTCGACCGCGTGCGTGTACTGCGTGCGAACGCCCGCCTCTTTGATCTGGGCCGGCCAGGAGAAGATCATCGGGTCGGCAGTACCGCCCTGGTAACTCGCGTAGCGCTTCCACAGTTTGAACGGCGTGTTGAAAGCCCAGGCCCAGCCGGTCGGATAGTGGTTGTAGGTCTTCGGGCTGCCCAGGTCGTCGACGTATTTGAGCGCCTCCTCGATCGTGTCCGGTAGTCCGTTGAAGATCTTGTTCTCGTTGACTGAGCCGTTCGGCCCGCCTTCGCCCGACGCGCCGTTATCGGAGACGAGCACGATGACCGTGTTGTCAAGCTGGTCGGACTGCTCGAGGTAGTCGAGCACCCGACCGAGCTGGTCGTCGGCGTGACTCAGGAAGCCCGCGTAGACCTCGGCCATCCGCGAGAAGACCTGCTTTTCTTCGTCCGCGAGGGAGTCCCACGGGCGCACGACGTCGAGCGCGCCCCAGGGCTCCCCGTTCGGGCCTTTCAAGTCGGTGTATGGGTTGATCGGCGACAGCTCGGCGTGATCGGGAATGATCCCGAGCTTCTTCTGGTTCGCGAAGACGAGCTCGCGGTAGGCCTCGTAGCCCATGTCGAACTTGCCCTTGTATTTGTCGGCCCACTCCTTCGGCACGTGGTGAGGAGCGTGGGCGGCTCCAGGGGCGTAATAGAGGAAGAACGGCTTGTTCGGCGCAACCACCTTTGCGTCCTTGATGAACGACAGCGCCTTGTCGGTGATGTCGACCGAGAAGTGGTAACCCTCTTCCGGCAGCTTGGGCTGCTCCACCGAGTGGTTGTCGTAGGTGAGATCGGGGTACCACTGGTTCGTCTCGGCACCGAGAAAGCCGTAGAAGCGTTCGAAACCGCGCCCAAGTGGCCAGTCCTTCTTGGTCGACGCGTTGTTCATCTCGTCCTCCGGACAGAGGTGCCACTTCCCGACGATGTAGGTGTTCCAGCCGAGCTCGCCAAGCACCGCGGGGATCATCGCGCACTCGCCGGGGATGTGCCCGCTGGCGTTCGGGAATCCCGATGCGGCTTCGGTGATGCACGCCATCGAGTTCGTCGTGTGGTTGCGACCCGTCAGGAGACATGAGCGCGTCGGCGAGCAGAGCGCCGTCGTGTGGAAGTTCGTGTACAGCAGCCCCCGATCGGCGATCCGCTTGATGTTCGGTGTCTCGATCAGGCCTCCAAATGACTCCATTGCCGAGAAGCCGACATCGTCGAGGACGATGTAGAGCACGTTCGGCGCGTCGTCAGGCGGGACCGGCTGTGCGTACGGCTCCCAGTCGGGAACCGAGTCCTTGATGTCGATATTGATCGTGCCCTTGAACGCCTTGCTCATCTCAGTGTCCTTTCCGGTTTCTCGGATCCGGCGCCGGAACGCCGACCGAACTCGTGTAGGCGGTGCTGCGAACCGGAGCAGCGGCCGAGCGCCTAAATCCCCGTCTGGGCCGTGATCTGGCCGTTCTCGACGGCGTTGGCGAGCGTCTTGCAATCGCGCTCGTTCTGGTCGGCGTACGACTCCGCGAACCGGGCGAGGGCGCGGTCGAACGTATCGCTCGTGCCGAGGTAGCTCGCGATCGCGACTGCGTCTCCGGACCGCGCATGCGACCGGGCGAGCTCGGCGCCGCAGGCGGTCGCGTACATGCTCATGACCCGCGGCTCCATCAGCTCGACCAGGGCCGAGCCCTTGGCATCCCAGAGCTGACGAACGTAGAAGTCACGCTTGATCCCGTCGAAGCCCTCGGCGCGGATGTAGCCGAGCATGATGTCGCTGGCCGCCTGGGTCAGGCGCTGGCCCTCGACCACCCGTTGGCCGTGGTTCGAAAACTCGCTCTTGCCGAGGAACGGCTCCAGCACCGAGGCTTCGGCTTCCTTGAACTGGAGGAAAAGCGGGTCGGCGTCATTTCGGCCGAGCAGAAGCATGATGAACGCGCGTGTACCGACGCTGCCGACGCCGACGACCTTTCGGGCCGAATGAACGTAGCGATAGCGCTCGAGCAGGCGGCGACGGTCACCCGTCAGCGTCCGCCGGTAGGAGCGGAGAACGCCGTGCAGAAACTCCTCGAACTCGTGCGCGCGATCGCCGAGGAGGTCCTCGATCGGGGTGACGACAGGCGGATCGGCCGTGATCCGCGGCTCGCCGTCGACGATCTCCGTCAGTTTCGAGAAGGCCCTCAGGCTGTCCTTCGAACGTGTCTTGGCCAGGTTCTTGTCCGCCCGCTTACGCTCCTTCGCCGTTGCGAAGGTCTGGAACTCCGCAATCAGATCGTCGACGTCGACGCGCGAGTACCAGAGGTCGAGGTTCGTCATGCAGGCATACCGGCTGATCGCCTCCCGGTAGGAGCTGCCAACGGCCAGATTCACCGCCTCTCGCTGCTTGTCGTCGAAGCCACGATCGCGACCTGCGACGGCGAAGCTCGCAACCAGCCGCTTCACGTCCCACTCGAATGGGCCCGGATGCGTCTCGTCGAAGTCGTTGATGCTGAACACGAGCCGGCGATCCGGCGCTGCGAACCCGCCGAAGTTGGAGAGATGTGCGTCACCGCAGAGCTGCACGTTCAAGCCGCTCCTCGGCATGCCCGAGAGGTCCGAAGCCATCAGGTAGGCGGCGCCCCGGTAGAAGGTAAACGGCGAGACGAGCATCCGCCCATAGCGGATCGGCACCAACTCCGGCACCCGCGACT
>DASYPH010000076.1:0-1568 GCA_036006925.1 Gaiellaceae bacterium
TTGTTTGCCTGCCAGCCGTTCAGCCCCTTCGGCCCGAGTCGCCCATGGTTGACACGATCGACAGCACGTCCACGGACACCGACGATCCGTCCGCCCCGAACGCCGATATCGATCCCGCACCCGTTCGAGCAGAGCACACACGCTGACTGGACCCAATCTTCGACGGCCGCCTCCGTGTGCTCGTCGACCCGAATCGGCCAGTCCCCGCCGACCGGAAACGGCGTTCTCTCACCCCAGGGATTCTCGATCTGGGACGACACGTACCGGCTCGTTTTCCCGCCGGAGGCGAACCGAAACGTTGCGGTCCGCCGCGCTCGCCATCGTCGTCGCTCGACGGCTTCTTCCACGGCGCAGGACCCTGACTGAGATGAGCGCCTCCCGGCTCGGTCTGCTCGGAATCGAGTTCCGCGTCGTCCGAGTGGCGTCGTATCGATCTGCCGACGCAGCTCGCTGAGCGAGTCGAAGACCGCAATGGCGCCCGCCTCCCGTCGGCGACTGAACGCAATACGGATAGAACCGGAATCCTCACGCGAGGTGGTTCGAGACCGAATGCAACCTTCCTGAACGGTGTGGGCCGTGGCAAACGCCAGCCACGCTCGTCGGCTTCGCCGACGCCCACCCGCAAACAAAACGAAGGTTTGTGTGCCACAGGCGAACGCATCGGGCGTCGCCTGCTTTGCCTAGCTATTGGCATGTCGTCGCGGGAGGCGTCGAGCCTGGCGAAACGGCGCGAGAGGCCGCAGAACGTGAACTTCGAGAAGAAACCGGGCTGGTTGCGACGGTCACCGACGGAGCCAAGGCGACCGAGTATGTCTACCCGCTTGCCGAGGAACCCGCGGAGCGGCGGCAACGGTACGACGCGTCAGTCGTCGAGGTGGAGGTGACGTGCTTCCAAGCCGAAGCTCCAGACACATGGGAGCCACGGCTGGATTGGGAGCACGATGATTACCGCTGGTGCGACCCAACCCAAGCGTTC
The DNA here is from genome assembly GCA_036006925.1 of Gaiellaceae bacterium. Lineage (GTDB taxonomy): Bacteria > Actinomycetota > Thermoleophilia > Gaiellales > Gaiellaceae > PALSA-600. Next base: position 977 of record DASYPH010000076.1, read on the forward strand.
GAGACCCTTCGGTGGCCGGAGACCGCAGAAGCCCTCACGCAGCTATTGATCGTCGAGCCGGGCTAGGTCTGGTCTCTGCAGATCAAGGACCTGGCCTGCGCCAGCGTTCCGGAATGACGCCAGAGCCAGCGCGGACTGGGATGCTGCGTCTATGAGTGTCGGTGGCGGCTTGAGTTGGGTGGAGCGGCGGGGCGATACCGTCCACCGCAGTGCGGGCGAATGGACGCCCGCAGTTCACGCGCTGCTTCGGCACTTGCCAACGGTCGGCTTCGCAGGCGCACCGCGACCTCTTGGACTGGACAACGGTGTCGAGATCGTGACGTTCATGCCCGGTGGTGAGGCGAACCACTCCGACGAGGAACTCGTGTCTGTAGGCAAGCTGATCCGCGCGTTTCACGATGCGAGTCGGTCGTTCGCAGCACCGCCAGGCTCGCGCTGGCAGTTCATGGTCGGGGCGCCACGAAGCGGGGATGTGATCTGTCACAATGATCTCTCGCCGGACAACACCGTCTTCGAGCCTCTTGGCAGTGCGTCGGCCTTTATCGATTGGGATCTCGCCGCACCGGCTCCTCCGCTGTGGGATCTCGCGTTG
>DASYPH010000077.1:0-10191 GCA_036006925.1 Gaiellaceae bacterium
CGCCGACCGCGCGCTTGCGGCCGGTACGAATATCCTCGTCCTCTCGGATCGCGCGGTCGGAGCCGAGCGCGCGCCGATCCCGTCCTTGCTCGCCGTCGGTGCGGTGCACCATCACCTTGTTCGCACGGGGACTCGGCTGCAGACGGGCCTCGTCGTCGAATCCGGCGAACCCAGGAGCGTGCAGAGCGTCGCCGTGCTGATCGGATACGGCGCAGCTGCCGTCAACCCGTATCTGATGTTGGACACGATCGGTCAGCTGGTCGAGGAGGGGAGGATCGAGCTCTCTCATGCGGAGGCCCGGGACCGCGCAGTCAAGGCGATCGGCAAGGGCCTCCTCAAGGTGATCTCGAAGATGGGCATCTCGACGATCTCCTCCTACTGCGGCGCACAGGTCTTCGAAGCGGTCGGGCTCGCCCCGAAGCTGATCGAGCGCTACTTCACCGGAACGCCGTCACGGATCGGCGGGATCGGTCTCACCGAGATCGCGGAAGGCGCGCTCGTGCGCCATCGGCGCGCATTTCCCGACAACGGGCGCGAAGACCTCTTGCCGGTGGTCGGCCTCTACGCGTGGCGGCGAGACGGCGAGCACCATCAATGGAATCCCGAGACGATCGCCTTGCTCCAGCACGCGGTGCGCGGCGGTGGACAGCAGACCTACGACGAGTTCGCCGCCGCCGTCAACGACGACGCAGCGCGTCGCTCGACATTGCGCGGTTTGCTGCGCTTCCGCACGCCCGCGAGCGGTATTCCGCTCAGCGAGGTCGAGCCGGCCGCACAGATCGTCAAGCGCTTTTCGACCGGTGCGATGTCACTCGGATCGCTCTCTCGCGAAGCGCACGAGACGCTCGCCGTCGCGATGAACCGCATCGGCGGACGCTCCAACACCGGCGAGGGCGGTGAAGACCCGGTGCGTTTCACGGACGAACGCCGTTCGAAGATCAAACAGGTCGCGTCGGGCCGCTTCGGCGTGAACATCGACTACCTGACGAACGCCGACGAGCTGCAGATCAAAATGGCGCAGGGTGCCAAACCGGGCGAAGGCGGCCAGCTGCCGGGCCACAAAGTCGACCGGTACATCGCGGGTGTCCGCCTGACGACGCCGGGCGTCGGCTTGATCTCGCCGCCGCCTCACCACGACATCTACTCGATCGAGGATCTGAAGCAGCTGATCTACGACCTGCGCTGCGCAAATCCCGATGCGCGGATCTCGGTGAAGCTCGTTGCCGAGGTCGGTGTCGGCACTGTCGCCGCCGGCGTCGCGAAGGCCAACGCCGACCATGTCCTGATCTCCGGCCACGACGGTGGAACCGGTGCCTCGCCCGTCTCCTCGATCCTGCACGCCGGTGTTCCGTGGGAGATCGGGCTCGCCGAGACGCAGCAGACGCTGGTGCTCAACGACCTTCGGTCGCGGATCTGGGTGCAGACGGACGGACAGTTGAAGACCGGGCGGGACGTCGTGATTGCAGCGTTGCTCGGTGCCGACGAGATGGGGTTCGCGACGGCGCCGCTGATCGCGACAGGCTGCGTGATGATGCGCGCCTGCCATCTGAACACCTGTCCGGTCGGCATCGCGACGCAGGATCCGGAGTTGCGCAAGCGGTTCCGGGGGCAGCCCGAGCACGTGATCGAGTTCTTCTTCCTCGTCGCCGAGGACGTGCGCCGGATCATGGCGTCGCTCGGCGTGGCCCGGTTCGACGATCTCGTCGGCCGGGTCGACCTGCTGGAGCCGGATGACGCACTCGACCACTGGCAGGCGCGCGGAATCGATCTCTCGAACATCCTGCGCGCGCCGGATGTGCCGAGCGGCACGGCGCTGCGCCGCGTCGAAGCGCAAGTCTCGCCGCTCGGTGACGCGATCGACTGGCAGCTGATCGAGAACGCGAAGGCTGCGCTCGACACTGCCGAGCCGATGACCGCCTCGTACGCAGTGCGAAACGTCGACCGGACCGTCGGTGGGTTGCTTTCTCATGCGGTGACGAAGCGCCATGGGCGCTCAGGCCTGCCGCCCGGCACGATTCGCATCGCGCTCGAGGGGTCGGCCGGCCAGTCGTTCGGCGCCTGGCTCGCGCCGGGGATCGACTTGACGCTGACCGGCGAGGCCAACGACTACGCCGGCAAAGGTCTTTCCGGCGGCACGCTTGCCGTGCGGCCGCCCGCGGAGTCGACCTTCGCCGCCGAGGAGAACGTCATCGTCGGCAACACCGTTCTCTACGGCGCGACAGCCGGACGTGCATTCTTCCGCGGCATCGCCGGCGAGCGGTTCGCGGTGCGCAACTCGGGGGCTGCGGCGGTCGTCGAGGGTGTCGGAGACCATGCCTGCGAGTACATGACCGGCGGGCGTGTGGTGGTGCTCGGGTCGACGGGCCGGAACTTCGCCGCCGGGATGAGCGGCGGGATCGCGTACGTTCTCGACCAGGACGGTACGTTCGCCGCGCGCTGCAACCTCCAGCTCGTCGACCTCGAGGCGCTCGACGGCGAAGACGAGCAGACCGTGATCGGACTGCTGGAAGAACATGCAGAGCGCACAGGGTCGCCGGTCGCGCTCGGCGTCCTCGCCGAGTGGAACCCGGCCCGGTTCGTGAAGGTGATCCCGCACGACTACAAACGTGCACTGGCCGATCTCGGAGGCGACGTTCGGTACCAGGATCGCCCTGTCTCCGCCGGCGGCGCCGGTTTCGTGACGCGGGAGTCCGAGGAGGCGGCCTGATGGGGAAGATCGGGGCATTCATCACGATCGGCAGGCTCGAGCCGCCGGAACGCCCTCCGGGCGAGCGGATCGAGGATGTGCGCGAGTTCGTCGGCACGTTGCCACTGGTGCAGCTGCGCGAGCAGGCGTCGCGCTGCATGGAGTGCGGCGTCCCGTTCTGCCATCACGGCTGCCCGCTCGGGAACCTGATCCCGGACTGGAACGACCTGGTCTTCCGTGACCGCTGGGCCGAAGCGAGCGAGCAACTGCATCGCACGAACAACTTCCCCGAGTTCACCGGCCGTCTCTGTCCCGCGCCGTGCGAGTCGGCGTGCGTGCTGGAGATCAACGAGGGCGACGCCGTCTCGATCAAGCAGATCGAGCTGGCGATCGTCAATCGCGCCTGGGCCGAAGGCTGGATCGTTCCGCAGCCGCCCTCCGCCTTGACCGGGCGCCGCGTCGCGGTCGTCGGATCCGGCCCAGCCGGCCTGGCGTGCGCGCAGCAGCTTGCGCGGGCCGGTGAGCAGGTCGTCGTGTTCGAGCGCGACGAGGCCGCCGGTGGCCTGCTCCGGTTTGGCGTGCCCGAGTTCAAGATCGAGAAGGCGCTCGTCCAGCGTCGCGTCGAGCAACTCGTCGCCGAGGGGGTCGAGTTCCGCCTCGGCGTCGACGTGGGCGGCGAGCTCGAAGTCGAGGAGCTTCGAGCAGACTACGACGCGGTGGTGCTTGCGACCGGCGCGCGCGTGCCGCGCGACCTGGGGGTGCCGGGCCGGGAGCTCGGCGGCGTGCATTTTGCGATGGAGTACCTGACCGAGCGGGCGCGTGTGATCGCCGCCGGGGCGCCGGCGGCGATCTCGGCCGCCGGTCGTCATGTCGTCGTGATCGGCGGTGGCGACACGGGAGCCGATTGCGTCGGTCACGCCCATCGCGAGGGCGCGGCGTCCGTCCTGCAGATCGAATTGCTCGGCGAGCCGCCGACCGCGCGTCCGGACGAGCTGACGCCCTGGCCGCGCTGGCCGATGAAGCTGCGCACGTCATACGCGCTCAAGGAAGGAGGAGCGCGCGACTTCTCGATCTCGACGACGCGTTTCGAAGGGCGCGATGGAGCAGTCGAGCGGATCGTCTGGTCACGCAACTCCGGCGTTCCGCCGTTCGAACTGGTCTCGGGCACGGAGGAGGCGCGGCAGGCCGACCTCGTGCTGCTGGCAATGGGCTTCGTCGGTCCCGAGCCCGCACTGCTCAGCGGGCTCGGCGTCGACCGCGACGCCCGCGGCAACATCTCCGCGCCGCGGTTTGCCAGCTCGTCGCCGGGAGTGTTCGCCGCAGGCGATGCGCGCCGCGGACAGTCGCTGATCGTCTGGGCGATCGACGAAGGGCGACGTTGCGCTGAGGCTGTGCGCGACTGGCTCGACGAGAGTGAGGCGCCGTCTCGGCAGGTCCCTTTCCTTTCGATAGCTGGAAGCCGCGCGGCGGACTAGACTGCGCCCTATGAAACGAACGATGAACGAGGTACACGACGCAAGCTGTGCGGTCGCCGCGGCGGCAGAGATCGTCGCCACGAAGTGGACACCGCTGATCATCCATGACCTGTCCGAGGGCGCGCGGCGCTTCATGCAGCTCGAGCACGCGTGTCCCGGAATCAGCCCGAGAACGCTCTCGGAGCGGCTCGACATGCTGGAGCGGCAGAGCGTCGTCATCCGGCGCAGCTATCCGGAATCGCCGCCGCGCGTCGAGTACGAGCTGACCGAGAAGGGCCGCGCGCTGCTACCGGTGATCCGAGAGATGCGTCGCTTCGGGCGCTCGTGGATGATCACCGAGTCGCCGACGCGTCGCCGCACGGCCGCCGGTCGCGGCTAGGTCGCCCCGTCGCTTCGAAAAGGGTAGTCGCTTTAAGTTCTGAAGCTTGACAGCGTCACTGCGCGCGTGCACACTGCAAGCACGATGACTCGCGCTGCCCGTAGCACGCAGATGACGCCGCCTGTTGCGGCTACCTCTGCGCTCGGGCTCGTTCTCCTTCTTACGGTCATCCTCATTCTCCCCCTCTAGGGGGAGATTTCGCTCACGCGGCCGTTCGACGCCGCACACGCCGACGTCACGACGGAAGTAGTGCGCCCGCACTTCCGCGGGCCGAGACCGAGGAGCGAAACGAGTGCGCAGGATCAAGATCTTCGATACGACCCTGAGAGACGGCGAGCAGTCGCCTGGCATCGCCTTGTCTCCGCGAGACAAGGCCGAGCTGGCCGTGACGCTCGAACGCCTCGGCGTCGACGTCATCGAAGCCGGCTTCGCCGCGTCGTCGCCGGGTGACTTCGCCGGCGTCGTCGCGGTGGCGGGTGCGGTCGACCGTGTCACCGTCGCCTCGCTCGCCCGCACGACGGCCGATGACATCGACGCGGCCGCAGCCGCGCTCGCCGCGGGAAGCCGGCGTCGCATCCACGTGTTCATCGCCACGAGCGCGCTGCACATGGAGCGCAAACTCGCGTTGACTCCCGACGAGGTGCTCGAGCGCGTCCGCTGGTCGGTTGCGTACGCGGCGGAGCTCGCAGACGAGGTCGAGTTCTCCGCGGAGGACGCGACACGCTCGGATCGCGTGTTCCTCGCCGAGGTGTGCAGCGCGGCGGTGGCCGCTGGGGCGACGATCGTCAACCTCCCCGACACCGTCGGGTATTCGTCACCCGTCGAGTACGCCGGGCTGTTCCAGGAGCTGGTCGAACGATGTCCCGAGCTCACGCGCGTCGAGCTCTCGGTCCACTGTCACAACGACCTCGGGTTGGCGGTCGCGAACTCGCTGGCCGGTGTGGGGGCCGGCGCGACGCAGGTCGAGTGCACGGTCAACGGCATCGGCGAGCGCGCGGGCAATGCGTCACTCGAAGAGATCGCGATGGCGATTCGCGTCCGGGCCGATGCGTTCGAGGCCGAGACCGCGATCGATCCCGCTGTGATCCGCGATGCCTCCGCGCTCGTCTGCGAGCTGACCGGGTATCCGGTCGCCCTGAACAAGCCGATCGTGGGTGCCAACGCTTTCGCCCACGAGGCTGGGATCCATCAGGACGGGATGCTCAAGGACGCCGGCACGTACCAGATCATCGATCCGCGGGAGCTCGGCACGGCGATGACCCTGCCACTCGGCAAGCACTCGGGCCGCCACGCCTTCGCGCTTGCGTGCGCTGAAGCCGGACACGCCGTCGAACGCTCCCAGCTCGACAGCGCGTTCAGACGATTCAAGGAGCTTGCCGACCTCGGCCAGCCCGTTTCCCTCGACCAGGTGTTCCAGGAGGTTCCTGCATGATTGTCAAGACCGTTGCGTGTCTCGCCGGCGACGGCGTCGGGCCAGAGCTGATGGCCTCTGCGACCCGCGCGCTCGACAGCGTCACCCGGCTGCACGCGTTCGAGCTGGACGACGTTCATCTCCCGTTCGCCGGCGAGGGCGTCACCCGCTCCGGTCATCCGCTTCCCGCGGAGACGAGAGACGGCTACCGCCGAGCCGACGCGATCCTCGTCGCCTCACCCGATGAGCCCGCGTTCGACGGCGTCAAGGCCGACCTCGCGCTCGCCTGGCGCGTTGCGCGCGTTCACCTTGCGTCTGGCGGGGACGTCGTGATCGCGGGACCGATGGGGAGCTGGGCGAACTCGATTGCGGTCGGCCGCGCGTTTTCCTGCGCGGCAGCGCGGCACGGGCGCGTACTGGTTGTCGGGGAAACACGCGAGTGGCGGGCGGCGGTCGAGCACGAGCGTCTCCACTGGGACGGACTCGACGTGACCGAGCTGTCACTCGGCGCCACATTGGTCCGGCTTCGGGAGCAACCCGAGGAACTCGACGTCGTCGTCACCGAAGCGGGTCTGGTCTCCGCCGTCACCGATGCGGCTGCCGCGTTCGCCGGGTCCGGCGGGTCGGTGGCGCATGCCTGGCTGTCCGAGGACGGTCCTGGCTTGTTCGCGCCACGCATGTCCGAGCCGTCCGAGCATGCCGGCTTCGGTGTCGTGGATCCGATGGGCATGCTTTTGACGGCCTCGCTGCTGCTCGCCGAGGGCCTGAAGCGCCGCGCCGCCTCGAGAACGCTCGAGCGTGCCGTCGCCCAGGTCGCGCGCTCAGCGGGCTCGTCGAACCTGGACACACGGTCGTTCACCGACGCCGTGATCGACGTGCTGCCCGATGCTCGCACCGACGTCGAGCACTACGAAGAGGTGTGGCATTGAGCGAACCGCGCGGCATTCGGATGCTGGGCGCCGACGCCATCCTGCGCTGTCTCGAACTCGAGGGCGTCGAAGTCGTCTTCGGCATTCCGGGCGGCGCGATCCTGCCGACCTACGATGCGATCGCACGCGGCACGACGGTGCGCCACGTGCTCGCGCGGCACGAGCAAGGTGCAGGCCACATGGCCGAGGGCTACGCCCGCGCCTCGGGCAAGGTGGGAGTCGCGATCGCGACCTCCGGGCCGGGTGCGACGAATCTCGTAACCCCGATCGCTGATGCGTGGATGGACTCGACGCCGCTCGTCTGCATCACCGGCCAGGTGCGGGCCTCGCTGATCGGCACCGACGCCTTCCAGGAGATCGACGCAACCGGAATCACGATGCCGATCGTCAAGCACTCGTGGCTCGTCCAGGACGTCGAGGAGCTCCCACGCGCGCTCAAGGCCGCCTTCCACGTCGCGCAGACCGGGCGCAAGGGGCCGGTTCTGGTCGACATCGCCAAGGACGTGCAGGAAGCCGAGCTCGACTTCGTCTATCCCGACCATGTCGATCTGCCCGGGTGGAAGCCACCGCACAAAGTGCACCCCAGGCAGCTGCGGGAAGCTGCGCGGGCGATCGCCGTGGCGCAGCGGCCGATCATCTACGCGGGCGGCGGCATCCTCAACGCCGACGCGTGCGACGAGTTGCTGGAACTCGTGGACTCGGCGCAGCTTCCCGCGGTCGTGACCCTGATGGGCAAGGGCTGTCTTCCCGACTCCCACCCGCTGAACTACGGCGCGCCGGGCATGCACGGCTCCAAGTTCGCGAACTGGGCGTTGAACAAGGCCGATCTCGTGATCGCGATCGGGGCGCGCTTCGACGATCGCGTCACGGGGAAGGTCTCGGCGTTCGCGCCAGGAGCGAAGGTGATCCACTTCGACATCGACGCCGCCGAGGTGGGAAAGATCCGGCACGCGGAGATCCCGATCGTCGGGCCGCTCAGGCTCGCGCTGTCGCAACTGAGCGCCGAGCTCAAAGCCGCAGTCGATGAGGGTCAGTTGGACCGAAGCCCGTGGTTGCGGCAGCTCGACGCATGGCGTGCGCAGTTCCCGTTCCGGTACGAAAAGGCCGAGAATGCGCTCAAGCCGCAGACGGTGATCGAGGCGCTGCGGGATCTCGCCGCGACTCGCGACGAGGACGTCGTCTGGACGACGGGCGTCGGACAGCATCAGATGTGGGCGATGCAGTACATCCAGTGCGACACACCGCGTTCGTTCATCACCTCCGGCGGCCTGGGGACCATGGGGTACGGCATCCCGGCCGCGATCGGCGCGAAAGCCGCCCGTCCAGACGCGACCGTCGTCTGCATCGACGGCGACGGGTGCTTCCAGATGACCTGTCAGGAGCTCGCGACCGCAGCGCTCGAGCGTCTGCCGATCGTCGCCGTGATCATCAACAACGGCTGGCTCGGGATGGTCCGGCAGTGGCAGGAGATGTTCTACGACGAACGCTTCGCGCAAACACACCTCACGCACGCCGTCCCCAACTACGCCCTACTGGCCGAGGCGTACGGGTGCGCCGGCTTCACAGTCGAGACCGAGGACGAGCTGGAGGCAGCACTCGTCGCTGCGTTCTCCGCCGGACGAACCGCAGTCGTCGACGTCCGCTGCGCAGCCGAGGAGAAGTGCTTCCCGATGATCCCGGCCGGCGCCGCGGCGGTCGACGTCGTCGAGGCGCCCGGCGGCGAGGTCGTCGCCGCGTGACCAACCACACCATCTCGGTTCGGCTCGAGAACACACCCGGGGCGCTTGCTCGGGTTTCGCAGCTGTTCTCACGGCGGGGCTACAACATCCAGAGCCTGGCGGTCGGGCCGACCGAGCGCCCTGACATCTCCCGGCTGACGCTGCGCGTCGACTGCAGCGAGCACTCGCTCGAGCAGATCGAGAAGCAGATGCACAAGCTCGTCAACGTGCTTCGTGTCACAGAGCTTCGTCCCGACGAGGCAATCGAGCGTGAGCTCGCGCTGATCACCGTCGCGGTCTCAGCCGAGAGGCGCGCCGAGTTGGTCGCCCTGAGCCAGATGGCGGGCGCCCAGGTCGCAGACATCGGCCGGGACGCGATCACGTTCGAGCTCGTCGGCCGGTCCGATCAGGTCGAGGCGTTCGAAGAGCTCGTTCGTCCGTACGGCGTCCGCGAGCTGGTCCGGACCGGCCGTGTCGGCCTACGCCGGCCGAGCGCCGACGGTCGCCTTCCATCTCCTTCTGTCCAGGTCTGAAACGAAAGGACCCATCGCACATGGCCGAAATCATCAAGTCGGGCGACAGCGAGCTTCTGAACGGCAAGGTGGCAGTACTCGGGTACGGCAGCCAGGGCCATGCGCACGCCCTGAACCTGCACGAATCGGGTGTGGAGGTCGAGGTCGGCCTCCGTGACGACAGCAGCTCGCGTGTCGCCGCGGAGGATGCGGGACTCACCGTGCGCTCGGTCGCCGAGGCCGTGCGCGACGCCCAACTGGTCGCGTTCCTCGTACCGGACGGCGCCCAGCCCGCACTCTACGAGCAAGAGGTGGCGCCGAACCTGGCGCCGGGGGCCGCTCTGCTCTTCGCCCACGGCTTCAACATCCACTACGGGCGCATCGCCCCGCCTGCCGGGCACGACGTGATCATGGTCGCGCCTAAGGGCCCCGGGCACATCGTGCGACGGTTCTACGAAGAGGGCTACGGGACACCCGCGGTCGTCGCGGTCGCCCAGGATGCGAGCGGGCGCGCCCGCGAGCTTGCGCTCGCCTATGGCGCCGCACTCGGCGCCGCACGTGCGGGCATGGTCGAGACGACATTTCAGGAGGAGACCGAGACCGATCTGTTCGGTGAGCAGACGGTGCTTTGCGGCGGTGTCACGCAGTTGATCCAGCTCGGCTTCGAGACGCTCGTCGAGGCCGGCTATCAGCCCGAGATGGCCTACTTCGAGTGCATGCACGAATTGAAACTGATCGTCGATCTGTTCTATCAAGGCGGCTTGAACTACATGCGCTACAGCGTCTCGAACACGGCCGAATACGGCGACTACACCCGCGGCCCGCGGATCGTCACCGCCGAAACGAAGAAGGAAATGAAGAAGATCCTCACGGAAATCCAAGAAGGCAAGTTCGCCAAGGAATGGATCGAAGAAGCCAAGAGCGGCGGCAAAAACTTCAAAGCGATGAAGGAAAAAGACAAGACCCACCCAGTCGAAGTCACCGGCGCCAAGCTCCGCAAACTCATGAGCTGGATCAACGCCAAGGAAGTGGACTGACCCCTATAAAGCCGCGACGGGCACCGACCGCAGGTTGGTCGGTC
>DASYPH010000078.1:0-1526 GCA_036006925.1 Gaiellaceae bacterium
AGGGTCCTAGGACCCCCCGCGAAGAGCTCCGCGCGGCGAAGCCGCGCTACGCTCACGCGAACTTTTTCTAGGACCCTGGGAGGGTCCTAGGACCCCCCGCGAAGAGCTCCGCGCGGCGAAGCCGCGTGACGTAGCCCCGTGAAGAACCGGACCACCTAGCTAAGACACGACAGGAGCTAGGATGGAACCAGGACTAATTCCGGAGGTAGAGGTAATCGAGCCCGCGCGATCGGGTCGGCGTCGACGATTCACTGCCGAAGAGAAGCGGAAGATCGTTGAGGAAACGACGGTGCCGGGGCACAGCGTGTCGTCGGTGAGCCGCCGCTACGGCGTGTCGCCGAGCCAGGTTTTCAAATGGCGGCGGCTCGTCGAGGAAGGAACCATGTCTAGCCTAGGCGCAGACGAAGCGGTGGTGCCCGAGTCCGAGGTGAAGGTGCTCAAGGTGCGGATCCGCGAGCTCGAGCGGCTGCTGGGTCGGAAGACGCTCGAGAACGAGATCTTGAAAGACGCCATCGAGATCGCGCGCGAAAAAAAACTGTTGTCGCGGGCGCCCTTATTGAAAAAGGACGGTTCGCGGTGAGGGCGATCGCTTCGGCGCTGGGCTTGTCGCGGTCCAACCTCATCGAACGCCGACAGCGACGGTACTTCGTGCGCCGCCGACGGCACGTCGACGACGCCGGCCTCACCGAGCGGATCAAGCAGGTCGTGGACGCGCGGCCCAGCTATGGCTACTTGCGGACGACGCGGCTGGTGAGCCGAGCGCTGGTCGCCGCCGGCGGTGCGCCGGTCAACGCGAAGCGTGTGTACCGCATCATGAAGGCGCAGCGCTGGCTCCTGGCGCGGTACACGGGCAAGTCCACACGCACGCACGACGGCGTAATCATCACCATTCGGTCGAATCTCCGATGGTGCTCGGACGCCTTCGAGATTCGCTGCTGGAACGGCGAGCGCGTCCAGGTCGCATTCAGCCTCGACTGCTGCGACCGCGAGGTGATGAGCTACGTCGCGACGACCGCGGCCATCACGGGAGAAATGATCCGCGACCTGATGGCCGAGTCCGTCGAGCAGCGCTTCGGCGCGGACGCGCTTCGGACGCCGCAGGCCGTGGAATGGCTGTCGGACAACGGGCCGCCCTACACAGCGACGGAGACGCGGGACTTTGGCGAGAAGATCGGTTTGCTGGTTTGCACGACGCCGGCGTACTCGCCCGAGAGCAACGGCATGGCCGAGTCCTTCGTGAAGACCTTCAAACTCGACTATGTGTACCTGAACGAGCTGCACAGCGGAGCCAGCGTCATGCAGCAGCTCGCCGGCTGGTTTGAGGATTACAACGACGTCCACCCTCACAAAGGCTTGCGGATGCAATCACCCAGGGAGTACAGGAGAGCGACCGCCAACGTCTAGGTGGTCCGGTTCGACGGGGGCAACTCCACATGGGCGCGTCGCCCGTACGCGGGCGTCCTGACGAAGTTGCCGCAGCGACAGGTTCACGAGAGACGATACGTGGAGGTAGGTGGCATGACCTT
>DASYPH010000079.1:0-3744 GCA_036006925.1 Gaiellaceae bacterium
ACTCGCTTACGCTCGGCCGCGAAGAGACCCTCGCTCGCGAGTTGCTGCTTCAGGCGCTCGATTGCCGCGAGATGAGCGCCGACGCCGAAGCGCTCGATCGTCAAAACCTTCAGTCGTAGTTCGCCGCGCTGCTCGTACAGCTCGGGCCGGCCGAAGACATGCACGCGCTCGCCGTCGCCGAGGCCGAGCTCGAGCGCATCGAATCGTCCACGGGGAATCTGGGCGGCGAGGCAGGCACCGTTCTCCGGGTCCTTGAGCGTGAAGAAGACCGACGCCCACCGGTCCTGCCGGCGAAGCTCGGTCACCTCGCCCTCGACCCAGAGCGTCGGCAGCCGTGCGAGCCAGATCGCGACGCCCTCGTTGAACGCTGCGACCGAATAGACCTTGCGACCTTCAACCTCCATGGACTCGACCTTCACCAGGTCGATGCTAGAGGCTGGGGCTAGAGCAGGATCTCGGCGGCCGTCTCGAAGCTGCAGCCGCAGCCCGTCAGCTCCACGGCGCGATGCAGGTCGGCGTCGGAATGCGCGAGCTTCTCGGCCAGCGGCAAGGGGTACCCCGCCTCGATCAGGACGTGGAGGCGCCAGGATTCGACCTTTTCGCGCTCCGTCAGTGGTTGTTCGATCGTCTGGGGCATAGTGGCAGCCATTTCGCTCTGTTCTAGACGAACCCTGCCTCCGAAAGTTGGAGGTCAGACCTCGCTTCGTGCGGTCAATTCGTCCAGCTTCCTGCTCAGATCCTGAAGGCGGGAATCGAGAATCGTCCGTTCTGACTCGGCATCCGAGGCGATCTCGTTGAGCCGCTCACGGAGCGAGGACTCGACCTGGTGGGCGCGATCCTCGAGCGACCGAAGCGCCTCGTCACGCTGGCGCTCGAGCCCGGCGCGCAGGCGGGAGAGCCGGTCTTCGACACGCTTGGCGGCGGTGTCGCTGACGTGGTTGAGACGCTCCGCGAGGACGCCCTCCGCTTCCCGCGCGAACCGCTCGACCGCCAGGTCGAGCTCGCGGCTGAGACGACGCGCCGCTTCCTCGCGGGCGGTTCGGATCGCCGTGTCGAACTGCTGCGACGCAGCCTCCGAATATCGGGTCGTCTCACGTGTGACCAGGCGCTGCAGCTGCTCGACCTGGCGGCGCTCGATGTCGCTGAACGCGAGCTGGATCCGCTGCGTCGCGTCGTTGCCCTCGCGCTCGACGATCTCCTGCAGATCGCGCTCCCGCTTGCGCAATCGCTCGGCGACGTCCTGTAACGCCCGACGCCGCTCGGCCGCGTGCTGCTCGAGCTCGGTCGCCGCCTGCTGCGTCACGTTCTTGGCCGCCGCAGCAAGCTCGGTGCGCAGACGGGCGATCAGCTGTCGCTGCTCCTCGATCTGGGACTGCAGGCCTTCGGCGTCCTGTCCGATCCGCGATTCGATCTCGGACATCAGCTGGCGCTGTTTGCCCTCGAGCCGCTTCAACTCGTCGGCCAGGCCCTCCTGCAGCTTGGCGACGTCGTTGTTCCAGTCACCGAGCCGCTGTTCGACCGTGCGCTGAACGGCGACGAGCTGCTCGCCGAGCCGCGCGCTCGCGTCGCGCTCGCGCTCGGCGACGTCGCGGCGGCGCTCCTCCGCGATCCGGCGCTCCTCCTCTGCGAGCAGCGACATCGTGTCGGCTCGCGAGCGGGCGAGGATGTTCGAGAGCTCTTCCGTTCGCTGCTCGAGCTCGTGTGCGACGACCCGGTCGAACTCAGCCTTGCCGCGGTCGACCTCGCGTTCGAGCTGGTGCTGTTGCTCGCGCACTTTGCGAAAGACAACGACTGAGCCGAGCAGCGCTGCGACGGCCACAAGGGCCGAAACGACTGCCGTGATGGTCGCGGGGGTCACCGGGTCATCGTAGGCGCGCCGCCACGACGGCGACGCCGAGCGCCACCAGCGCCCATGCGAGCAGCTGCAGCGAGCGTTCGAGCGGGGCGATTCCCTCGGTGGTCGCGTGTTCGCGGCGTGCGCGACGAACGGGCGTCGACAGCGTTCGCTGCACAAGGCTGGTCGCGAACGCGAACGCTGCCGCGGCAACTGCTTCGAGCCGCAGGGTCTGCGCCTCCACGAAATAGCCCGTCAGCGTGGGGAACGCACCCCAGAGGAACGCGAATCCGAAGTTCGTGTGCAGGGCGATCTCGAGGTTGTAGGCGGGCACGGCGACCGCCCCGACCGCGATGAATACCAGCAGCCCGAAACCCCAGGCGTAGGCAGCGCCGATCCCGATCGTCACCGCGCCGGCCAGCGAGACCGCGGCGAGCCCGATCAGCACCGGGCCGGGGATCGTCGTGCGGAGAGGACGGTCCTTCAGTTCGTCCAGGGCGTGAGCTGCGACGCCCATTGCGAGGAAGAACGCTGCGAGCGCCCAGAGTAGTCGGTCGAGGTGGAACTGCGGCGCGAGCGCCGCTCCGAGCGCCACGTAGGACAGGTGCCAGAGCGTGTATGGCGGATGGAGCAGCGTCAGATAGTCCCGCCAGCCGCCACGGCGGAGCGCGTAGAACGCCGGTCTTACGCCTTCTTGTGTCCCCACGTCACCACCCCGCCGCCGAGGCTCAGCCGCCGCGTCTGGACGTCGTCGACGCCGGCCTCCCGCCACGCCTGCTCGAGTCGTGGCAGCGGCCAGCGTTCGTAGAAGCCGCGAATCGAAGGATTGAGGAAGGTGCCGACCTCGTGCCAGCCGCGGCCGATCAGGCGGCCCGCCGTCGGCAAACCGACCCGCGTCCAGAGGTCCCAGGCCGGACGCCACACTCCGCTCGGGACACCGAACTCGAGTCCGGCGATCGATCCGCCCGGCTTGACGACCCGCGCCAACTCGCGCAGGACTGCCGGAGGGTCGTCGACGTAGCGAAGCAGGTAGGTGAAGCTCAGCGCATCGAACAGGCCGTCGTCGAACGGCAGCGATCGGGCATCACCCTCCTGCAGGCGCACCTTCCCCGCAGCAGCAGCCAGTGCGACGCGGCGCCGCCCCTCGTCGAGCATCCCGGACGTGAGGTCGACGCCGACGACGAAGCAGTCCTTCTGGCGCACCAGCTCGAGCGCCACCGCCGCCGTTCCGGTCGCCACGTCGAGCACCGTGTCGGTCTGGCCGGCGTCGATCCTCGAGACGAGGAAGCGCCGCCAGCGCGGGTCCTGTCCGAACGACAGCACCGTGCCCCAGCGGTCGTAGCCCGGGCCGAGAGGCGCAAACAGCTCGGTCGCGTCCATAGGCTTGGACTCTATGGCGCTCGACGAGGACCTGGAGCGGATCGCCGGCCTCGCGGCTCGGCGGGGTGAGGTCGCCGGGGTGCTTGCCGCGGAGCCGGCGAGCGGCAAGCGGCTCTATCTCGTTGCGCTCGCTGCGGGTGAGGAGCGCCACTGGCTCGTCCTCGACGACCAAGGAGCGGTGGTCGAGCGACGCGACGACGTTCGCGACGCTGCGTCGATCGTCGCGATGTGCGAGCTGTCCGCCGAGCTCGCGGGCGGTGGCGATCTCGAGCAGCTCCGGGCGCAGCTCGTTCAGGTGCGGATGGTCGAACAGGCACCTGGAATCGAGGAGGCCGAGGCCGCAGCGCTCGCGCTCGAACAGGCGGTCGGCAGCGCCCCGCGCCTGGCGACGCCGGCGTATCTCGACCAGGTGGGGGCGGCAACGCTCGCGCTCGAGCGAGCTCTCGGCGATCTGTCGTCGCCCTTCTCGGAGGCGCTTCGGGCAGGCACGGGCGCAGTCGAGGCGTTCACGCGCGACGTCGAACGCGGCT
>DASYPH010000080.1:0-5873 GCA_036006925.1 Gaiellaceae bacterium
CGCTCGCGCGCGCCGGCGACCGGCTACTCGTCGGCGTAGAGGCGCCTGGCATCTTCGAGAGCCGGGACAACGGCCAGACGTGGTCGCTCCTGTCGACCCTGTCGGGCCAGCCGGGCAGCGAGGACTGGGACGATCCCGCCAACCAGCCGCCCGGACACCTCGGGATCTCCGGCTTCGTCGCCGACGCCGACGACTCCGACAGCTTCTTCGCGATCGTGCAGGGCGTGGGCGCGTTCGAGACGCCGGACGGGGGGCAGAGCTGGACGCCGCGCAACCGCGGCCTGCGCCGCGACTGGCCGGCCGAGCACGAGGAGGTCGGCTTCTGTGTGCACAAGCTCGTCCGGTCGGCCGACCCGCAGCGCATGTACCAGCAGAACCACGTCGGCATGCACCGCTCAGACGACGGCGGCCAGTCATGGACCGAGATCACCGAGGGCCTGCCGGGCGATTTCGGCTTCGCCGCGGCCGTCCATCCTCATGACCGTGAGACGTTCTACGTCATCCCTGTCGACGGCGGGCACGGGCGGACGATGCATGAGGGCAAGGCAACGGTCTGGCGCACGCGCGATGCGGGCTCGAGCTGGGAGCCCATGCGCAACGGGCTGCCGCAGGAAGACGCGCACCTCGGCGTACTCCGCCAGGCGATGGTGATCGACACGCAGGACGTTCCCGGCGTCTACTTCGGCACGAGCACCGGCCAGGTGTTCGCGAGCGCCGACGAAGGCGACACCTGGACCGAGATCGCCAGCTACCTGCCCGCGATCTCCTCCGTCGACGTGGCGGTGCTCGACTGACGTGGTCGACCTTCGGCTCCCCGGAACCCTGACCCCGCTCTTCCCCGGGTTACCGCGCCGCGTCGAGGTCGAGGCAGGAGACGTGCTCGGCGCCATCGACGAGCTCGAGCAGCGCTGGCCGGGCCTCCGCGACCGCCTCGTCGCGGAGGGCCCGGCGCTGCGCAGCCACATCCACGTCTACGTCGACGGCGAGCGTGCGGCGCTCGACACGCCCGTGCCAGAGCGCTCGCGGCTCGATGTGATCGCCGCCATCAGCGGCGGCTAGCGCACGCGCGCGTTCCGGCCAGGAGCGCTTTCGGTCCGACAATCTCGTGTAGCAAGAACTGACGCGTACGAGATGCGCGACCGTTTAGGATCGGCCCGCTCGAAGGGGGTGTCGCCGGCACGGGTCATCCGTGACCGGTTTCGGCCTGGCACCGAAACTGCAGGACGGATCGCCTGGAGGAACATATGACGCGAGATGCACGCCGTGTACTCGTCGGCCTCCTTCTCGCCGTCGCAGCGGCCGCCGTTTTCAGTGGGTCCGCGGTGGCCAATTCGACGGGGAGCGTCACGCCCGCAGCAAGAGGCGCGCTGGATTGCAACGGGTTCAGCACGATCCAGCAGACCATCAAGGCGACGGGGGCATGTACAGACATCCGAGGCTTCCCCGGTGAGAACGCGAACACCGAGGACGGCCGCTTCTACGACAACGGCCACTACATCGGCCACGACGAGCCCGACCTGACGTTCCTGTCGAACCAACCGGGATCCGGGAACGCCGTGACCTGGACGGAGACGCTCCCGCAGGATCCCGCCACGGCTCCGACCGTGGGCACCCCCGGCAGCGACGTGACGCACTGGTTCGAGCTTTCGGTGGCGCCCTGGTTCTCGATGGCGCTGTGCGACCCGTACTCGTATCCGCAGGCGGCGTGCAAGCCGATGAGCGACACCAATGCGCCGCATGGCCGCAACCAGGGCGGAGGCAGCTCATTCCTCGAGGTCCAGTTCTATCCGCCCGGCGAGGCACCGTTCTTCGACAACATCAGCTGCGACAACACACACTGGTGCGCGTCGCTGCACATCAACGACCTCGAGTGCACCGTGGGTTTCAACAAGTGCAATACGGCTTGCGAGGAGCCGACGAACTTCGCCTTCATCCAGAAGGACGGCGTTCCGACCGGCCCCGCCGGGCCACAGGTGGCGACGCTTTCCACGTTCACGCCGAACGAGAACACGCTGCTGATGAATCCCGGCGACACGATCACGGTCCACATCTTCGACGCGGCACTCGAAGGCGGTGGCCACGCGCTCGAAGTGCACATCGATGACACGACAAGCAATACGAGCGGGTTCATGCAGGCATCCGCCGCCAACGGCTACATGGCGACGAAGATCGGCAACTGCAAGGGTGTGCCGTTCAACTACGAGCCCGAGTACTCGACTGCCGCGCAGGGGAACATCGTGCCCTGGGCTGCGCTGCAGACCGACATCAGCACGCAGTTCGAGATCGGGCACTGGACGCCGTGTTCATCCCTGTCCGACCCGGCGACCGGCGGGCTGCTGGGGTTCACGGCCGGCGACCCGTTCTCCCTGACCTGCGTCGGTCCCTACGAGGCTCCGGCGGACAGCACGGCGGGGAACCCGGAGGGCTTCGGAGGTGATGCGTTCTGCTATCCACAGGGCGATACGCACGACGCCCTGAACCAGTTCGGCATTACCGCCGACCCGAACACGATGACCGGCTGCCTGGACTTCCTGAGCGGCGGCGACATCGACTTCGACGGAACGTCGTACTGGCCCGACTGGCCGACCGGCACTACGCCGACGGCCGCAACGCCGGGGAGCTTCGTCCAGTCGGCACCGACGTCGAACGGCCAGAAATACCCGACGTCGTTCTTCCAGACCGACGTCGCTCTGAGCGAGTCGACGTGCGGGGCGGACATCAGCGGCTGCACGGTCCCGCCATCCGGGCCGGGCAACTTCTATCCCTACTGGAGCACGGTCAGCAACGGCAACGACTGCTCGATCGTCTTCGGGAACGTCTCCAGCGGCGCCGGAGTCAACAACTTCGGCGGATTCGCGCAGTACGGAGCGGATCTCCGTCCCTTCATCGGGTACGACGAGTTCGAGAGTACGCCACGGGCCGCCATCTGTTGACGCGCGGCTGAAAGGCACGTTGCAGACGGAGGGCCTGCTCGCGCAGGCCCTCCGTCTGAATCCGACCTGCGCCTGATCGCCTAATGCCTATACGACTGGCTCCTCGCGAGTAGGCCGCTCCGAGGGGCCGGTCGCCTCAGGCCGGTGCGGGCCCGGTCGTGCCGCGGCCAACAAGCTCGAGCGGTAGAAGCTCGCGCAGCGGCCCCACCCGCTCGCCGGCCAGCGCCTCGAGGAGCAACTCGGGACGATCGATGCCACGCCGCTCTTCCTCATCCTCCTCTCGGAGCTCTGGCGCTGGACCGACGACCCCACTCTCCCGCTCGAGCTCGAGCAGGCGGCGCGGCGCGCCCTGGCCTGGATCGACGGGGCCGCCGACACCGACGGCGACGGCTTCGTCGAATACAAGCGCCGTAGCTCGCACGGCATTCGCAACCAGACGTGGAAGGACTCGGAGGACTCGATGGCGTTCCACGACGGGTCGCTCGCCGAGGCGCCGATCGCCCCTGCCGAGGCGCAGGGGTACGTCTACGACGCGAAGCTGCGGCTGGCCGAGATCGCCCGCGAGGTCTGGAGGGACGAGGGTCTGGCCGACAAGCTCGAGAGTGACGCAGCCGAGCTCCGACGCCGCTTCGACGCGGCGTTCTGGGTCGAGGAGCGCGGCTTCTACGCCCTCGGGCTCGACCGGGACAAGCGCCCGATCGACTCGCTGACCTCCAACCTCGGGCATCTCCTCTGGAGCGGCATCGTCCCGGAACAGCGCCAGGAGGCCGTCGCGGGCCTGCTCATGGGCGACGACCTCTGGTCCGGCTGGGGGGTGCGCACGATGGCGGTCGGCGAAGGTGCGTACAACCCGCTCGTCTATCACGACGGCACGGTCTGGCCGCACGACAACTCGCTCGTCGCGTGGGGGCTCGCACGAAGCGGTCGCCGGCACGATGCCGCTCGCATCCTGCAGGCGATGGTCGAGGCAGCGGCTCACTTCGGCTACCGCCTGCCGGAGGTCTTTGCGGGGTTCGCACGTCGCGACACACCTTTCCCCGAGTCCGAGCAGGACTTGTACCAGGAGGACGGGCGTGCCCGCTGCCCAGGCCTGCGGCGACGAGGCCGTCGGGTACACCACGGACGAAGCGCAAGATCTGCCCGCCTGGCTGGACGGCCTCTCTCTCGAGGGGGTGCACGCGTTCGGCCGACTCTGGGACGTGCGGGTCGAGGGAAGAACGGTCGGCGTCGAGCCCCCTCGGCAAGCTGGACCTCTCTGTGGCACTTGAATCGTGCAGGCAGGCGCTGCCATCGCTCGTCATGTGGTCGCTTCGAATGCTGGAGCACAACTTGGACGAACTCGGCGGCGAGAGCCGGATCCGCGTCGAACGTAGTCGCGAGGACGCGCGTCAGTTCGGTCTCAAGGCGCGGCTCTCTCAGCCCACGCAAGATCGCGTGCTCAGGCCCTAATGCCATCTGTGCCCAGCCTGGCCCCCGCTCATCGGTCTGGATCGTAAACGGCTTCAGCCGACTTGTTTCTTGGGGGCGCAACCGTGATCACGTCACATCGATTCGAGCGTAAGACGGAGCGGAGCAGCCCGTGACTCCTCACTGACGAAAGGAGTCCCACATGATCGAACAGTCCATCCAGCTCGGCGAGCCCGTCGAGCACCGCGGCGCCGTGATCGCGCCGCTCTTCCCGCGCCGTCAGCCCGTCGCGTCCTACGTGACCCTCGAAGAGGCGATCCCGCTCGGCTTCCACGTCGGCGAAATCGACGAGGCCGGCTCGGTGCCGGAGCTGCTCGCGCGCAACCCGCTCGACGCAAACGTCCTGCTCTACGACGGCGAGGAGCTTCTCGGCGCGAAGCAGAACCGGATCCTGAACGTGACCGTGCTCGCCGCGGCGGGCGCAGAGACTCGCATCCCCGTCTCGTGCGTCGAGGAGGGACGTTGGAGCTCCCGTAGCGCCGCCTTCTCCTCCTCGCCCAGCCACGCCTACCCGGAGCTGCGCCGCGTGAAGGCGCAGCGGCTCTCAGCTGAGCCACTCTCCCGTGGCATCGCCCAGGGCGCTGTCTGGGACGAGGTGCGCGGCAAGGCAGCCCGCCTCGGCGTGGACTCGCGCACCGGCGCCCAGCGCGACATCTTCGCCGCGCGCGAGAACGACCTCGCCGGCCTGCGCAAGGCCTTCCCGCTCGCGGCCGGCCAGACCGGCGCGCTGTTCGCGCTCGGCGACCGGCTCTGCCTCGACTACGTGTCCAGGCCCGAGACGTTCGTGCGCCTCTACCCGAAGCTGCTCGACGGCTACCTGCTCGACGCGGTCGAGCACCTCGAGGGCACGGGTGTGAGCTACGAGCGGCTCGCCGGCTTCCTCACAGCCGCGGAGCAGGCTCCCTCAAAGAGCCAGAACTCGGCCGGGCTCGGTGAGGACCTCCGTCTCGCCGGCTCAGGGCTCGTCGGCTCTGGGCTCACGCTCGAAGACGAGCTCGTCCAGCTCTGCGTCTTCAGCGCCGACGAGGAGCGGCCGCGCACCAGCGTCGCCCGCCCCAGCCGCCGCCGGACTGCGTGAGAAGGAGAGATGGGGTTCGTCTACACGCTGTGCTTCGGGATCCCCTACTGCCTCGCGATGGTCACGGTCGGGCTGCTCCTCTGCGCGACCGTGATCGGCATCGCAGTCGGGCTCACCTGCATCGCACTCGGCATCAAAGGACTCACGATCGGCCCGACCCGAACACATCTTTGAGGAGGTTACGGCTGCCATGTTCGTCTACGGCCCGTTCTGGGTCATCCTCAGCACGATCGTGACCGTGCTCGTTCTGCTGTACGTGGTCGCCGCGATTGCGATGTGGGTCACATAGCGTTCGGCAAGGCCAACCTTTTCGGCTTTACCCAGCTTTAGCCGACGGAGCTAAGACGTCAGCTCTTTTACCGGTCTTAGCTTGCTTTACGCAATTGTGATAAACC
>DASYPH010000081.1:0-5830 GCA_036006925.1 Gaiellaceae bacterium
TCGCGGCCGGAGTCGCAGGGGCTGCGACAGCGCCGACGGCGACGACCGGGCCCGTGACGTCGACCGCCCCGACCACGGCGATCGTCTCCGGCAGCGTCAATCCCCAAGGCACCGCGACCACGTGGTACGTCGAGTACGGAACGAGCACGAGCTACGGGTCGAAGACGGCATCGGCCGGAGCCGGCTCCGGCACTGCCAACTCGGCGGTCTCGGTGGCGCTGACGGGCCTGGCGCAGGGAACGACCTATCACTACCGCGTCGTCGCGACCTCGGCCTCGGGGACGAGTCGCGGCAGCGACGGCCTCTTCAAGACGCTCGCCGCACCGGGTGCAGTCACCGGCTCCGCCTCCTCGATCTCGGTGTCGGCGGCGACCCTGAACGGCACGGTCGATCCGAACGCCAGCGAGACGAAGTGGTGGTTCGAGTACGGCACGAGCACGGCATACGGCTCGAAGACGGCGGTCAAGAGCGCCGGCAGCGGCACCGGCCCGACGAACGTCTCAGCCGGCATCAGCGGGCTGCAGAAGGGCCGTACCTACCACTACCGGCTCGTCGCGACCAGCGACGGCGGAACGACGAACGGCGCAGATGCGTCGTTCCTCACCAGCTCCGCTCCGTCAGTCGTGACGGGCCAGGCGTCGTCGATCGCGCCGACCACCGCGAGGCTCAACGGGGCGGTCTCGCCGAACGGGCTCGCGACGACCTGGCACTTCGACTATGGCACGTCCACCTCCTACGGCTCGAAGACGTCGAGTCACAGCGCCGGCTCCGGGACGAGCGCCCAGAACGAGTCCATCGGCATCTCCGGCTTGAAGGTGTCGACGACGTATCACTTCCGGCTCGTCGCCTCGAACTTCGCCGGCACGACGATCGGCAGCGACAGGACCTTCTCGACGTCGCTCGCGCCCGGAACCGTCACAGGAGCCGCGCTGAACGTGAGCGCGAGCAGCGCGACAATCGCCGGCACCGTCGACCCTCGCGGACGGACGACGACCTGGTGGTTCCAGTACGGGACGACGGCAAGCTACGGTGGCCAGACCGCGACGAAGAACGCGGGCTCGAAGGCAGGGGCGCAGAACGTCAGCGCCGGGCTGACGGGGTTGAAGAACGGCACGACCTACCACTACCGGCTCGTCGCGAAGAGCGACGCGGGCACGACCTACGGCTCCGACCTGACCTTCGCGACGCGCGGCGTCACGATCGCCGTAGGCGGGCGCGAGGTCGTCTACGGCGGCCGTGTGACGCTCTCCGGCCAGGTGCCCACAAGCGCGGCCGGGGACCAGGTCACGGTGTTCGCGCAGGCCTACGGCCACGGCTCTCCGGCATCCATTGCGACGGTGCTGACCGGGCCGGGCGGGGTCTGGAGCTACATCGCCCGTCCACGGATCGGTACGGCCTATCAGGCCGGCTGGCAGGGCGGCACGAGCACGCCGGTGTCGGTCGGCGTCCATCCGGCGATCTCGCTGACCCGGACGAGGTCGGGCAAGCTCGCGACCCATGTCTCGGCCGCCACCAGCTTCCGGGGCCGCGTCGTTCAGCTGCAGCGCCGCACGTCAGCCGGCAAGTGGATGACGATTCGGCGCGGACGGCTCCTCCGCACCTCGAGCGTGGCGTTCAAGCTGTCGGTGCTGCCACGTGGGCGCTCCGTCGTTCGCGTCGTGATGAGCGTCAACCAGGCGGGCGCCGGCTACCTCGGCGGCAAGAGCCACCAGCTCGCCGTCACACGGCGGTAGCCGGAGGACCCGCTTCGTGGTGACACACCGCGAGGGCCCGGTCTCCGGGCCCTCGCGTGCAGTTCGAGTCCGGCCGCTCAGGCGGCGCGGGACAGGCGCTCTTCCTGACGCGCCTTCTGGATGATCACGTCGCGGTCGCCGAAGCGAAGCAGTGCGCGTGCGTTCCGCTGCTCTTCCCAGAGCTGGGCGATCTGCTCTTCGAGCTCCTGGTGCTCGGCTGCGAGCGTCTCGTCGTAGCTCTCGGAGAGCGATCGCATCACCTCGATCCGGCGCTCCGCCAGTGCATCGATCTCCTGTTTGATGTCTTTCAGGCTTGCCATACCCCTGAAAACGAGCCGGCCCCGGACGCTATTCCGGGGGTTCTGCGAGCAGGTCGCGCAGGCGCGCGAGCGCCACGTACATCCGGCTCTTGACCGTTCCGAGCGGCACGCCGAGCCGTTCGGCGAGCTCGGACTGGGTCAGACCGCCGTAGTAGGCGAGCTCGAGCGCCTGCCGCTGGTCGGGCTGCAGCTCCGCGAGTGCCCCCTGCACCCGGCGGCGCTCGGCCAGCAGCTCCGCCGTCTCGTCGGTCGACTCGCCGCCGGCCAGGGGCTCGGCGTCGAGGGGATCGGCCCGGCGGCGCTCCTCGCGGCGGACGACGTCCACGGCCCGCCGATGGACCAGCGTCAGCAGCCAGGTCGACGTCTTGCCGCGGCCGGGATCGAACGAGGCAGCCGTCCGCCACGCGGCGAGAAACGCATCCTGGACGGCGTCCTCGGCCAGCGCCGTGTCGCGGACGATTCGGAGCGCCAGCCCGTAGGCGACGCGGCCGAAGCGGTCGTACAGCTCGGCGAGCGCAGCTTCGTCGCCGCGGGCGACGAGTGCCGGCAGCGCCTCGTCGGAGAGATGTGCGAGCAGGGGAGGCATCGGCGGCGTCCGCCGAAGCCTATTGACCGGGCCGGTGCGCTCACAGGAAGTACGGCACCACCGCGAGCGCTCCGAGCATGTACCACGTCCCGAAACAGATGCCGAAAGCGCCGAAGACGGGCACGATGCGGGCGAACCCGCGCTGGACGCGCGGGCGGGCCAGGACGTAGCCGAACCCGGTCGAGAGCAGCGCCATCGAGACCGCCGTGCATAGGGCGAAGAGCGCGAGGGCGATCAACGCGACCGGCCGGCTGTGGATCGCCGCCAGCAGGAGCACACCGACACCGCCGCTCCCGCCGATCCCGTGCAAGAGCCCGATCCCGTACGCCTGCAGCGGCGTCCGCCGGGGCGGGACCTTGAGGTGCGTGTGCCCGTGCGCGAACGCCCCTCGATGCCAGCGCAGGAGCAGCCACAGCGCGAGGGCCACGATCACGAAGCCGATCGTCGCCTCGGCGCTCTCCTCGACGCCCGCCGGCAGGTAGGCCTTCCAGAGCACGATCGGCACGCCGAGCGCGAGCAGTGACGATGCGTGCCCGAGCCCCCAGGAGAGGCCGAGCCGCGTCGCGCCGCCGCGGCCGTTCGTGACGAGGGTCGTGACGGCCGTCAGGTGGTCCGGGTCAGTCGCGTGGCGCAGGCCCAGCAGGACGGCGACGACGAGCACGATCAGCAGTGTTGCCCCGTCCGAGAAGTGGACGACCCACTGGTCGAGGCCGAACATCAGAGATTCACCTTCGGGAGCGCGCGCGCGACCATAGCCGCGCCTGCGAGGACGATCACGAACGCGCTGACCGCCGGCAGCACGTTCAACAGCCGCCCGCGCCCGTCGAATCTCGCGAACATGCTCTGCGCGAGCACGGCGACCAGCCCGACCAGCGTGATCGCAACTGCAAGCCCGAGGCTGAACGCGAACACGAGCAGCATGCCGAACGCGACCCGGTGCAGCGTGATCGCGGCCAGCAGCACCACGAGCGCGGACGGGCACGGCAGCAGGCCGCCCGAGATGCCGACGGCGAGCAGGCTCCGGCGCTCGCCCTCCTCATGGTCGTGATGATGGTGATGACCGTCGCCTTGCCGGTGCGCGTGCGCGTGGCGCGTCCGCCCGATCAGCACCGCCGAGCCGACGCCGACCACCATCACGCCAGCGCTCAGGTCGAGCCAGGGGTAGAGCGTGTCCGGCACGATCCACTGCGAGAGCAGCAGGGTGACCCCGCCGAGCGCGAAGACGCCTGCGGTGTGCGTCGCGGTCGTGATCAGACCGAGCAGCGCTGCGTGCCACGGCGTGCCGCGCGAGCCGACGAGGTAGGCGGAGACGATCGTCTTGCCATGCCCGGGCGATAGCGCGTGCGCGGCTCCCCAGAACACCGCGAGCGCGAGCGAGACGAGCACGACGAACGCGCTCAGGTGCTTCTGGCCGATCAGCGAGGCGAAGCTCGAATCGGCGACCCGGTCCGGCGCCGCGAGTGCACGGCCGGTGAGCAGCGTCGGCGGCGGGTCGCCGTTCGGGCCGAGCCGGCCGGTCGCGGACGTGACGTCGAGCGGGCTCCGCAGTAGATCCTTCGGGTAGGCGCGGAGCTCGTCTGAGGTCGAGCGGGTGGTCGCGCCGAGCACGATCTCCTTCCAGCCGATCCGGCCGCCGTAGTTGTGATCGGCGACCGAGATGCTCGCGGCGTGCTCGATCTGCGGCCCGGCGAGCAGCGCCTGGAAGCGAGTCGTGCGCAGGCCGGCGGCGCCCTTCGGGTGTGCGAGCGCCGTCTTGGCGACCTGCAGGCTGACGGGTCGCCCGTCGACAGACACCCGGAGCGCGCCGATCCGAATCGGAACGTGCTGGAGCGTCGGGATCTCGGCCATGTCGACGACATAGCGGACGTACAGCCGGTGGCCGGCGACCTCGACCCGGGCGAAGCGGTTGATCGTGAAGTTGCCGAGCGGATGCGCGGAGGCGATGCCTGCCGGAACCAGCAGGTAGCACGCCGCCGCGAGCAGGATCAGGCGTTTCATGACGCGAGCCTCCTCAGGGTTCGACTCCAGAGCAGCGAGAAGTGGGGGTTGAGGCCGACGGCGGCCCGGGCCCACGGGCGCGGGTCATGGCCGAGACACCGCTCGATCTCGGCGCGGTGGAAGAGCTTCGCGGTGTCCTTCGTGCCGAGCCGAAGGGCGAGCTTCGAGTAGGGGAGTGCTTCGGTGCACCGGCCGTTGCGTGCGAGCGCCCAGGCGAGCACGTCGTCGCCGTCGATCGACGGCCGCTCGCGCTGCGCCTTCCGCGCGAGCGCGAGCGACGCACGTAGTCGGATCCCGTGGTCGACGTCGAAGAGCGCCGTCTCGAGGTCGGTGCGCACGCCGTTGGCGGCCAGCAGCCGCCTGATGCCGTCCTCGGTCGCATACTGGACGCGCGCGGCACGTTCATGGCCCGTCGCCTGCAGCAGGTCGCCGTAGAGGCCGACGAACTGAGGCAGCGGGATCGTCTCGACGGCACGACGCTCGAGCGCAGTCGCCAGGCGAAGGTGACCGCGCGCGAGCTCGACCTGGGCGCGGGCGTCGAGTGCGTAGACGTAGCCGGGGAAGGTGCGGAGAGCTGCGAGCAGGTGGCTCGACGCGGCGTTCAGTCGTCCGCGTGACAGCTCGAGCTTCCCGAGCTGGGTCTCCGTCCACGCGAGTGGCTCCCGCTCGTCGGCAGCTGCGTCACGAGAGAGCAGGAGCGCGCTGCGCGCCGCGTCGAGGGAGCCGAGCAGCTCACGCGCATAGGCGATCCGCGCATACGACGAGACGCCGGGCTTCAGCCGCGCCATCGTGTCGAACGCCGCGAAAGCCAGCTTGTAGCGGCCCAGTTCGAGCTGTGCGTCACCGACGACGCCGTAGTTGCGGGCGGTCGTGGGCGAGATCTGCAAGGCGCGCCGGCCGAGCCGGAGCGCGAGGCCGAAACGATGGCGCGAGAGTGCGAGCGAGGCAAGCCCGCTGGTCGCGTCCAGATCGTTCGGCGCCAGGCGCACCGCACGCGCGAGCACGCCGTTCGACTTGACGTAGTACGACGGGTCGCCGGTCTCCCGGGCCTGCTGCTGGTAGGCGAGGCCAAGCAGGTCGAGCCCGCGGACGTTCCGCGGTCGGCTGCGCAGGCCGGCTTGCAGCTGCGCGACGAGCGCCGGCGTGTTGCCCGCCGCGAAGCCGGCGGCGAGCTGATCAGTCTGGGGGGCCGC
>DASYPH010000082.1:0-3644 GCA_036006925.1 Gaiellaceae bacterium
GCTGAAGCTGCTCGCGACCTGGACGGCCACGAGGACCTGAACGCTGCCGCCGACGGCGAGCGCGCCGAGGCTGCAGATGATGTCCGCGCCGCCGATGCAGCTCCCCTGGCTGGGGAGCGCAGTGACCAGGCTCAGATTGCCCGGCAGGGGATCCGAGACGACGACGTTGTCGTCGTCGCTCGGGCCGTTGTTGCTGACCACCAGCGTGTACACCAGCTGGCCGCCCGGTGCGATCGTGCTCACCGAGGCGGACTTCGTGATCGCAAGATCCGCCGCGGGCCCGATGGGCGCGCTCACCGTGGACGAGTTGTTCGACGGATCCGGGTCGGCAGTGCTGCTGTCCACCTGCGCGGTGTTCACGATCCCGGAGGGGACCGAGCTCGCGACGTGCGCGACGACGGTGAAGCTGGTCGACGCTCCCGACGCGAGCGAGTTGAGCCTGCAGGTCACCGTCGCATTCGCGAAGCTGCAGCCGGAGGCTGCGGACACGAAGGACAGGCCGGCCGGCAGCGGATCGGAAACGACGGCGTCCTGCGCAGCATCCGGCCCGCCGTTCTTCACCCTCAACGTGAACGTCTCGTTGGTTCCCGGGACGGCCGGCGACGGCGATCTGCTCTTCACGATCGACAGGTCGGCCAGCTCCGCAGCCACACACGTCTGGACGGACGCCGACCGTTCGTTGTCGTCTTGTTCATTCGCCAGAATGCGAGCGAAGTTCTGGACACAGGCTCCGTTGGTCGCGGGCGCAGTGCCTGTAAGCGCGATCTGAAAGCTCTCGTCGACACCGAGACTCGGACCCACGCACGTGACGTCGTTGCCCGAGACCGAGCAGCCGGGAGTGCTGCTCGCGACGTTCGTGACCGCAACAGGCACAGTGTCCTTGACGGTGAACCCCGAGCTGATCGCGGGGCCTGCGTTGGTCACGGTCAGCGTCCAGGTGATCGTGCTTTCGGGCAGCACATTCGCAGGCCCGCTCTTCACGATGCTCAGATCCGTGATGTTGGGATGCGGAGTGCAGCTCGCGCCGTCGTTGCGATGTGACTGCGGCCCCGGGGACTGAGACACCAGCGTGAACGTCGGCGAGGAAGAGCCTGGGTTGCCGATGGCGACCTGCGAGACGACACCCGTGTTGCTGCTGCTGATCCCGAGATTCCCGTTCCCGTACGTGAACACCGCACCGGCTGCACCGTCCTCCGAGTTGGTGAACAGGTTCGTCTGGAATGTATCGACCTGCCCGGTCTGCGGATCGAGTCGCTGGAGGGTGTTGTTGAGGGCTCCCCAGAGAAAGTCGCCGACCTGTGTGAAGTCCGCGGGCACCCACTTGTCGCTCAGAATGATCTGCGTCGCCACGCGCGTGTTCAGGTCGATTCTGAAGAGCGTCTTGCTGTCGTCCGCCGCCGCGACGTAGTACGCGCCGTTGAAGAACGCGCCGTTGTTGATGAACGCGCTGTTGCCAGCAGGCCGCTGATTGGCCCCAGGTCGTTGACGGATCCATCCTCGCCGATCTGCAGCAAGTCGTTGGCGGCGTTGTTCCCGTAGACGTCCGACACGCCGTACAGGAGGCGATCCGAAAGATTGAAGCTGATCGCGTTGTACGCGGTCGTTCCACCGTTGCCGCTCCACGGCGGGCCGACGGTAACGAACGCCGTGTCCCCGGGGCCGTAGTACCCGGCGTGCAGCTGAGCCGCCCCGCTCCCGTCCGTGTTGACGCCTTGGGCCACCAAGATCGCCGGTCTCAGGCACTGCCAGGCGGGCGGCGGACTTGCCGCCGCGGCCGTTCGCCCGTGCGGGAGCGCCACCGCCGCCAGCACGAAAGCCGCAAGCATGGCGGCTGCGCCGACACGGCGTGCCGCAGCAGCAAATTGAGGGGGCCTCCCCCGTCGACCCATCGCCCCTCCGATCGATTTCCTGCCGCTCAAAGCATCGCCCCGCCACCCGAACAGAGCATCACCTCGATCGGATGAAACCACCGGTCGACGCCGCTCCCAGTAGCGTCACCGCTCGTCGTGTTCGAAAAGCTCGGAAAGATCGCGGTCTGGATCGGTGCGTTCGGCGTCGCGCCCGCCGCGGATGCGCGGACGGCCGCGCACGAGATCGAGAAGCTCGGCTACGACACGCTGTGGTATCCGGAGGGCCTCGGCACACGCGAGTCGTTCACGAACGCGGCAGTGCTGCTCGGGGCGACGGAGGGCATCCGCGTCGCCTCCGGCATCGCGAACATCTGGGCCCGCGACGCGGTCGCTGCTGCGAACGCCGCACGTGTGCTCACCGACGCGTTCGACGACCGCTACCTGCTCGGCCTGGGGGTCAGCCACGAGCGGCAGGTCGATCCGCGTGGACACCGCTACGCAAAGCCCGTGGCCCGCATGTCGGCCTACCTGGACGCGATGGACGACGACCCGTTCGTCAGCCCGGACGGAACGGCGCGTACCCGGCCGCCGGTGCCGCGCGTGCTCGCGGCGCTCCGGCCGCCGATGCTGCGGCTCGCCGCCGAAAAGGCGCTCGGCGCTCACACGTATCTCGTGCCGGTCGAGCACACGCGCCGCGCGCGGGAGATCCTCGGGCCCGGCGCGCTCCTGATCGCCGAGCAGAAGGTCGTGCTCGCCTCGGATCCGACCGAAGCACGCGCGCGGTCGCGCGCTGCGATGGCCTGGTACCTCGACACGCCGAACTACCTCGACAACTTGCGCTGGCTCGGCTTCTCCGACGCCGATTTCGAGGACGGCGGCTCGGACGCGCTCGTCGACGCGCTCATCGTCGCGGGCGACGAAGAGGCGATCCGGACGCGGGTGCGCGAGCATCTCGATGCCGGCGCGACGCAGGTCGCGATCCAGCCGCTCGAGGGCGACGACCCGTTCGGGCGCGAGACGCTACGCCGGCTTGCGCCGGCCCTGCTCACACTCGCCGAATGAGCGTCATCCCGTCGCGGACGGTGAGGAGCACCTGCACCGTCCTCGGGTCGGCGGCGACGTGCTCGTCGAAGCGCACGATCGGGCCGTCACCCTCCAGCACCTGGCCGCTCCAGAGCGTGTTGTCGGCGACGATCAGCCCATGCTCCGAGAGGCGCGGCACGACCGCCTCGTAATAGTCGACGTAGCCATCCTTGTTGGCGTCGATGAACACGAAGTCGAAATCGCCCTCCAGCTTCGCGATCGTCTCGAGCGCCGGTCCGACGTGCAGCGTGACCCGCGAGCCGACCGGGCTGCCGTCGAAATAGCGCTGGGCGAACGCCGCCCGCTCGGGATCGACCTCACACGTGTCGATGCGACCATCCTCGAGCAGCACCGCCGCGATCGTGAGCGCCGAGTGGCCGCTGAACGTCCCGATCTCGAGCACCCGCCGCGGCCGGCCGAACCAGACGAGCAGCTCGAGGAAGCGGCCCGCAACGGGGCCGGTGAGCATCCCCTCGGAGCCGAGGGCCTCGCGCGTCGCCTCCGAGAGCTCGGCGAGCAGCGGGTCGTGCGGCGAGGTCAGACGTTCGGAGTAGTCGGCAAGCCGTGGATCGACGATGTCCACTACCGCTCGACTGCCGAGCCGCCGACGATCGCATCCTCGCCGCCGTCGAAGCGCACCCAGGCCTTGCCCTTGCCGTCGTAGTCGGGGCTCCAGACGATCAGAGTCGCGTCGCGGCCGCGCACCTTGAC
>DASYPH010000083.1:0-6139 GCA_036006925.1 Gaiellaceae bacterium
GTCGACGGGCGCAAGGTCTACTCCGTGCGCGCGTTCAACAAGGGCCTCGCCACCTGGCTCAACCGCCTGCCGACGCTCTGGGTGGAGGGAGAGGTGACCGAGCTCCGCAGGCAAGACCGGTGGGCGTCCGTCTTCTTCACGCTCAAGGACCCGGAGAACGGTGCCTGCCTCGCCGCCCAGATGCCCCGTGGACGGTTCGATGCGCTCGAGCTCGGCCTCGGCGACGGCGAGCGCGTGCATGTCTTCGGCCGGCCCGAGCTGTACGAGCAGCGCGGCGAGCTTCGACTGAAGGTCTTGACGATCGAGCGCTTCGGCGTCGGCGCGCATCTCGCGGCGCTCGAGCGTCTGAAGCAGCAGCTCGCAGCCGAGGGTCTCTTCGCGGCCGAGCGCAAGCGGGCCTTGCCGCGCTTCCCGAAGCTGATCGGCCTGGTCACCGGCAACGACGCCGCCGCGAAGCGCGACGTGCTCACGCACATCACGCAGCGCTTTCCCGCGGCCAACGTGCTCGTCGCCGAGACCTACGTGCAAGGCCCGCGTGCTGCGGCGGCGATCGAGTCGGCGATCGGCGAGTTGTGCGGGCGCGGTGTCGACGTCCTGGTACTCGCGCGTGGCGGCGGCAGCTTCGAGGATCTGCTCCCGTTCTCGGACGAACGGGTCGTTCGCGCGGTCGCGTCGGCCCCGGTGCCGGTCGTGTCGGCGGTGGGTCACGAACAGGACACTCCGCTCTGCGATCTGGCCGCCGACGTGCGGGCGTCGACTCCGACGCACGCTGCGCGGCTCGTCGTGCCCGACGTCAAGGAGCTTCGCGCGGCACTCGACCGGCACCGAGAGGCGCTGCACCGTGCCGGACGTCGCACCGCGGAACGGCACGTCCTTCGTGTGACGAACGCCCACGAGCGCTTGCGCCGTGCGCCGCTGCTGGCCCTGGAGCGCAAGGCGGCCCGGCTCGCGACCGCGCGCGCGCGTCTCGGGGCGTTGTCGCCGCTGGCGACGCTCGACCGCGGGTACGCGATCGTGAGGCGCGGAGACGACGTCGTCCACGCGGCGTCCGAGGTGGGCGCCGGGGATGAAGTATCGGTTCGGGTCGCCGACGGGAGCTTCGGGGCGGTGGTCAAGTGACCGAGCCGACCCCGAGCTTCGAGGAGGCGCAGCGCGAGCTGGAGCAGATCGTCGAGCGCCTCGAACGTGGCGACGCAGACGTCGACGAGCTGACGAAGCTCTGGGAGCGCGGCGAAGAGCTCTACCGGATCTGCTCTGCGAAGCTCGAGGGAGTTCGCGGCAAGATCGAAGAGCTCTCACGGGAGAGCGGCAGCTAGCTCCTCGCCGAGCCGTTCGAGATCGGCCACCGCCTCCTCGGGCCGACCCGAGAGGGCGTGTGCCGCAATACCGTCGTGGACGAGACCTCCGAACAACTCACAGCGGACGGCGAGCGTCCGACAGCGACGCTGCACCTCACCTGGTGCCTTTCCCTCGAGCGTCGTCGCATCGACCGTTCCTTCGCCGGTGACGACGAGCGACGCGGCGGCAGCCTGCTCGTCGAAGGCGATCAGGTCGAGTACGAGCTCGGCTCCCGCAACGAGCGTGCCGCCGAGCGCTGCGAACGCCGCGCCGAGCCCGCCGCCGGCGCCGGCGCCCGGCAGCTCACGAAACGACACGAGCTCGCTGAGTGATGCCAGTCGCGCCTCGAGCTCGACGACGTCCTCTGGGCGTGCGCCTTTCTGCGGTCCGAAGACGCGCGCGGCACCCCGCTCGCCGAGCAGCGGGTTGCGGACGTCGCAGGCGACGCGTACCGGCAGCGCAGCGAGTGCGGTTCCGACGACGGCGCGCATGCCGACGCCCCCGTCGACGGTCGCCGTCCCGCCGACACAGACGAGCAGCGCGGCCGGTTGTCGTTCGATGGCCGCGAGCAGGAGCTCGCCGAGGCCGCGCGTCGAGGTACGTAGAGGGTCGAGCTCGTCGGGCGCGAGGCGCGTCATTCCGGCGGCCTGCGCGCATTCGACCACTGCAGTGCCGTCCGGAAGCACGAGCCACGTCGCCTCGACCGGCCGCCCGAGCGGGTCGCCGACGAGCGCCTGGTGCCATTCGCCGCCGAGTGCCTGCTCGAGCACCGACGCCGTGCCCTCGCCGCCGTCGGCGACCGGGAGCTCGACCGCCTCGACAGCTTCGATGCGTCGCATTCCTGCGGCGAGCGCCGAGCCTGCCTGGCGGGGGGTGAGGACGCCCTTGAGGCTAGCCGGCGACGCGAGTGCGATCATCCACCGGCTCCTGATCGAGCACGTCCTCGGTGCTGTCGCGTTCCACGTCATCGTCGATCTCGCGCAGCGTCCCGTACGAGAGGCCCTCACGCGCGAGGAAGATCAGACCGACGCCGACACCGACCGACGCTTCGACGGCCTGCAGTCCGATGCCGAAGGCGACGCCGTGCGCATACTCGACGCCGTAACGCATCAGCGGGAAGGCGATCGCGATCTGGACGAGACCGAAGTTGCCGGGCCAGAGCGGAAAAATCGTCGCGACGTTCATCAGCACGAGCACGAGACCGGCGGCGGAGAGCGGCAGATGGATGTTGAACGCCTCCATCGTGGCCCAGACCGCGAACAGCTGACAGATCCAGCCGGCGAACTGAAAAGCCGCCGCGGTGGCGGCGGCGGCGGGCGAGCGCATGATTGCGAGCCCCTGACGCGCGCGCGCGATCAGCTCGCGGACGCGGCCGACCTCGGCGCTCTGTCGGCCCTGCCTCCGAGCGAGGATCACGGCGGTGAGAAAGAGCAACGCTCCGACGACCACGACGATCGCGATCGAGGTCAACGCCCAGCGCGGGATCTTCGCCGTCAGCAGAACCCAGGTGACCAGAGCGACCGCCGGGAAAAGGTCGAACATGCGATGGGCGAACACCGAACCGACAAGGGTCGCGGTCGCGCCTCGCCGGCCCGGGAGGCGCCGGCGCAGGACGGCCACCCGGGCGAGCTCGCCGACGCGGCCTGGCAGGACCGCGTTCGCGAACAGCCCGACGGAGAAGGCGGAGAAGACCAGCGGGAAGTGCGGGTGCGGCGGCTCGATCGACTGCTTGATGGCCGTGTCCCATGCCAGTGCGCGTGCGAGGACAGACAGGAGGTTGAGGCCGATCGCCGCGGCGACCCATTCCCAGGTCACCGCGCTGAATGCATCCTGCACGACCTTCCAGTCCGGGCCGCGCCAGATGATCAGGGTGACGGCGACCGCGATCATCGCCGCGGGAACGAGCAGCTGCCAACGGCGGTTCACGCGGCAACCTCGTCGTAGACCGCTTCCAGCCGCTGCGCGACGTCGTCCCACGCGTAGTTCGCGAGCGCATGGGCCCGCGCTGCACGGCCCATCTCCACTCGGTGGGGCTCGTCTGCGAGCACGTCGATCACGGCATCGGCGAGTGCGGCAGGGTCGTTCGGCGGCACGAGCCTGGAGGCCTCGGGCGTCGCGACCGCCGCGTACCCCGGGATGTCGGAGGCGACCGCCGGTGTCGCGCAGGCAAACGCCTCGGCGAGCACGAGGCCGAAGCTCTCCCCGCCGAGCGCAGGAGTCACAGACACCTTGGCGCGCGCCAGTTCATGGGTGCGCACCTCGTTCGTGACGATGCCGAGCACGTCGATACCAGTCTCGTCGAACCGCAGGCGAGCATGTAGCAGCCGGTATTGCAGTGGGTCGGTTCCGATCAGCCGTAGTCGCGCGCCGGTCGCCTGGTGGATCCGCGGCCAGGCGCGCAACAGGGTCGGCAGCCCTTTCCGCGGGTCGTGTCTGCCGATGAAGACAACGGTGTGATCGCGATCGGCCGGGTCGGCGCCGTCTGGGATGAGCACCCCGTTCGGGATGATGCGGTACTCGCCGGGGATCCAGCGCGAGGCGGACTCGGCGGCCATCGGCGAGACGGCGATCCGTACGTCGACGCGGTCCATCAAGAACCCCCAGAAGTGCAGCGCCGGGCGCATCCACGCAAGATCGCCGTGGGCGTGGTGCGTCGCGACGATCGGGCACTGCGCGTGTGCCAACGTTGCAACGCAGATCGCGGGCGTCATCGGCTCGTGCAGATGCACGAGATCGAATTGCTGGGTGTCGAGCACGTGACGGATGCGTGCGATCGAGCGCGGCGTAAGGACGATGTTCGGCAGTGATCCGTTCGCAGGCACGACCACCGAACGTCCCACCGGGATGATCCCGTCCGGCAGTGCCTCGTGGCGGCCCGTCCGAGGGTGGAGCAGCCGCGTCAGACGGCCCGGCGGGTCGTTCCCCATCACGATGCTCACATCGTGGCCACGCCGTCGGAGTGCGGCGGCCTGATGCTCGGCATGCTCGACCACCCCGCCCCAGTACGACCAGGAGAACGGGACGACGATGCCGATCTTCATACCGCGACCGCTGCGAACGCGCGGTGAAGCCGCTCGGCGCCGAGCGCGACCTCCTCATCGGTCACGGCGACCGAGAGCCGCGCCCAGCCGGCGCCGCTCGGCCCGAACCCTTCGCCCGGGGCGACTGCAACGCGGTGCTCTACGAGCAGCTGCTCGGCGGTCAGCCCCTCCGGAAGTCGCACCCACATGTAGAAGGTGCCTTCGGAGACAGGCGCATCGGGAAGCGCGCCGACCATCAGGTCGCGTCGCCGCTCGTAGGCGGCCACCCGTTCGGCTACCGAGTCCTGCGGCCCCTCCAGTGCGGCAATCGCGGCGTGCTGGAGGGGAGCGAAGATGCCCACACGGGTGTGGTCGTTGAAGAGGTTGATGCGCTCCACGATCTCGGCGTTGCCGACGACGAAACCGATCCGCCAGCCGGCCATGCCGTACGTCTTCGACATCGACCACATCTCGACTCCGACGTCCATGGCGCCGTCGGCTGCGAGGAAGCTCTCCGGTCGTCGTCCGTCGAACACGATGTCGATGTAGGCGGCGTCGTGCACGACTGCCCCGCCGGTTCGACGCGCCCAGGCGACCGCGTCGTCGAAGACACCGTGCGGCGCGCAGACCGCGCACGGGTTGGACGGGTAGTTCAGAAAGAGGGCGGAGGCGGGCGGTGCCGTCTCGAGAGCGGGCGCCCAGCCGAGTTCCGGCTGCAACCGAACCGTCTCGATGCGCGCTCCGGCCAGCGCCGCACCCGATGGGTAGTCGGGGTAGTAGGGATCGGTGAAGAGCAGCGTGTCGTCCTCTTCGCCGAGCGCGAGCGCGAGTTCGACGTGCGCTGCCTTCGTCCCTGGAAGCACCGCGATCTCGGTGTCCGGATCAAGCGTGACGCCATAGACGTCGAGATACCGCGCAGCGATCGCCTCGCGCGTGCGGACGAGTCCGCGGATCGGCGCGTAACCGTGGACACCCGGCTCGAGCACGGCGTCGCGCAGCGCTTCGACCACATGCGGCGGCGGCCCGGTCTCGGGATTGCCGCGTCCGAGGTCGAGAACTGGCGGACCGCCATCGGCCGCCACGGCCGAGATGTGCGCGAGAAGATTCACGAAGTACTGCTGCGGAAGGCGTTCGAGCCGGTCTGGACGGCGCATCCGGCAGATCGTATTTCCCAGGCGTTGACCCGTGACGCGATCCCGAGGCCAGAGAGCCTGGAGATACGCCTTCCGGCCGATGGTGCACGGGCCAACCTCTACATAGCTTTGCCTGCATGCAGGCACTCCGAGATCCATCAGGCATCACCTTCCGACAGAGGCAGGTGATCGAGTTGATCGCGCAGGGTCTGTCGAACGACGAGGTCGGCCTGGTGCTCGGCATCTCGCCGAGGACGGCAAAGGCCCATTGCGACGTGCTTCGCCAGAAGCTCGGCGTGCCTCGACGCAGGCAGATCCCTGTCGCCTTCAGGTTGCTGACGGGCGAAGACCCGTTGGCGTCACGACTGGCGTCGGCGCGAGCTGACAACGGGGGCTGACGGCGAAGCGGCGCCCGCGGCGACCCCTCCGCCGCGGGCGTCCCGGCCCTTCCAAACGTGGGTTTGTGGGCGTAGCGTCTGCCACAGCAGCCGGGAATTGGGAGCCCGAAGCGAACGGGATCGGAGCAAGTCAGGTGAATGCCTCGCACACTCAAAGGTTGATCGAGCGACCCCGGCTGACAAGGCTCCTCGACGAATGCAATGCGAGAGCGATCTTGCTCCTCGCGCCCGCAGGCTACGGCAAGACGAC
>DASYPH010000084.1:0-14566 GCA_036006925.1 Gaiellaceae bacterium
GTCGGTGGCCCAGAGGAGCGTGGTGTACATCGTGCCTCCCTTCGTCGGTACGAGCTTCGAACGCGTCGGGGGTTTGCGCGTCGGCCGGGGCACGGATCGAGGCTGCGGCAATCCACTGATTCTCCAATCGCCGGCCAGCGCATTTCGCTGATCGCGAATCAGCGTCAACCCCGATGGGACTTCGACGGCGTGGGAGCAACCTTCGTGCATACCGAAACGGAAGGGATGTGACGTCATGAACCCGCGGTTCGTCTACGACTTCGACGAGCAGTGCTCTGGCGGTCGTGCTCTGCTCGGGGGCAAGGGTCTCGGGCTCGCCGAGATGACCCAGCTCGAGTTGCCGATCCCGCACGGTTTCACGATCACGACCGCTGCCTGCCGCGCGACCGTGGCGGATGGGCGCGAGCCCGCCGGTCTGACGGCCGAGGTCGACCAGCACCTTGCGCGTCTCGAGGAGCGCACCGGCAAGCGGCTCGGCGACAGCGTCCGTCCGTTGCTGCTCTCGGTCCGCTCCGGCGGCCCGATCTCGATGCCAGGGATGATGGAGACGATCCTCAACCTCGGACTCAACTGCGACCTTGCGGCCGCTGTCGCCGAGCGAACGGGGAACGCTCGTTTCGCCTACGACGCGTACAGACGCCTGATTCAGATGTACGGCGAGGTCGTCTCGCATATCGACGCCGGCGCGTTCGAGGCCTTGCTCGCGAACCTCAAGGCGGAGCGAGGGGTCGAGCTCGACATCGAGCTCGGCGCAGCTGACCTCCAGCGACTCGCCGCGTGCTTCGAAGACCTCTACTGCGATCGAACCGGAGTCCCGTTCCCCGCCGACCCGCGAACCCAGCTCACCGGCGCGATCCGAGCCGTGTTCGAGTCGTGGAACGCACCCAGGGCCTGCGTCTATCGTCACGAGTACGGCATCTCGGACCAGCTGGGAACCGCCGTGAACGTGATGGAGATGGTGTTCGGCAATCTCGACGAACGGTCGGCCACGGGGGTCTGCTTCAGCCGCAATCCGGCCACCGGGGCTCCGGGTCTGTACGGCGAGTTTTTGATCGATGCACAGGGCGAAGACGTTGTCGCCGGGACGCGCACGCCTGCGTCGATCGCACGTATGCAGGAGTCCTTCCCGGTCGCGTACGCCGAGCTGGAGCGCGCCGTGGCCGAGCTCGAGCTCCACTACAGGGATATGCAGGATGTGGAGTTCACGGTCGAGCACGATCGGCTCTACCTCCTCCAGACGCGGGGCGCGAAGCGAACCGCTGCGGCAGCTCTGGCCTCTGCGGTCGCGTTTGTCGAGCAGGGCTTGATCGACCGCCGGGAAGCCGTCGAGCGCATCGATCCGGTGGCGCTCGATCAGTTGTTGCATCCAACGATCGACCCTGACACGGGGATCACCGTCGTCGCAACCGGTCTGGCTGCCTCGCCTGGAGCCGCATCAGGCAGCGCCATCTTCGACGCCGACCTTGCCACCGAGCGTGCGGCCGAAGGCGAGCACGTGATCCTGGTTCGGCCGGAGACGACCGCTGACGACATCCACGGATTGATTCACGCTGACGGAGTTCTCACTGCACGCGGCGGTATGACATCCCACGCGGCAGTGGTTGCTCGAGGCCTCGGCAAGCCCTGCGTGGCAGGGTGCGCTGCGCTGCAGATCGACCTCGAATCGAGAATTGCGGACCTCGCGGGGGAGGTCGTCCACGAAGGCGACCTGATCACGATCGACGGCACGAACGGCGACGTGATCATCGGCGCCGTCGAGCTGGTTCAACCCGCCCCGAACGCCGACCTCGACCAGGTCCTGCGGTGGGCGGATGAGTTCCGTCTGCTTCGGGTCCACGCGAATGCCGACACGCCGGCGGACGCCTTTCGCGCGAGGGCCAACGGTGCGGAAGGGATCGGGCTCTGCCGGACCGAGCACATGTTCATGGCCGAGGATCGGCTGCCGATCGTCCGCGAGATGATCCTCGCCGCCGACGTCGACCAGCGTGCCGCGGCTCTGCGGAGGCTGCTGCCGATGCAGCAGGCGGACTTCGAGGGAATCTTCGAGGCGATGTCGGGTCTGCCGGTGACGATTCGGCTGCTCGACCCACCGCTGCATGAGTTCTTGCCACCGCTCGAGGACGTGACCGACGAGCCGACGCGCGCCCGTGTGCTGGCCCTGCGCGAGGCCAATCCGATGCTGGGGACGCGCGGTTGCCGTCTCGGGCTCGAGTGGCCGGAGATCTACGAGATGCAGATTCGCGCGATCGTTCGCGCCGCGCACGCTGTGGAGCAGCGCACCGGGGTCGCGCCCTCGCTCGAGATCATGCATCCGCTGGTCGCCTTCGACGAAGAGCTCGTCCGGCTGGTCGAGCTGACGCGCCGGACGGTGGCCGAGGAAGGCGCGATCGACTATCGGTGCGGCACGATGATCGAGCTGCCCCGGGCGGCCTTGCGGGCCGGCGACCTGGCCCAGCACGCCGATTTTTTCTCCTTCGGCACGAACGACCTGACCCAGACGACGCTCGGCTTCTCTCGCGACGACGCTCAGGGTCGGTTCCTGACCTTCTACCTCGAGCACGGCATCCTCATCCAGGATCCGTTCTCGACGCTCGATCTGGCGGGGGTCGGTGAGCTGATCCGGATCGCCGTCGAGCGAGGGCGCGAGACGAATCCTGAGATCCGACTCGGCATCTGCGGCGAGCACGGCGGGGATCCTGCCTCGATTGCCTTCTGTGACGAGCTCGGGCTCGACTACGTCTCCTGCTCGCCGTTCCGGGTGCCGGTCGCGCGCCTTGCGGCGGCCCAGGCTGCTCTCGTCCACGACCACGTCGGGAGCGACTCCTACGTCCCGGCCGGAGGGTAGGGCTGTGATGGACTCGATCGAAACCTTCCACTCGGCTCACGAGGAACTGCGCGACTGGACCCCGAGGCTGAACTCGACGGCACGAAACCTGCCGGCGATGACGCACGTCGAGCGAGAGGACGCCATCAGCGGCCTGCTCGCCGACCTCGCTGCAGTCGACGTCCACATGCGTCTCGATGAGCACGTCCTGTTCCCCGAGGTCGCCAGTCGGTTGCGCGACCCACTTGCGACGGCTTCGATGGCATACGACCATTTGGCGATCCGCGACTGGATCAACCGGCTGTGCGCGGCGCCGCTCTCCGACATCGACGAGCTACAGGAACTGCTGTATGGGCTCGTCGCTCTGATTCGCGTCCATATCTGGAAGGAAGACGCGCTCTATCTCGCGATGCTCGAGAACCCGTCGTGGCCGGACAGCGAGATCACCTCGCTTCAGTAATAGCCCGCAGGCTGAGCGCAGCGTTCGCACCGATGCCTGGGAGCAAGGGTCGGAACAGGCTTTGGTCGAACCGACTGAAAGGAGTCTGCGATGTCTGTCCGGGTAGCAATCAATGGATTTGGACGTGTGGGGAGGTGTGCGTTCCGGTCGGCCCACGAGCGAGGCTCCGCCATCGAATGGGTGGCGATCAACGACCTCGCCGACCCGGCGACGCTTGCCCATCTGCTCCGCCACGACACGGTCTACGGGCCGTTTCCCGGCCGAGTCGAGGTCGATGGCTCGACCCTCATCGTCGACGGCGTCACGATCCCGGTCTTCAGTGAGCCCGACCCGGCCGACCTGCCGTGGCAGGCACTCGGAGTCGACGTCGCGCTCGAGTGCACCGGTCGCTTCAGGAACCGCGACGAAGCGGCGAAGCACCTGACCGCAGGCGCTCGCAAGGTGATCATCTCGGCCCCGGGCAAGGGAGTCGACGCGACGATCGTCCTCGGCGTCAACGACGACACGTACGACGCCGAGCTGCACGACGTCATCTCGAACGCGTCGTGCACGACCAACTGCCTGGCCCCGGTCGCGAAGGTGCTGCACGAGGCCTTCGGAATCAAGCACGGGACGATGACGACCATCCATGCCTTCACGGGCGATCAGCGGCTCGTCGACCTGCCGCACAAGGACCTTCGACGCGCCCGCGCGGCCGCGGCCAACATCGTGCCGACCTCGACCGGCGCTGCGAAGGCGATCGGCCTGGTGATCCCCGAGCTCGAGGGAAAGCTGCACGGAGTTGCCGCGCGAGTCCCGGTGCTGACCGGGTCACTCATCGACCTGACGGTCGAAGTGGAGACCTCGACCACGGTGGCCGAGGTCAACGCCGTCTTCGCGGAGAACTGCGACGTCGACGGCCTTGCCGGAATCCTGCAGTACAGTGACGAGCCCCTTGTCTCGAGCGATGTGATCAAGGCGTCCTACTCGGCCGTGTTCGACTCGGGCCTCACCGCCGTCAGCGGTGGAACCCAGGTCAAGGTGGTCGCCTGGTACGACAACGAATGGGGCTACTCGACCAGGTTGGTCGAGCTGGCAGAGCGGGTGCTCGCGCCGGTCGCGGTCACCGTCTGACTACGGAGAAACACCGAGCACGCTCAGCGCCGGCCCCGATTCAACGGGGCCGGCGCGACACGACGATGGAGGCAACCAAAGGAGGCGCCACATGAAAGCGCTCGTCTACCACGGCCCCGGACAGCGGGCCTGGGAGGTCGTCCCCGATCCGGTGCTGCTCGAGCCGACGGATGCGATCGTCAAGATCGACACGACGACGATCTGCGGGACCGATCTCCACATCCTGAAGGGCGACGTGCCTGAGGTCACGCCGGGAACGATTCTCGGTCACGAGGCAGTTGGCACGGTTGTCGAGGTCGGCGCGGCCGTCACCACGGTCGAGCCGGGCGATCGGGTGCTCGTCTCGTGCATTACTTCGTGCGGCCGCTGCCGCTTCTGCAAGGAGGGCCACTACGGTCTCTGCACGGGAGGCGGCGGCTGGATCTTCGGCCACACGATCAACGGGCTGCAAGCCGAGTACGCCCGTGTCCCGTTCGCCGACACCTCGGTCTACAAGGTGCCGGACGGGTTGACAGACGAGGACGTCTTGTTCCTCGCCGACATCCTTCCGACCGCGTTCGAGGTCGGTGTCTTGAACGGCGGCGTGCAACCTGGTGACACCGTCGCGATCGTCGGAGCCGGCCCGATCGGGCTCGCCACGATCATGACCGCGAAGCTGTTCACCCCGAGCCACATCGTGGCGATCGATCTCGCCGACGCGCGGCTCGAGAAGGCCCTCGAGTTCGGTGCCGACTCGACCATCAACAACGGACGCGACGACGCGCTCGCGATGATCATGGAGCTGACCGACGGACTGGGTGTTGATGTGGCCGTGGAGGCGGTCGGCGTGCCTGAGTCGTTCGAGCTCTGCACCTCGATCGTGCGACCCGGCGGTCACGTCGCGAACGTCGGTGTCCACGGCCACTCCGCAACGCTCCACTTGGAGACGCTGTGGATCCGTGACATCACGATCACGACCGGGCTCGTCGACACTACGACGACCGCCCAGTTGATGCGGCTGATCCAGGAGCGTCGGCTCGACCCGTCGCCGTTCGCAACGCAT
This sequence comes from Gaiellaceae bacterium, assembly GCA_036006925.1. GTDB lineage: Bacteria > Actinomycetota > Thermoleophilia > Gaiellales > Gaiellaceae > PALSA-600. The sequence goes on from DASYPH010000084.1 coordinate 5,440, forward strand.
CACTTCTCGCTGACCGACGCCGAGACCGCGTACGACGTCTTCGGTGCGGCGGCCGAGACGAACGCGCTCAAGGTCGTGCTTACGGCTGAGCCAGTGCCTGCGCTGCCGGCGAAGGATGCCGTCAAGCAGGCGGAGCCGGTGGGCGTCTAACCGACCGAGCCCGAACCACCGAGGCGAGCGGCAGATCGATCAGCCGCTCGCCCCGGCGCTTGGGCATTCAATGAGAGAGCACGCGTGCAAGGTCGAGTGTCGAGAGGACACCGACCGGCCGACGTGTTGCCGGATCGACGACGGCGAGGTGCGAAACGCTGTACTCGGCCATCAGTTGCGCCGCACGGTCGAGCGAGTCGTCGCTTCGGACGCAGACGAGCGGCGTGACCGACGAGTCGCGTGCTGTCTGCAGATCGATGTCCTTCCGTCCTGCGGCCACCAGGTCGAGGTCGGAGACGAGGCCCCAGAGCTCCGTGGTCTCGTCGTCCTCATCCCCGTAGTCGAACACAAAGACCGAATGGACATGCCGGTCGGCCATCAGCCCAGCCACGTGCCGGAGCGGTGTGTCCGGAGTGCAGCTTATGACGCCGGTCGTCATTGCTTCAGCAACTCTCGTGCTGGTGAGCGGTTTGGCGGTCAATGTCTCCATCTCGACATCCTCCTTCTGTTGCCAGTCTCGAGCATTCATCGTGTAGTTCGATCGTCGCGGGTGGGCCGGCTCGCGGCATCCGTGCATGTGCGTGCGTCGCGTACGGCCGACTACCTATCGCCGCCGAGTGTGCGTTAGCGCGACGTGATGAGACGGCGGTCGAGCACCTCGCGAAGGTTCGCTGCCACCAGGTCAGCGCCTCGAGCTGCGAGGCTCCGTTGCAGCGGCCCCTCGCCGATTCCGGCGACGAGTGCGAAGCCCGCAGCGCGTCCTGCTGCCACTCCATCAGCCGTCGACACGAACGCTGCTGCGAGCTCGGGCTCGACGTCGAGCTGCCAGCAGGCCGCCAGCAAGGTGTCCGGAGCCGGGCTGCGTCGCAACTGCTGCGTGAGCATCGCCATGCCGTCGACGGTCGATTCGATCAACGCCGCGAGGTTCGTTCGTTCGAGAATCGACTGCGTGTTGGCGCTGGCGGATACGGCCGCGCAATGGAGGCCGGCGTCGCGCGCGAGTTGCAGGTAGCGCCGCGACCCCGCGAACGCGCTCAGCCCGCCCGCGTTCAGGCGTCGCAACAGCGAACGCTGCTTCAGGTTCGCGAGTGCGTGCACCGTCTCGCAACCCGGCGGGTCGTCGGACTCGCCCTCGGCCAGCGTGATCCCGCGGCTGGCGAGGAAGTCCCGGACACCCTCGAGCCGGGGCCGCGCGTGGAGATGCGCGTAGTAGTCGAGCCGCGGGTCGAAAGGTGCGAAGTGGGCGGCCTTCCGACCGCCCCGTTCCGCGGAGAGTGCAGCCCAGGTTTCGCCCCAGGCCGCGACCTGGAGGGACGGACTGCCGGTGAGCACATCCTCGAGGTCGAAGACGCAGGCCTGCACCTCAGGCGGTAACCCGAGCAGGCGGTACAGGTTCCAGGCGGGGATCTCCAGATCCGAGCGCCAGGCCTTGGCCTGGAAATCCTGCGCGAGACCTTCGAGCGAATGCGCCGTAGCAGTGCGCTCTGCTTTGAGCAGGTTCGCGCGTCCGGACAGGGGGTCGGAGCGAAACGCCGCCCGCGCTGCCTGCAATGCCGCTTGCGCGGCGTCCAGCGCGAGCCGCCAGTGGGCGCTCAGCTCGTCGAGTTCGTCCGCTCGCTGTAGCGCGGTCTCGGGGGCTTTTGCTGGCGGGTCTCGCCGGCTTCGTCGCGTTCTGGGAACGATCATCGGCTGAACAGCGGTTGCCATGATTTCCAGCGTTCCTCGTCTCGCGCCGCGGGGCATCCGCAAACGACCGGATGCGGTTGCGGTAACCGCGCAGTGTCCAGGCATCCATGAGGTCACTACGGCCGAACAAGTGCCTCCCGAGTGCGACGATGGCCGCAGCGCCCCGATTACTCCCGCGTTTGTGCCAGCTTGCGCTTGGCGCCGCCCCATCGCTCGACGGTCTCGACGAACTGGATGCCCGTCTCGATCGAGCGACGAAGCGGGCACGCGCTCGCGACTTTCTCCAAACGCTCGAGTTGCTCGTCGCTCAGGTCGCCGGTCAGCCGAGCTGCGATCTGAAAACGCCGCGGGCTCGACTGATGGTCGTAGTCGACGTCGACAGTCAGTTCGCCGAGATCCCAGGTCTTCGTCCGCGCGTACATGACGAGCGTCGTCGAGACGCAGGCGGCGAGGGCGGCTGGAAACAGCTCATGGGGCGCCGGCCCGCCGTCGTCGCCGCCAAGCCTGTGGGGTTCGTCGGTGATGATGCGGTCGCGGAGGGGCGTGCGGTCGACTACGCACCACCGCCGTCGCTCGGTGGGCGCGCTGGAACACATTGACGAACGTCGATATGTTGTTGAGGTGAGCGCCCGCGATTCAGTTGCCTGCTGTGCGCCTCTTGCGGCGCCGGTGCTCTCAGACCGCGAGGTCGAGGCGACCGCCGAGCTCTTCAAGGCACTGGGCGATCCGGCGCGTGTGCGGCTCGTCAACCTGCTGGCGACCAGCACGGAGCCTGTCTGCATCTGCAACCTGATCGAGCCGCTCGGTCTCTCGCAGCCGACGGTGTCGCACCACATGAGCAAGCTGCGCGAGGCGGGGCTCGTCGAGCGCGAGCAGCGCGGCAAGTGGGCCTATTTCTCGTTGCAAAGAGACGCCGCCGAGAAGCTCGCGGCGATCGCCGATCTGAAAGGAGCGTGTTGCTGATGGCCACGACGGCTGACGAGCTGCGAGAGGAAGTGCGTCGCCGGTACGCGCAATCTGCACGCGCGGTGACGCAAGGGTCCGGCTGCGGCGGCGGTGCCTGCTGCGCGGACGGCGAGAGCGGCACGGCCAAGTTTGGCGAGGGCCTCTACCGCGCAGAGCAGCGCGGCGCGCTTCCGGAAGCAGCCACGCTTGCCTCGCTTGGCTGCGGCAATCCGACCGCAGTGGCCGATCTGCACGAAGGCGAGGTGGTGCTCGACCTCGGCTCGGGTGGCGGGATCGACGTGATTCTCTCGGCCACGCGTGTCGGGCCTACCGGCACTGCCTTCGGGCTCGACATGACCGACGAGATGCTCGCGCTTGCCCGGCAGAACGCTCGCGAGGCCGAGGCCGCGAACGTGCACTTCCTGAAGGGCGTGATCGAGCAGATCCCGCTACCTGCTGCGTCCGTCGACGTGGTGATCTCGAACTGCGTGATCAACCTCTCGACCGACAAGGCAGCCGTTCTCAACGAGATCGCCCGCGTGCTCGTGCCCGGCGGGAGGATCGGGATCAGCGACGTCGTCGCCGAGGACGCGCTTTCAGCCGCGGAGCGTGCTGAGCGAGGCAGCTTCGTGGGCTGCATCGCCGGAGCGCTGTCGAAAGGCGAGTACGAGGCCGGTCTCGAAGCTGCTGGGTTCGAGCGGATCTCGGTCGAGTTCACCCATCGGGTCGCAGACGGCATGCACGGGGCGATTATCAAGGCCGTGAAGACCCACGAGCGAGACGTGCGCAGTCAGCCGGCGATGCTTCAGCCGACCGCAGCCGGCTGCTGCTGACCGGGGGACACGTCATGACCAACGTGCTCTTCGTCTGCGTCGCCAACGCCGGCCGCTCGGTGATGGCGGAGCGCCTGTTCCGCGAAGCCGCCGGCAACCGGCATGCCGCCCGGTCGGCCGGAAGCGTTCCGGGGACGGCAGTGCACCCGCAGGTGCTCGGGGCCCTGGACGAGGTCGGCATCGACGCAGGCGACCACGTACCGCGACAGCTCGATGCCGAGCTGCTCGATTGGGCCGACGTTGCCGTCTCGACCTGCAGCGACGAGGTCTGCCCGGTGACACCTGGCGTTCGCCGGATCAGCTGGGAGCTACCCGACCCGAAGCACCTCCCCGTCGAGCAGGTCAGACCGATTCGCGACGAGCTTGCGCGGCGTGTTGCAAAGCTCCTTCGTGAGCTCGACTGAACACTTCCGATGAGTTCGAGTGCCCCGCGGCGTCTAGTCTCTCGACAGGTTCAGGGACAGGGGGTTGATCGTGATCGAAGAAGAGCAGCGGATCGCACACACGGGCGCGCTGGCGGCCATCGCCGGGCACTGCGCACGTCACCCCTGGCGTGTCGTCTTCACGTGGATTTCGATCTTCGTCGTCCTGATCGGGCTGAATGCGGCCTTCCACGGCAAGCTGATCAACGACTTCAAGATCCCGGGTTCCGACACACAGAAGGCAACCGACCTGATCACGGCCAAGTTCGGCGGCCAGAAGGGCGCGGCGTTGCGCGTCGTTCTCGCGTCGAAGGACGGGCAGCCGCTCGACAGCGAAGCGCACGCAGCCGCGGTTCACCGCATGCTGGTGGCGAGCGCGGCCTCGCAGCGCTCGCTCGCCGAGGACCCGACCGATGTCTCCGCGATCACGAACCCGTTGAGTTCCGGGTCGACGCAACTGGCCGACAGCGGCAAGATCGCCTACTTCGACGTGCAGTACGACAGGACCGGATTCGAGTTGCCCAGGTCGGGCGTCGTCTCGGTCGAGGATCAGTTGCGGTCGATCGCGGACGCCGCGGGCATGCAGGTCGAGTTCACGGGCGAGGCCGAGAGCGCGCCGCCCACCCAGGGTCTGAGCGACATCATCGGGCTCGTCGCCGCCTTCGTGATCCTGATGGTCCTCTTCCGCGCGCTCGTCCCGACGATGATCCCGCTGCTCTTCGCGATCACCGCGGTGCTCGGCGCGTTCCTGATCCTCTTCCTGGCGGCGCGGCTGACGCACTTCAACACCATCACCGAGATCCTCGTTCCGATGATCGGGCTCGGCGTCGGGATCGACTACACGCTGTTCATCGTCACGCGCTTCCGACAGTTCCTCCACGACGGACTGTCGCCGCAGGATGCCGCTGCGGCGGCCGGTGCGACTGCCGGACGGGCGGTGATCTTCGCCGGCGTGACGGTGGCGATCTCGATCACGGGGCTGGCGCTGATCGGGCTCGATTTCATCACCAAGCTCGGTATCGGCAGCGCACTCGGCGTACTCACGGCGGTGTTGCTCGCCAACTCGCTGCTGCCGGCGGTCCTCTCGCTGCTCGGAGGCAAGATCGATCGGGGTCGCCTGGGACTGCGGCCCGTCGACGAGTCCCGCGCGGGGCAGGCGCGCACGCCGGTCGCGGCCTGGGGACGCTTCGTCTCCCGCAACGCGAAGATCGTGCTGCCGGTCGTGTTGGTCGTCCTGCTGCTGCTCGCGTCGCCGATCCTGGCGGTCCGGCTCGGCCTCGCCGACTCGGGCACCGCGCCGAAGGACCAGACGACCCGGAAGGCGTACGACCTGCTCTCGAGCGGGTTCGGGCCTGGGTTCACCGAGCCGATCCCGGTCGTCATCGACATGCAGTCGGATCACGCGGCCGCTACGAAGCTCGAGACGGCGCTGAAAGCAGTTCCAGGCCTCGCAGAGGTCGACAAGCCGATCTACAACAAGAAGAAGACCGCGCTGGCGACGGTCGCGATCGTCAACTCCTACGGCAAGTACAAGCCGCAGGACTCGAAGACCGACGACCTCGTCACGTTGCTGCGGCACACGGTGATCCCGCGAACACTGGCCGGCTCGACCGCGCACGCGTACGTGTCCGGGTCGAACGCGGCATTCACCGACATCGGGCACCGGATCTTCTCGCACTCGCCGTGGTTCCTGCTGTACATCATCGGCATCACCTTCCTGGTGCTCGCGATGGCGTTCCGGTCGGCGGTGATCGCGGTCAAGGCTGCACTGACAACGCTGTTGTCGGCGCTCGTCGGCTTCGGCGTCCTGACCCTCGTCGTGCAACAAGGACATGGGATGGGATTCCTCGGTCTGGATCGCACCGGCCCGATCGAGAGCTTCGTGCCGCCGATCGCCTTCGCGATCCTCTTCGGCCTCTCGATGGACTACGAGGTGTTCCTGATGAGCCGGATCCGTGAAGAACGCGTGCACGGTGACAACACCGTCGACGCCGTGAAGGACGGGGTCGCTGCCGTCGGACGCGTGATCGTCGCCGCGGCGCTGATCATGTCGTCCGTCTTCTTCTCCTTCCTGCTCAGCCCGGACCGCGTGTCGAAGGAGTTCGGGCTGGTGCTCGGCGTCGCCATCCTCACCGACGCGCTGCTGATGCGGCTGACGCTCGTGCCTGCGCTGCTCACCGTGCTCCGGGGACGGTCGTGGTGGATCCCGGGCTGGCTGGAGAAGATCCTGCCGAACATCACGATCGAGTCGCCAGGGGCGCGTGCTCCCGCCGAACTACCGCCGCGCACGGTGCCGGCCGACGTCCCGACGCGCTGAGTGCCGAAGCTCAGGTTCGCGATCACGGTGTCGCTCGACGGCTACGTCGCCGGGCCGAACCAGAGTCTCGAGAACCCCCTCGGCGAGGGCGGGCACTCGCTGCACGAATGGCTGTTTGCGACCAAGTCGTTCCGCGAGACGCACGGGCTGGGCGACGAGGAGGGTGAAACGGGCCTCGACGACGACCACGTGGCCGGCTGGACCCAGAACATCGGCGCGACGATCATGGGCAGGAACATGTTCGGCCCGATCCGCGGCCCTTGGGTCGGCAGCGAATGGAGCGGCTGGTGGGGCGACGATCCGCCGTTCCACACGGCTGTTTTCGTGCTCACCCACCATGCACGCGAGCCGCTACCGATGAGCGGCGGCACGAGGTTCGAGTTCGTGACCGACGGGATCGAGGCAGCCCTCGAGCGGGCGTTCGCCGCAGCCGGAGGCCTCGACGTGGCGATCGGCGGCGGGGCGCAGACCGTCCAGCAGTACCTGCGGGCGGGGCTTGTCGACGAGTTCGAGATCCACGTCGTGCCGCTGCTTCTCGGCGCCGGCTCCCGGCTGTTCGAGCAGCTCGACGACAGGACGGCGGGATACGAATGCGTCGGTCTCGCCAGCTCGCTTGCAGTGGCTCACTACACGTTCGTTCGCGCAGGGAGCAGTTAGGAGCCGACGGCTTGTGGCCAGATCGGTCGTGCCCGGTCGAGGGGCGCCGAGTTGTGATTGTGGAAAGAGCGCAACCGAACCCGTAGTTCCGCGCGATTCGCCGCCTGCCCGTCCGGCGTACCGTCTGGTCGAGGTTCGCAGAAGACGCGGAAGGAGGCGGGCAGCATGGAAACCGCCAATCTCGCCGGCCGGGCTGGGCGTTGGAGCTCCGCTCACTGGAAGCTGGCCGCGTTCGGTTGGATCGCCTTCGCCGTGCTTGCGGTTGTGGTCGGAGGCGCCGTCGGCGCCAAGCAGATGAAGAGCTGGGCGATCGCGAACGGCGAGTCCCGTCGCGCCGAGCAGATTCTCGACCAGGGGAACTTCAAGATCCCCGCCCGCGAGAGCGTCCTCGTTCAGTCGCGCACCGCCACAGTCGGCGAGCCCGCGTTCGCGGCCGCGGTGGGCGGCGTCGTCGAGGCTCTCTCCCGGCAGCCGAACGTCACCGATCTCGTTTCCCCGATCGACCATCCACGGGCCGGGCTCGTGGCAAGCGACCGGCACTCGGCACTCGTCCAGTTCGACGTGAAGGGCAAGGCCGAGACCGCCAAGGACAGGATCGCCCCGATCCTGGCAGCCGTCGACGACGCCCAGGCGGCGAACCCGAGTTCGATCATCGAGGAGTTCGGTCAGGCGTCCGCCGACTACCGGGTCGACCAGCGCTTCGCCGGCGACATGAACCGCGCCGAGCTGACCTCGCTGCCGCTGACGATCGGGATCTTGGTCGTCGCGTTCGGGGCGCTGGTCGCCGCCGGCCTGCCCGTGGTGCTTGCCTTCTCGGCCGTCCTCGCAGCGACGGGGCTGAACAGCCTCGTCAGCCATCTCGTTCCGACCGACGCCCAGACGTTGAGCGCGATCATCCTGATGATCGGCATGGCGGTTGGGATCGACTATTCCCTTTTCTACCTCCGCCGCGCGCGGGAGGAGCGCGCCGCCGGTCGTTCGCCGCACGAGGCGCTGCTCTACGCGGCTCGCACCTCCGGGCAGGCCGTCCTCATCTCCGGCGCAACCGTGCTGATCGCGATGGCGGGCATGTTCGTCTCCGGCAACTCCCTCTTCACGACGATCGGGCTCGGCACGATGATCGTCGTCCTGGCCGCCATGATCGGCTCGCTGACCGTTCTGCCGGCTGTCTTGCACCGGTTGGGCGACACGGTCGACAAAGGTCGCATCCCGCTCTTCCACGGCCGGCCGCGCGATGACGGGCCGTGGGGCCGCTTCATCGCCGGCGTCCTGCGCCGCCCGGTGACAGCGATGGTCCTCTCGGCTGGGGTGCTGGTGATCCTCGCCTTGCCGGCCGCCGGGATGCACACGAAGCTGCCGAACCTCACCGACCTTCCCCACGACCTGAAGATCGTGCGGACCTACGCCCGGATCCAGCGGGCGTTTCCCGGCTCTCAGACACCGGCGGTGGTCGTCGTCGAGGCGCCGAATGTCGAGTCGCCGCAGTTGCTGCGCGCGTACGACCTGTTCCGGCAGCGCGCGCTCGCGACCGGTGAGCTGTTCGCGCCGTTCACGGTCAACGTCAACCCGGACCGGACTGTCGCGCGCATCGACTTTGCCATCGCCGGCAACGGCGACAACGCCACGTCACTGGCCGCGCTCCACACTTTGCGCGAGACCGTCATCCCGCCGATCGCCTCGAAGCTCCCAGGGGTCGAGGTGAACGTGACCGGAGTGACCGCGGGCACCTATGACTTCAACCACCAGATGCGCACGCGGCTCCCGTACGTGTTCCTGTTCGTCCTCGCGTTGGCGTTCACGCTCCTGCTGCTTACATTCCGCTCGCTCGTGATCGCTGCGACAGCGGTCGCGCTGAACCTGCTCTCGGTGGGAGCGGCGTACGGCATCCTCGTCGCGGTCTTCCAGCACGGCTGGCTCTCCGGGGTGCTCGGCTTCCAGACGAACGGCGCGATCGTCAGTTGGCTGCCGCTCTTCCTCTTCGTCGTGCTGTTCGGCTTGTCAATGGACTACCACGTCTTCATCCTCAGCCGCATCAAGGAACTGCACGACGCAGGGGCCACGACGGACGAAGCGGTGAGGCTGGCAATCACGCGCACTGCGGGAACGGTGACGAGCGC
>DASYPH010000085.1:0-7936 GCA_036006925.1 Gaiellaceae bacterium
TCGCCTGCGCCAATGTCCCCGGACGCCTGAAGGCGATAGCTTCTCTGCGTGGCATCACGGCAAGTCATCGTCGAACGCGCTGAGACGCCGGTGATGTTCAAGCGAGTCGCTGACGAGATCGATGCGATTCGTCAGGCCATGCAGGAGGTCGAAGACGCGGTAGGACTCCGCGGCCGCAAGTACTACGGCGCCTTCGACGACGACGGTGAGTACCGCGTCTGCGTCGAGCTTCGCGAGGACGACGACCCGTCGGCGTTCGGGCTGGAAGTCGGCAGCCTTGCCGGCGGGCGCTATGCGCGCGAACGTCTGACCGGCGAACCGCCTGGGGTCTATGACCTGATCGGTCCGACGTTCCAGCGGCTCTCTCGTCGCCCTGATCGGGATCCGTCCCGCCTCGGCATCGAGTTCTATCGGCGCCGGGACACCATCGACTTGCTACTGCCCGTCGCCTGACCTCACGGCTACGCATTCGCCTGTGCCAGTGTTCCGGAAATGACGCCCGCGCGCGATGCACTGCAACCGAATCGGGCTACTAGGCTTGCGGCATGAAGATCTTCAATCTCAACGCAGACGAGTGGGATCGGACGGAAGAGCGCGAGGGCTGGCGTTTCAAGGACGCCTGGGTCGGCGCGCACACCGACGCCGAGCTGATCGGCGCGAGCGTGTACGAGGTCGAGCCGGGTAACAAGCAGGGGCCATTTCACACCCACCACGCGAACGAGGAATGGGTGATCGTCCTCCGTGGCGAGCCGACGCTGCGCACGCACGAGGGCGAGCAGCAGCTGCGTCAGGGCGACGTCGTCGCGTTCCCGCGCGGCAAGGACGGCGCGCACCAGATCCGCAACGACACGGACGCGCCCGTCCGGGTCCTATTGCTCTCCACGCTGATCGCGCCGGACATCGTCGAGTACCTCGACACCGGCAAGATCGGCGCGCGGAGCGTCGCCGGCGAGCGGATCATCTTCGCTCGCCCGGGGCCCGAGCTCGAATATTGGGAGGACGAGGACTAGCTAGGAGACCCCGCCCGCTCGGCTGCGCCAGTGTTCCGGAATGACGCCCGAGCGCGACGTGGTTCGGGGGTGGTGTGCGTCGCGAGTCCCGCTGGGTCTGCGGTTGCATCCGCCTGGTGCGGGCGAAAGGATTCGGTCTGACGTGGAACCGTCCGAGGTGCGCTACGCGAGAACGGTCGACGGCGTGAACATCGCCTACCGGGTGCGTGGCGATGGGCCAATCGATCTCGTGTACACGCTCGGGATGGCCGGAAACTTCGAAATTGAGTTCGAGGCGCCCTGGGGCATTCGATTCCTCGAGCGACTTGCGACCTTCTCAAGGGTCATCCTGTTCGACAAACGTGGGACGGGCCTCTCCGACCGGGTCCTTGGAGCGCCTGACTTCGAGATGCGGGCGGACGACCTGCGTGCCGTCCTGGACGCGGCGGGATCCGAACGGGCTGTGCTCGTCGGGAACCGCGGAGGGGGGAGCCTCGCCGCATTCTTCGCCGCGATGCACCCAGACCGGGTCTTTGCTCTCGTCCTCTACAACTCATGGGCACGGACGGCGTGGGCACCTGACTACCCTGTCGGGACATCAACAGATGACCTGGCTGCCTGGAGAAGCGAGATCGGTGCGCACTGGGGCACAGCCGCACTGGCGAAGCGATTCCTCCATAGCGTTGCACCGTCCCATGCGGAGGACCCTGAGTGGATTAGGTGGGAAGCAAGATCTCTGCGACACGGAGCTTCGCCCGCCGCGGCGCTTGCCTTCGACGAGTTCGAACAGGCGATCGACGTCCGAAGCGTGTTGCACACGGTGCAGGCGCCGACGCTCGTCCTGTCACGCTCCGAGGCTGCCCGAGCACGTTCCGTGGATCTCGCTGAGAGGATTCCCGGTGCGAAGCACGTTCCGGTGCCGGGCGAGGATTGGATGCCGTATGCGGGCGACATCGACGTGCTGCTGGGCGAGATCGAACGCTTCGTTCGGTCTGTTCATGCTGAGGAGGCGACATTCGAGCGTGTCTTGACGACCGTGCTGTTCACCGACCTCGTCAGTTCCACGGCGACGGCGGCGCAACTCGGCGATCGCGCCTGGAAGGGCCTCGTCGAGCGCCATCACGCGACGATCCGCGCAATGATCGGTCGATACAGGGGAACGGAGGTCGACACCGCGGGTGACGGCTTCTTTACCACGTTCGACGGGCCTGCCCGCGCGGTCCGCTGCGCGCAAGCGATTGTCGACGCCGTCCAGCCCCTGGGAATCGCAGTGCGAGTTGGTGTCCACACAGGCGAAGTCGAGCTCATCGACGCGAAGGTCGGCGGCATCGCCGTCGCGATCGGCGCACGTGTGGCGGCGCGTGCAGGGCCGGGCGAGGTACTCGTGTCTCAGACGGTCAAGGATCTCACGGTCGGCTCCGGTCTCGGGTACGCCGATTCCGGCGAGCACGAGCTGAAAGGCGCCCCGGGCGAGTGGCGGCTCTATCGGCTGCTGGCAGATGGCTGAACGGCTGTCGACGAGCACATTCGGCTGCGCCAGCGTTTCGGAATGACGCCTGATGGTGGGCGCTGCTGTTCGACGGCCACCACCAAATCGGGACACTGGCTGGCGCGATCGCGGTCTCCCGGGACATCCGCGCGACGGGCGCCAGACGTCTGCGGCGTGTCGACGCGATCGCCAAGCCGGTCCGCACCGCTCGCCTTGCCATCGCCTGGATCGGCCTCGAGCGCCGCCTCGTCAAAATCTACGCATCGACTACCTGCGAATCTGGTACGGGATCGATCGGGCCAACTCCGCCGCGCAACGCGCGGCGCCTCCGGGCGTTCTGCATGCGCTGATTCACAGACCCGATCGGCTCCAGTACCAGGCGGCACGCCTCGAGCGGCGATTGCGCGTCCCCGACTGCACAGGCGGCCAGCCGAACCCGGAGACACCGACGTCCCAAACAGGGAAATTCCCGTGATGAAGCAAGACGGCCCGAACGTGTGTCGTAGCGCGACGGAACCTTGCGTGCTGGCATGACGAGCTGCTCGGCAGACGACTGAAAGAGGTCTGTCTAGGAGGTCTGAGATGAAGTTCGAACTTCTTTCCCCTGGCGGTGAGCATCGCCGTTCGCGAACCAGTACTCGCGTGCGCCAGTGTTCCGGAATGACCCCTGACGAGACGGGTAGGACTAACGCCATGCCGTCGAACTCGAATTACGACCGCGATCCGCGGGGCGACGCGTATATCGCCGGACTGTCTGAGTGGCAGCAAGAGATCTGTGCCCGGCTTCGCGACCTGATTCACCGCGTCGACCCGGAGATGAGCGAGACAATCAAGCGAACTGACCGGCCATACTTTGTGCTTGACGGCAACGTCTGCGCCTTGTTCGCAGCCAAGGATCACGTCAACCTGTTCCTGTACGACGGCGCAATCGTTCCTGACCCCGAAAAGATCATCACCGGCGGCCAGAACAATAAGACGGCGAGGACGATTGCCTACCGCCGCGGAGAGGCGATTCAGGCGCGACCTCTGACCGCGATCCTCAACAGATCGTCGCCAATAACCGCGCCGGCGGCTGGCGGAAGCTCGAGACGGCGTAGATAACCAGCGAAGCACCTCGCCTGCGCGACTGTTGCGGATTACACCCTGAGCCGCGTTGCGACATCGGTGTGAATTCGCTGGCTACTCCGAAGATGGGAGTTGGGCGGCACCGGTTGCGACTTCCCAGACATTGCCTTCCGGGTCCGCGAACGAGCCGCTGTAGCCTCCCCATGGCGTTTGTTGCGGCGGCTTCGTGATCTGCGCGCCTGCATTGCTCGCTTCAGCGAGAACTTCATCGACACGATCTTCCGTGCGGACGTTGTAGGAGAATGTGATTCCGCGAAAGCCGCTTCCCACCGCCGGCACCCCGGCATCGGCGGCTAGTTGATCCCACGGGTAGAGGGTTAGCGCAGACGAGCCATCGCCAAGGGTGAAGCAGACCCACTCTCCCTGTTCCTGCAGGATCGGCCAGCCGAGGTCGTCCGCGTAGAACCGCTTCACCCGTTCGAAATCTCTGACGCCGACGCCGATGACTGCAATGTGAGGTTTCAACTGACTCCTTCGTCGGACGGACGATGGTTCGTACATAGCCGCTCGCGCCAGATCGCTAACGCAGCGTCGCGTGCGCCAGTGTTTCGGAATGACCCCTGACGACTCGTCACTCGTGCAGTAGATCTCCGTTGAGACCGACAATCTCGTACGCGGTGATCGGCCGCGAGAAGCCCTTCAGTTCAATTGGAGAGGCAGCCTCAGAGCGTCGGCCGCGGCCGACGATGGTCGCCTGCGCCAGCGTTCCGGAATAACGCCTGGTCAGCCATGTGGACATGAGGGTCGGGGACCGGGTGGCGATCCGAACGCCACGCGCTGACATAGACCGGCTGACAACGAACGTGACAAGCTGCTCGTATCGACGAAGGAGGGCTTGATGTCCACGACGACATCGAGGGAGCGGACGAAGCTCGGGTACGGGCTGCGTGAGGAAGAAGGCGAGGACTTCTGGCTGTTCGGCGCGCTCGCAACAATCAAGATCAGCGCCGAGGAAACTGCTGGCCAGTACTGCGTGATCGATATCGAGGCGCCACCAGGTGTGGGCTCCCCTTGGCACGTCCACCACGACGAGGACGAGTGGTTCTTCGTCCACGAGGGCGCGTGCGAGGTCTACATCGGCGACGCGCACCTGACCCTGACAGCCGGTGGGTTTGCCTTCGGCCCCAAGGGCGTGCCTCACACCTTCTTCGGCGGTTCAAAGGGGGGGAAGATGCTTGTCTGGGCGGGCGGGGGCAAGTTCGAGGAGCTCCTCAGAGAGATCGCTGAGCCCGCCCCCGAGCACGTCGTGCCGCCGCCGCCCGAAAGTCCACCGGACATGGAGCTACTCCTGCCGATCGCGGAAAAGTGGGCGTACGGCATCCTCGGGCCGCCGGGTCCACCGCCCGGGCGCTAGGTCAGGCAACCGGACCAGCGCAGCCGTTCCGAAATGGCGGGGGGCGACGCGATCAACTTCGCGGATCGAGCAGTGCGCCCGGGTCGGACATCAAGACGATGGCAGCCACCGGGCTCGGGGGACCAGCAGCGGCGTGGGATGAAGTGTTGATCGTCCCGATAAGCTGAAAGCGCGCGGGGACGATCCGCCGACGCGGGCAACCGCCACGATCCCGTCCTCGAGAGGCTGCCTGAGCGACTCGAGCACCGAGCCTTGGAACTCGGGTAGCTCGTCGATGAGAAGCACTCCGCGATGGACGGGGGCATTCACAAATGTCGACGCGTGGCTACCCGTGCCGTCGCACCTGTCGTGCGAAGCGGGGTTCGAGCAAGCGACGCCCACGTTCGATGAGCCGCCTGCTCGTGTTAACGAGGAATACGACGAGCAGTGTGGTTACTACGGCGCCAATGGAAAGACTCAGCTCGGATGCTGCGCCCACAGCCTTTGCGACGAGTCCCACGACGACCCCTGCGAGAGTGGCGTCGATCATCGCAACGAGTGTGGAAGTCTCGCCGATCAGGCGGTAGACGCGGCTCCCCGTGCTTGGGCCGTACGTCTCGTACAGACCTTGTTCGTCGTCGTGGTGGCCCGTCACGAAATACGGTTCGAGCCCCGGCGCGATCTCGAGATAGGCATGACGGAGACGATTCATGCCGGACAGGAGCCAGAAGTCGTCGATCCGGGCCTCGATGAGGCGGATGTATGTCGCCAACCCGACGAAGAGAGTGACCGGCAGAACGAGGAGTGCAAACGTCAAGAACCCGTTGCCGAACTCGGTCGCTCGAGCGACCAGGGCCAAGGCAACGACGGCTGCGGACACGACGGTCAGGAAGATGCTGGCCCGACTGAAGACCGCGCGGTACGTGATGTCCCTTGCCGCGAGGAGGCTCCAATGCTCGGTCGCGAGGATCTGGGCACGCACGCTCTGGGGCACGTCGGCGCGCGGTGAGGGAGGTGGCACCTGCTGCGCGTGCGTGGATCCGGTTCTTGCCGATCGGGCGAAGCGCGATTCGAGGCCGCGACGCCCTGGTTCAATGATGCGCCTGTCGGCGTGGACAAGCAGCGCGACGACCACTGAAGTCGCCACTACGCCGATGAGCAGGCTGAGCTCGGATCCTGCGCCCACGACCTTTGCGACGAGGCCCGCGACGACCCCTGCGAGAGCTGCGTCGATCACCCCGACGACCGTGGACGTGCTGGCGATCAGGCGGAGCAGCCGGTTCTCGGTGCCTGGGCCGTACGTCTCGGATAGGCCTTCTCATCGTCGTGATGGCCAGTGACGAAGTACGGCTCGTACTCGGGTGCGATCTCGAGATAGGCGTGGCGGAGGCGATTTCCGCCGGACAGGAGCCAGAAGTCCTCGATCCGGGCGTCGACGAGGCGGATGTATGTCCCCACCCCGATGAAGAAGGCAACCGGCAGAACGAGGAGTGCGAACACGTAGAAACGGTCTCCGAACTCGGTCGCCTGGGCAGCAAGAGCCAACGCAACGACGGCCGCCGACACGACAGTCAGGAAGATGTTGGCCCGATTGTAAATCGCACCGTATGTGATGTTCCTTGTCGCGAGCAGGCTCCAATGTTCGGTCGCGAGGATCTGGACGCGCACGGCCTCAGACACGTCGAGGTGCGGGTCGGTGGGCATCGCGCCTCCTCCATCTCGTGGGCCGAGACGTCATCGGACCCGGTGTGCCAATCGTATGCACGACGCGCGCTTCGATGAGTGTCCGTCCCTGGAACGGGACGCGAGCGAGAGAACGGCTCCATGCGCCAGTGTTCTCGAATGACGCCTGAGCGAATTAGGCCGGCGGCGTTTCCGGTGGTGCGGTGGCGTCGTCTTGCTGTTCTGCCGACAGTGTGGAGCGAAGGATTTCGAGTGTGAGGTCTTCGTCGCCGGTGGCGAGGTTGGGCCAGGATTCGATTTGCCCGCGTGCCCATGTTGCCCATCGCAGACGCGTCTCGGCCTGTTCCAGCATCAGGCGCATGAAGAGTGTGGAGAGGTGGAGGGGTTCGGGGAGTGCGTGGTCGCCGTGGAGGTATTCCTCGGCGAAGCGCAGTTCGGTTTGCTTTGCGGTCTCCGCTTCGGCGGTGAAGCGGCGGAGGTTTTCGAGCAGGTCAGCTTTCGTTCCGTAGTGTGCGTAGAGGATCTTCAGGAGCGTCTCTGATTCGTAGCGGGAGGGTGTGCTCTCGGCTTGGAGCCAGCGCTTGAGGGCCGTCTGCCCCTTGGCCGTGATCGAGTAGATCGTTCGAGGGCGTCGTCCGACCCTTTCGACTTCCGCGCGTGCCAGTCCGAGTTCGACCAGCCGTTTCGGCTCCACGTAGATGTTGCTCTCGGCCCGTGGCCAGACGTAGTGGAGGTCCCTGCGCATCTGCTTTGCGAGCGCGTACATCGACCACGGTTGGATCGCGAGCAGGCAGAGGATCGCATAGCTCGTCGTCGTCAGCTGGTGTTCGTCGCGGTTTGACATTTAGTCCTCACAGGAGTATATACTACTCCTGTTAGGAGTATAGCCAGAGAGCCTGTGGGAGCCCGATCGGTGGTCGTCCGAACCGCCAATCCGCCATAGGAGATCGATGCCCGAAGGAGGCATGCGATGCACACCAACCGCACCATCCGCAGCACAGTCATGACCGTGGGCTGCGCAGCCATCCTCGCCGGCCCCGCCTTCGCGGGCGGTGAGCCGAAGAACGAATGGCCGTTCACTCGTCAGGTCGACCTCCGCGCGGCCCAGGCCGCAACCCGCTCGACCGCGAAACCGGCAGCAATGATCACCGGCGAACCGAAGAACGAGCCACCGTTCACGCGCGCCGCAACCATGATCGCTCAGTCCGGCAGCAGCTTCAGCTGGCCCGACGCAGGCATCGGCCTGATCGCAGGCATCGGCCTCGCCGCGACCGGCGCGGGACTCCTCACACTCAAGCTCCACAAGTCCCCGCAGAC
>DASYPH010000086.1:0-1654 GCA_036006925.1 Gaiellaceae bacterium
CCGACGGATGGCTTCAAGATGCTGAAGCCGAAGCAGTCCGCGACCCGGTGTCGGACCGAATGGCTGACGGTCGGCGCAGACGGCGACTTGGGCGCAGACGGCGACTTGATCGACTCCGCCGTACGGGTGCTTCTCGCGCGCGACGACGAGGGCGATGCCCTTCTGGACGTCGTCGTCGAATCGACCGCCTGGTCCGTCGGGGTGTGCGGCCGCCGCTGCGTGACGGTGACCGGCGACGTCGTCCGTTCCGTCAGATCCGTGCTGCTGCCGATGCCGGAATCGCATCGCGGTCATCATCACGAGTGAGGAGGGGCGGGAGGACGGTCCCGGAAGCGACGGGCGCCGCCCGCCGCGCATGTCTCTACCGTCGTCGGGTGCGGCGGCTCAGTTGCCGCTGCCGCTGCTCGAGACGTGGGCCGGGTCGGGCAGGACCTGGGGCTCGGCGTCGCCCGCCGCATGTCGCGGAGTCAGGATCCAATCGCCGGCGAAGCCGCGGTGGATGATCGCGTCGGTCTGCGCCATGTCGCTTCCGCCCGTGAAGAGCAGATGCTCGGCTGCCGCGACCACGCTGATGCCCGCGAACGAGAGCTTGCACAAGATGTAGCCCTGCAGGCAGCGGGGTGCGGCGACGGCCGAGACTATGGGTACGACGTTCTCGACGCCCGCCAACGCGGTGTAGCCGGCACGCTGCCAGCCCGGGCGGTCATCGAAGTCGGCGCGCGCCACCTGCGACGAGACCAGCACGACGATTGCCGCCGTCACCAGAGCGAATACTCGCATCTTCGTCCTCCCGCAGAGCTCCGTTGGGGTCGGAGCCGGTCAGTGGTCAGCGCTTGTGCTCGATCTTCTTCCCGTAGCTGACTTCGCCCTTGTCGACGCGCAGGGAGAAACCGCACTCAGGATCGGTGCAGGCCCACGCCTTGAAGATGACAGCCGCTCCTTCCTGGCCGTAGTCGGATAGTGGGATCAAGATTCCCACTTTACACTTCTGGCACTTGGGTAATTCCATCAGCCGCTCCTCACGCCAAGCCGGACCCGGCCAGGTCAAGGTTGTTTGTCGACTTAACCCAAAGAGTCCCAGAAGATCAAGCGGATGAGGCCGGACGACCGTCGCGCGAGTGCCCCCGAGAGGAATCGAACCTCTACCCCAGGCTCCGGAGGCCTGTGTGATATCCATTTCACCACGGGGGCGGGCGCGTCGATCGCGAGAGGGGGCGGGTATCACACGTCGGCGGAACCGTCCAACCGACGCATCCCCGCGAGGAATGCGAAACGCGCGAACCCCCGTAAACTGTTGACTTCGTATCGAGCGGAAACTAGCATCGCGCGTTTCGCGGGACGGCGAGCGCAGCGTATTGGGCGGTCGCCAAGTTGGTAAGGCACCGGACTTTGGATCCGGCACCGAAGGTTCGAATCCTTCCCGCCCAGCTCTGCAAGAAGAACGTGAAAGCCGCGTGAAAGACGAGATCAAGCTCTTCTCCGGGACGTCGAATCCCGCCCTGGCTCGCGCCATCAGCGAGGCGGTGGACGTTCCGCTGGGAGCGGCCGAGGTCGGACGGTTCAGTGACGGAGAGGTGCAGGTCGAGATCACCGAGAACGTGCGCGGCGGCGACGTCTTCGTGATCCAGGCGACGTGCACGCCGACCAACGACAA
>DASYPH010000087.1:0-16377 GCA_036006925.1 Gaiellaceae bacterium
CCCCGAAGCACGCCCGCAGCGCCCGGGAGCTCGTCGCGCGTGCGGACGACGCGATGATGATCGCCAAGGCCCGCGGCAAGGACCGAGCCCTCGTGTACGACGCGACACGGCGCGACGACGAGGTTGGCGTGCAGCGCGAGCGGCGGCGGCGCTCGCTCGCGCATCTGCGAATGCTGCAAAGCCTGACCGGCAAGCTGAACCGCCTGAACGACGTGCACGAGATCGGCGAGGCGATCGTCTCCGAGCTCCGGACGCTGATCGACTACCACAGCTGCCGCGTCTACATCGCGACGGGGAATCTCCTGGCGCCGATCGCCCGCTACGGCGAGCTCGCGTACGCGGAAGAGTCGTTCGAGGCGCTCGTCGTCGAGGTCGGCGAGGGCATCGCCGGTACGGCCGCGGCCGAGGCTCGCTCCCTGTTGATCCCCGACACCGAGCGTTGCACGTTCGCGGTCCAGGTCCCCGGAAGCGACGACGTCGCCGAGTCGGCCGTCGCCGTCCCGCTCATCTACGAGCAGGAGGTCACGGGCGTAGTGGTCGTGTCGAAGCTCGGCCTCGACCAGTTCGACCACGACGACGTCAGGCTTCTCGAGGTGCTCGCCGGGCATGCGTCTGTCGCGATCGAGAACGCCCGGCTCTACCAGGAGATGAGTCAGGAGGCGGCCGGGCTCGAGCTCGCGTTCGTCTCGACCGTCGAGGCGCTCGCGAACGCGCTCGAGGCGACCGATGCGCTCACCTCGTCGCACGCGCGGGCGGTCAAGGACCTCGCCCTCTCGATCGGCCACGAGCTCGATCTCAACCCGGCCAGGATGAAGCTTCTCGAGCTGGCGGCGCTCCTCCACGACATCGGCAAGATCGGGATCCCGAGTCAGATCCTGACCAAAGCCTCGGCCCTGACCGTCGACGAGCGTCGCCTCGTCGAGCAGCATCCGCAGATCGGCGAACGGATCCTCCAACCTATCGAGCGGCTGGCTGCGGTCCGGCCGATCGTGCGCCACTGTCACGAACGCTGGGACGGCGCGGGGTATCCCGACCGCCTCGCCGGCAACGACATCCCACTCGAAGCGCGGATCATCTTCGTCGCCGACAGCTACCACGCGATGACGAACGACCGCCCCTACGCGGCTGCGGTCACGCCCGAGGTCGCGCGCGCCCACCTGCGCGCCGAGTCGGGGACACAGTTCGACCCGACGATCGTGGCGGCGTTTCTCGGCCTCGCTCGCGAAGGCGTCGGCGAGGACGACCTCGCCGCGCTGGCGACCCGCTACTAGGAGCGGTCGACCTGACTGCCGCCGACGATCGCGTCGCGGCCGTCGGGGTAGCGCACCCACGCCTTGTGGGTTCCGTCGTAGTCCGGCCCGAAGAGGATCAGCGTCGCCTGCTCACCACGCACGCGGCATAGCTCCGCCCCTTCGGGGTCGAGGCCACGCCAGATGCGGACGAAGGGGTTTCGCTCCCACTCCTCGCCGACGGTCGTCGGCAGCGTGTGGCCGGGATGGATCCGGGTCTCCGGCGGCAGCGTCATCAGCCGCTCCATGATCGAGTGGTGCTGATCGGCGTAGCCCGTCGGGCCTCCGCCGCCGGTGCCGCCGACCGTTCCCTTGAAGAGGCAATCGGCCGTCAGGCAGTCGCTGCCGTCCACGAGCAGCGCCAGGTGTCCCGGACAGTGCCCGGGTGTCGCGATTGCCTGGATCTCGAGCGTCCCGGAGTGGACCATGTCGCCGTCGCCGATGATCTCGTCGATCGAGATGCCGGCGTCGGCTGTCTCCTGGCTACCGACGGTGGGGACGGCGAAGCGCCTTGCGAGCCCGGCGACATCGACCACGTGGTCACCGTGCTGGTGCGTGACCAGAACGTGGGTGATCGTCAACTCGCGCGCGGCGACCCGGTCGAGCAGCGGGCCCTCGACACCGTTCGAATCGACCAGCACACCGTGCCCGCCGTCCTCGTCGGCGACGAGGTAGGCGTTCGACGTCCAGCTTGGATGCTCGGCTCGCTCGACGATCATGACTCGGATCCTACGGCTGCCCCACCTCGGCTCGTAAAATGAACCGATGGAACGCAAGCTCGCGACCGTCCTCTTCGTCGACCTCGTCGACTCGACGTCGCTGCTCGGCGTCAACGATCCGGAGGTGGTGCGCCGGCGCGTCACCCGTTACTTCGCGCAGGTTGCCGAGCAGATCGAGCTGCACGGAGGCACCGTCGAGAAGTTCGCCGGCGATGCCGTGATGGCTGCCTTCGGTGTACCGCAGGCACACGAGGACGACGCCGAACGCGCCGTCCGGGCAGCGTTCGCGGTGCTGGGTGCCGTTTGCGACCTCGACCTCGACGTGCGGATCGGGATCGAATCCGGTGAGCTCGTGGTCGAGGACGTCGCCTCGACGTTCGCCACCGGCGAGGCAGTGAACGTCGCGGCGCGCCTCCAGCAGTCCGGCGACCCCGGCACGATCACCCTTGGCCCCGGCGCCCGCCGGCTTACGATCGACTCGGTCGAGGTCGAGGATGTCGGCTCGGTCGAGATCCGACCCGGCGAGCAGGTGTGGTCGTGGCGTGCCATGCGCATCCTCGACGGCCACAAGCGTCGCCCACGGGCCCGGTTCGTCGGCCGCGAGCAGGAGCTCGAGCTGCTGCACAACTCTTACGACCGGACCGTGCGCGACCGCCGCGCGACGCTCGTGACCGTCTTCGGCGACCCGGGTGTGGGCAAGTCGCGGGTGATCGGAGAGTTCACGGCAGGCGTCGAGCGGGCAACCGTGCTGACCGGACGCGCGCTCCC
Organism: Gaiellaceae bacterium; assembly: GCA_036006925.1. Lineage (GTDB taxonomy): Bacteria > Actinomycetota > Thermoleophilia > Gaiellales > Gaiellaceae > PALSA-600. Next base: position 2,777 of record DASYPH010000087.1, read on the forward strand.
CTACGGGGAAGGCGTCGCGTTCTGGCCGATCGCCTCGATGGTGAAAGCCTCGGCAGGCATCACGGACAGCGACCCGGCTGCGGAGGCGTTCGAGAAGCTTCGCGTCTCCTGCGAGAGCGAGGCGGTCGCCGACCTCCTCGGCGTCGCGCTCGGGGTGCTCGGCGCCGCCGAGGACATCACGGCTGGTACCGAAACGGGCTGGGCCGCCCTGCGCTGGGCCGAGCAGCTGGCCGAGGTACAGCCGCTCGTCCTCGTGTTCGAGGACGTGCAGTGGGCGGACGAGCGGATGCTGGACGTGATCGAGCATCTGGCCCGCTCGCTGCGCGATGTTCCGGCGCTGATCGTGTGCGCGACGAGGTTCGAGCTGCTCGAAGACCGCCCCTCGTGGGGCGGCGGCAACCCGCGAGCCTCGGCGATCGAGCTCGCGCCGCTCTCCGAGCGCGAGAGCGCTGCCTTGGCGGACGAGCTGCTGCCGAGCGACCAGGCGCCCGCCCAGCGGGCGTTGATGCTCGAGCGGGCGGAGGGCAACCCGCTGTTCCTCGAGGAAACGGCTCGCATGCTGCTCGAGGCGGACGGCGACGGCGTTCCGAACGGCATCCCCGACAGCGTTCAGGCCCTGATCGGCGCGCGCATCGACCTGCTGCCACCACACCAGAAGCGGCTGCTGCAGCATGCCGCCGTGATCGGTCGTATCTTCTGGCGGGGTGCGCTCGAGCGGCTCGCGCCCGAGCTTGCGACCGACGCGCTCTTCGAGGTGCTGCTCGACCGTGACTTCATCGGCGAGGTAGAGCGCTCCGCGATTCCGGGTGACCACGCCTACCAGTTTTCTCACGTGCTGATCCGGGATGTCGCGTACGCGGGCATGACCAAGGCCGAGCGGGCCGAGAACCACGGGCGCTTCGCGGAGTGGATCGAGGAACGCGTCGCGGACGACCTCGTGGAGGTTCGCGCCTACCACCTCGACCGGGCCGCAGCGCTCGTCGCCGAACTCGACGGCGCCGTGCCGCCAGAGCTCGCGGCCCGGGCTGCCGGAGCGCTCGAGCAGGCCGGCGTGTTCGCCGGCCGCCGGGACTCGTTCGCCAATGCCAGGCGGCTGTTCCGACGGGCGCTGGAGCTCGAACCGAGCCCCGAGCGCCGGTATCTCGCTGCCGACGCCGCCCGCGGCCTGAACGAGATCGCCACTGTCGCCGCCGAGATGGAGCAGGTGCGCGCGGAGGCGCAGGCGACCGGCGACGGAGCGCTCGAGGGCCGGGCCCTGACCGCACTCGCCGAGGTCGCGATGTCGCGCGACGGTGACCCCGCGGCGGCGGCGCGGCTGGCCGGGGAAGGGTTGACTCTCCTGCCCGAGCACGAGATCGACGCGCGGACCGACGCGCTGCGCACGCTCGCCGCGGCGGCCTGGTGGCCAGGTGACCTGCGCCAGGCCGAGACCTACACGCGCGAGGCGATCGCCCTCGCGGACGCCGGAGAGCGGCGCGACCTCTGGGTGCGCGGCATGACGACCCTGCAGTGGCTGCTCGAGCTCAGGCTCGAGCTCGACGCCGCCGAGGCGGCGCTCGCCGCCACGCTCGAGCATCCCGCTGAAAGCGTGCTGGAGCAGGCGCGCGCGCGGCAAGCCCTGGGATCGCTACGGCGCATCCAAGGCCGGCTGGCCGAGGCGCGCACCGAGCTCGACGGCGCCAGACAGCTGTACCTCGACGCCGGCGCGTCCGGTGACGCCGCCTGGTCCGGGTTGATCATCGGCTGGATCGACCTCGTCGAGGGTGACGCACCGAGCGCCGAACGGGCTTTCCGCGAAGCCGTCCGCGTCTTTGCGGCCAACGAGGATCACGGCCACCTGTGCGAGGCGCAGCGCGCCCTTGCAGAGGCGCTACTCGAAGCGGGGCAGATCGAGGAAGCCGACCGGCACGCGCAGGCTGCGCACGCGCTCGTCAGCCCCCACGACCTGACGTCGCGCGCCTCGACGAAGACGACGCTCGGCCGGGTGCGGGCCGCCCAGGGACGCGAGCTCGAGGCGGAACAGCTGCTGCGCGAGTCCCTCGCACTGCTGGCGGACACGGACTACAAGCTGCTCGAAGTCGCCGCCCGGGTTGCCTTGACGCGGTTCCTGCGGACCACCGGTCGGGACGCGGAGGCCGCCGAGCTCGAAGCCTGCCTGCCCGAGCCGCTACCTGGCTGGCTGGGTTGCGAAGACGCCCTCAGCGCGGCGCCGGTCTCGGCCGCCTAACGAAACGCGTAGATGAGCAGCGCGATCGCCGTCGCTGCCGCGATCGCGACGACGACCGCATTGACGATCAGTGCGATGCGCAGCGAACGCTCGCGCTCCGGAGCCGCGGCAGGCCCGCCGCCCTCGGGTGTGTCAGCGGACACCGCGCGCGCGAGCGCCGAGACGATGAACTGGTTGAGGCTGACGCCTTCGGCGTCGGATCGAGAGGCCAACTCGGCGTGCAGCGTTTTCGGCATGCGCAGCAGCAACCGGCCGCTGTGTGAAGGTTCAGGCTCCTGGGCTCGCTGGGCGTTCGAGCGCATCCCCGCCGAGCGTAGCGGTTCGTTCCGCAGGGGACAATGCGTCGTCCCGGCCAACGCGCCGGCGCATTTTGACGAGCGCGCCGGCAAGCAGGCGCGAGACGTGCGCCTGTGAGAGCCCGAGCGAGGCCGCGACCTCGGCCTGGGTGCGCTCGAGGAAGAACCGCTCGAGCACGATTCGCCGTTCGCGCGCGTCGAGCGCGCGAGCCGCGCGGGCGACCAGGACCCGGTCGAGGCACTGCTCCTCGACGGGCGCCGAACGGTCGGGCGCGACGTCGTCGACGAGCTCCAGCGGTCGCCTGGCCGAATCGGCGACCAGGCGCACCGAGGCTGGAAGTTGCGCCCTGGCGGATTCCCCCTGCAGCGAACGCGGGACACGCACCGGCGAGCTGCGATCGCGCAGATGCCGCCGCACTGCCCCTTCCACACAGCGGAGCACGTAGGTACCGAACTCGGCCGAGCGCGACGGGTCCCGCCGGTCGACCGCCTGCACCAGGGCAAGCGCCGCCACCTGCAACAGGTCGTCCTGGCGCTCGGCGGTCGAGGCAAAGCGACGGGCGACGCCGCGCGCAAGCGGTAGGTAGCGCTCGACCAGCAGGCTGCGCTCCAGCTCCGTCGTCTCCCGTTCGACGAGCATCGCCGCATGCTACGCGTTTCCTGTCGGCATTACTAGCCACATTTTGCGAAATCACGTATCGCGAACACGCTAGATGGGTATGTACATCGTCGGGAGAGATGAAGTACAGCTGCTGCGTCCGTCGTACTGCCTGTGTTGCCACGCTTGCGGCCGCGTTCGCCGGAGCGACCGGGCAGGCGGCCCGGGCGGACGACGGCACGCCGCAGCTGCCCGATCCAGCCGCGATTGTCGCCGCAGCGACAGATGCGGTGCCGACAGCCTCCGATCCGTCCGGAAACGGCGTAGTACCAGTCGTTTCCGACCCGATACCACCGGCGGTACCAGCGGACGCACCGACGGCCGACACACCCACGGCCGATCCCGCGCCACAGCCGGCGCCCGCGGGGGACCCGCAGCCAGCCTCGAGCAAGCCCGGCAGCAACCCCGCGACCAACCCCCCGAGCGACCCTCCGACGACCGTCCCGCAGAGCGGTAATACCACGAGTGATAATTCAAATGGTATTACCAACACCTCACCGACACCCGCGGTGGATTCTCCCGCTCAGACTTTGATCTGGAACTGGTACTGGAACTGTGACGGCGAGGCGAGCACACCCGATTCCCCGCCGACGCCCGACCCGACCGCGGGCGCCGTCACGATCATCTGGAACTGGCATTGGAACTGCCCGGACGCGCCGCCACCTACGGTGTCGGCGACGGGCACGACCGTCTGCGTCGGCTGCAACATCGCGATCTCCGTCCGCGTGGGCAGCCCCGGCGACTCGGCCGGCGTGACGCAGACCACCGGCACTGACGCAAGTTCGATCGCGACCGATGTCGCGACGGCGGCGCAGGCGGCGGCGCAGGTTCTTCCCGAGGCTGTGCCGCAGCAGCCTGCTGTGCCGCCGCCTGCGCTGCCGCAGTCCGTCATGCCGCCGTCCGCACCGCCGCAGCCCATGCTGCCGCAGCCCGTCGTCATGCCGCAGCCCCTCATGCCGCAGCCCGTCATGCCGCAGCCCGTCATGCCGCAGCCCGCTGCACCGATACCGCCGATCGCACCGGTATCACCGGCGGTATCGGTGCTTGCGCCGTTCCTGCCGCCCATCGTCCTCGGCGCAGACGACGCGCCCCGGCACGGCGCTCCCGACTTCGCCGCCGACTCGGGCGCAGCGTCACCGACGCACGCCACGCTCCGCGTCCGGGCTCTCTTCCGGCCGGCGACGACGGCCGCGCCCGCAGTCGCCATCGGGAGGGCGGTTCGCGTCAGCTCGAGCCCACTGCGGGCCACGCGTCACGTCGCACGCCGGCAGCCTGTCGCAGGCGCGCGCGCGCCCGTGCCGTTCCCACACGGCCCGCCCCGGACACCCGCCCCGGTGTCGTTTGCTCCCGCACCGACGGAGACGCACGACACGGGCGCGTTCACGACATTCGCCGCCGGCGCAGGTGCGCTCGGCGCGTTGATCCTTGTCCTCCTCGGCTACCTCGCGCCCGGACTCCAGACCGTGCGCTCGTTGCCGGGAAGCGCGCAGCCGGATCCGCCTGGGTGACGTTCCTCCAGGCACCAGAGCAACCAGGCTGCGGCGTTGCCGCAGCCCCAAACTCTGCTCAGGAGGAGCAATGCGTTCATTCATCTACGCGCTCGTGGTCGCCATGGCCGCGTGCCTGGCAGCAGCTGCTGCGGCTGCCGCCGACCCGGGACCGATCCAGGTCTCCGGCCAGTCGGCGGGAACGTCGCAACAGGCAACTGCAGCCTCGAGCGCGACACAGGTCGACCCAAGCAACAAGAACATCTCGATCCGGGTGCTCAGCCCCGGCAACGACGGCGCGGTCTCGCAGTCGAACAACGCCGCCTCGTCTGCCGCCGCGGGCAACCTGGGCTCGACCAGCCAGTCGGCCAATCAGGCCGCAGGCGGAAGCGGCATCCAGTCCTCGCAGCAAGCTGCGGGAACGGATCAGGTCGCCGCGGCGCTTTCAGCCGCGTCGCAGTACGACCCGTCGAACAAGAACGTCGCGATCCGGGTTCTCAGCCCCGGCAACGACGGCTCTGTGACGCAGTCGAACAACGCCGCTTCACGTGCCGACGCCGGCAACGCCGCGTCGACGACGCAGTCGGGCTCGCAGAGCCAGACCGGGTCGTCCTGCGGCTGCGACGGCTCGACGCCGATCCAGACGTCCGACCAGTCGGCGTCGACGGATCAAACGGCAGCCGCACTCTCGGCCGCGAAGCAGATCGATCCGTCGAACACGAACGTCTCGGTCCGCGTGCTCAGCCCCGGTGACGGTGGCTCGGTGTCGCAGTCGAACAACGCTGCCTCGTCGGCCGACGCCGGCAACCTTGCTGCGACGACGCAGAACGCGTCACAGTCGCAGGCAGGCGGTTGCGGCTGCGGCGGCGATGCCATCCAGCAGGCGAATCAGCAGGCGGGGACCGAGCAGGGCGCCCTGGCAGCATCAGCGGCGATCCAGGCCGATCCGTCGAATGTCGACTCGCCGGTCCGGGTGCTGAGTCCGGGCTCGGACGGCAGCGTCCACCAGTCGAACAACGCCGATTCGTCGGCGTTTGCCGGCAACGGCGCAGCAACGACGCAGAACGCCAACCAGTACCAGGGCGGCGAGTCCTGCCGCTGTGGTGACGGGCTCGGCATTCAGGTGGCCGGCCAGAAGAGCGAGACCGAGCAGTCGTCGGCCGCACTATCGGCCGCACTGCAGCTCTTCGGCGACGACCACTCGCGCTGCGGGTGCGGTGGCTCGTCGGGCAACGACGCCTCGCCGGTTCGGGTCTGGAGCCCGGGCTCGGACGGCAGCGTCGATCAGTCCAACAACGCCGATTCCTCGGCGATCGCCGGCAACCTCGCGGCGACGACGCAGAACGGCACCCAAAGTGAGTCCGGTTCGGGGATCCAGGTGCTCGGCCAGCAGGCAGAGACGGCGCAGGACGCCCTCGCAGCCTCCCTGGCAGCGCAGTTCGATCCGTCGAACACCGCCTCGCCCGTTCGGGTCTGGAGCCCGGGCGGCAGCGGTTCTGTGACTCAGTCGAACAGCGCAGCTTCCTCGGCGGCAGCCGGCAACGGTGCCTCGACGCGCCAGGACGGGCGTCAGAGCATCTCCGGCAAGTCGTGTGGCTGTGCGCAGCTTCCGATCCAGGTGGCAGGTCAGTGGGCGGGCACGGCGCAGCTTGCGCCGGCGTTCTCGGCCGCTGCCCAGGTGCGTCCATCCAACGATGCGGGTGGCACCTCCGTCTGGAGCCCCGGCACCGCCGGTCAGCTGGCCCAGTCGAACTGGGACGGCTCGCGCGGCGACGCCGTGAACGGCAACCGCTCGGCTCAGGGTGTGAGCCAGGCGGCGTAACTCGATCAGACAGCGGGAGGGGCGGTCGGCCGGCCGCCTCTCCCGCCGTTGCCAGGGAAGGGCACGGGTATTACGCTGACGAGGCAAGGGCAGAGACCATCGAGGGGGGAGGTCGCGCTGAGCGACCCTGATCCGGTGAGCGTGCACCTGCGGCGCCTACTGCCGCTGATCGCGGTTGCGGGACTCCTTGCGCCCGCAGCGGCAAACGCAGCGACGCCGACGCCCGACTTGCCGCCGGCCGCCGCGGCGCTGGCTCCGGATCCTGTTCCGACCAAGCAGGTCGTCACACACACCGTCCGCACGCCACTGACGGTGACTCCGAGCGTGTCCGTCGCCCCGCGCCGCACGGTGGTCGTCCGGGCGCCGGTCACCACGCCTCGGCCGAAGCCGCACAAGCACCGGCCGGCCCCCGTCAAGCATCGGGCGCATTCGATCCCGATCGTCGACGTGGCGCCATCGTTCATCGATCTTCACCCGGGTCTCGGCGCGATCCCCACGCTGCCACGCGATGACTCGAAGCTCGTCCTCGCCGCCGCCGCGCTGCTCGCCGCTGCCGCGGCAGCGGGGACGGGAACGATGCTCACGCTGACCGCGCGAGGGCGATCGTGAGGCTGGCCGCCGCGCTCGCGCTCGCGTGTGCGCTCCTGGTCGTTCCGAGCGCGGGAGCCAGCGGCGCCAGTTGGACGATCGTCAGTGGCGTCAGTGGCGACAACGGTTGGTACCGGTCAGCAGTCAAGGTGCAGATCACGTCGAGCGGCTCAGGAACCTGCCCCACCAGCGCGGTGATCACGTTCAACCAGAGCAGCGACACGTTCCAATGCACCGACAGCGGTCAGCCATTGGGTCCACTCCAATTCAACATCGACGCGCAAGCGCCAAGCGTGACGGGGGTGTCCGTCGATCGGGCTCCTGACAAGAACGGTTGGTACACGCACCCCATGACCGTCACGTTCCAAGGCACCGACGGCGGCTCCGGGCTGGCGTCCTGCAGCTCAGCGACGTACTCGGGTCCGGATACGGACTCGGGTAGCGCGAGCGGCACGTGTCGCGACAAGGCCGGCAACGTCAGTTCGTCGTCGTTCGCTCTCAAGTACGACGCGACACCGCCGACTGTCACCGCAGCGCCGGGGCGAGCTGCGACGAAAGCAGGCTGGTACAACCACCCGGTCTCGGTCACGTTCTCGGGCACGGACGCGACGTCGGGCATCGACGCGTGCACGGGCAAGGTGCGCTACGCCGGCCCGGACACGGCGGCGGGTGTGATCAACGGCGCCTGTACCGACCAGGCCGGCAACCAGGGCTCGGTCGGCTTCCCGCTGAAGTACGACTCGACGCCGCCCCAGATCAGTGACGTCGCCACCTCGGTCGCCGACGGCGAAGTCACCGTCAAGTGGCAGCGCTCGGGCGGCACGACCTCGACGGTGCTGCGTGCGCCGGGACGTGGCCACGAGAAGGTGAGTGTCGTCTATCGCGGCCCCGCGCTCAGTTACCGAGACACGAGCGTCAAGCGGGGCATCGTCTACCACTACACGGTGGCGAGCACGGATGCCGCCGGCAACGACGCCCGGGTCAAGATCGCGACGTCGCTGCGACAGCCGACGATGACGCCCGCGCCGGGCACGGTCTTGCGGGCCGGCGCCGCCCTCACCTGGTTGGCGTCACCGGGGGCGAGCTACTACAACGTGCAGCTGTTCCGGAACGGCCACAAGGTGCTGACCGCCTGGCCGGTGACCGCGCGGTTCCGGCTCCCGCGGGCCTGGATGTTCTCCGGGCATCACGAGAAGCTGACGCCGGGGACGTACAAGTGGTATGTCTGGCCCGGTCACGGCTCTCGCGCCGCGGCGCGCTACGGGCACCTGCTCGGCGGCAGCACGTTCCGCGTGCGGTAGCGGGTTGACCCTCCGCAACCGGGTGACGCCGTTCTCCGAGTTGATCGCCGACCCGGCGCGCGGGCTCGTCTACGGTAACCGCGGCTGCCTGCACGACGCCGCCGGCCAGATCCGCCGCCGCTACAACGGCAAGCGCTGGATCGCCTGCCGGCTCGAGTTCCGGGGCTGGCTCCGGAAGCCCCTCCTGCAGCCAGGGCGGTTCACGGAGCTCTTCTTCCTCGACGAGGCGACAGCGCTCGCCGCGGGTCACCGTCCGTGCGCGCTCTGCCGCCGTGAGGACTACGTCCGCTTCTGCGCCACATGGAACGAGATCCACCCGGTGGCGCGCGGTGCCGACGAGATCGACGCCCAGCTGCACGCAGAACGCGTCGCGCCCGGGACGCGCACCCAGCTCCACACGACGGCCCGGCTCGGCGAGCTGCCCGACGGCGCATTCGTCATGCAGGGCGGCGACCCGTGGGTCGTCGCCGGCGGACAGCTGCTCCGGTGGACGCCCGCGGGTTACGCCGAGCGGCAAAGACGGCGCCCGGTCGCCACGGTCCTGATCACGCCGCCCTCGCTCGTCGCCGTGCTCGCGGCCGGCTGGCGTCCCGAAAACGTCCCCTTCGTCCATCCTTCCAGCCTTGACAGCGGCCCTCCGATTGGCGACAGTCGAGCCCATGGCTGACGTCGCGAAGATCCTCGCCGACAAGGGTGGCGAGGTGATCCGGATCGGCGGCGACGAGACGGTCTTCGAGGCGGTGAAGGCGATGGTCGATGCCAACGTCGGCGCGATCCTGGTCACCGGAGCCAACGCCGACCGGATCGAGGGCATCTTCACGGAGCGTGACTACCTGAGGCGGATCGCGGTCGAGGGACGCACCTCCCGCGAAACGCTCGTTCGTGACGTGATGACGTCACCGGTGATCGTCGTCGGACCGGAGACGACGGTCGAGGAAGCGATGGCGCTGATGACCGACCGGCGCATCCGCCACGCGCCGGTGATCGACGGCGACCGGCTCGTCGGCATGCTGTCGATCGGCGATCTCGTGCGTGTGCAGTCGCAGGAGCAGAGCTTCAGGCTCCGCTACCTGACCGAGTACATCAGCGCGCGCTGATCGATCCCAGCAGTCCGTGCACGCGGACCTCGGTTGCGCCGCGCCAGTCGTGCGGACCGGACGCGAAGAAGAGCGTGTCGCGAGCCCCGGCGGCGCCGCCGTTGCCGAACCCGATACCCCAGAGGCCGTTGACGACGATCGGCTTCGAGCCGGCGCTGCTCAGCACTCCGTCGCGCGCCCAGCCCTCGCCGGTTCTGCGATAGGCGTTGATGCGTCCGTCGCCGAAGTTGCCCACCAGCACGTCGCCGCCGAATCGGCCGAAGTCCTTCGGCGCAAGCGCCAAGCCCCACGGAGCGTTCAGCGCGTCCATGCTCGCGACCCTGGCGACGAGCCGACCGTCGAGGTCGTACTCGTCGACGTAGCCGCCCGTCGGCGCATCGTTGCCGTCGACCGGCGCACGCCAGACGTACGTCACGAACAGGTGGCCGTCGATCGCCTGCACGCCGAACGGTGCGTACCACGACGGGATCTGCTTGTCCTCGAATGCGTGCGCGTGACGGATCCGCCGCCAGGCGCTGTCGTAGACGTCGACCCGAGCGTTGTGAAAGTCCGTTGCGAAGACGCGGCCGCCTGCGACCGCGACACCGCGGAACACCGCCGCCTCGCCGCCCTCGTCGACCACGACCTCGGTGCGCGTCGACCAGCCTGCCGGGACCGTCGGCGTCCACGCCCGCAGCTTCCCGTCCTCGCACGCGTAGATGAAGCGAGCGGGATCGGAAGTGTTCCCTGCGGCGACCCGGAAGCCCTTGCCGCCGTAGTAGGCGACGCCCGTGGGACCGCCGTCGACGGTGACCGTCAGCAGCTGCTTGCGTCCCGCGCCCGAGTACAACGTGCTCGACCCTCGCGCCTCGTTCGACGTCCACCAGGGGCCGGTCGGGCTCGCCGCGAGCCCCCACGCGTTGACCAGTGCGGCGTCGACGTTCCGCGCATGTGCCGGCACGTCGGCGACGAGCTTCGAGACCACGTATTCGCTCGGTGCGGACCTGCCGAGGCCGAGCGCCGCGCTCGCGGCAAAACCGATCAGCACGAGCGTGATCGCAACCGCGACCCGCACCGGCTCAGCTCCGAAGAGGCGCCGTCGACTCGCGGACTACCAGTTGAGTCGCCAGCTCGACCCGCAGTGCATCGACCCGCTGTCCGTCGATCAGACGAATGAGCAAGGAGACGCCCATGCGCCCGAGCTCGGCGAGCGGCTGGCGAACCGATGTCAGCCGCGGGCTGACGATCACCGCCTGCTCGGTGTCGTCGAAGCCGACCACCGACAGATCATCAGGCACCGAAAGTCCTCGCTCCCGCGCGGCGTGCAGCGCGCCGATCGCGACGTTGTCGTTGAAGCCGAAGATCGCCGTCGGCGGGTCGGGGAGCGACAGCAGCTCTCGCGCCGCCGCCGTGCCGCGTGGGATCCGCCAGTCGGAGTAGACGACCAGCTCCGGGTCGAGCAGGATCCCGGCGGCGGACAGCGCAGCCCGGAAGCCGGCGAGGCGCTCCTCGGTCGCATACCAGCCCTGCATGCCGGCGATCGCCCCGATGCGCCGGTGACCGAGTGCCAGGAGGTGCTCGGTCGCCTGCTTCGCACCCGAGGCGTGCATCGCGGCAACGCACGCGATGCCCTCGGGCGGCGGCTCCCGCGGATCGACCACGACGAACGGGAACCCTTGCCGCTGGAGCGTCAGCAGCTCCTCGGCGGATTCCTCCGGCAGCATCAAGATCGCCCCGTCGGTCGTGCCGCGCATCAGGCGCTCGAGGAGCGACACCTCGCGATCGTGCTCGTGCAACGTCGGGGCGAGGACGATGCGCATATCGCTCTCGTAGAGCGCCTCGGCGGCGCCGCTCAGCATCGGCCCGAAGTAGGCGTCCGCGACGAGGGGCAGCGTCAGGCCGATCATGCCCGTGCGGCCGCTCGAGAGCCCGCGGGCGCCGCGGTTCGTCGAGAAGCCCTGCTCGCGGACGACCTGGAGCACGGTCTCGCGCGTCTCGCGCGCCACGTCGGGCCGGTCGTTGAGCACACGCGAGACCGTCGCGATCGAGACGCCGGCCAGATCCGCGATGTCGCGGATCGTGGCGCGGAAAGGCTGGTCGGGGCGGACGTCTCTCTGGGCCATCAGCTTCCATTCAATCATCCGGAAGCGTTTCCGGCAATTCCCGGCAAGGTTTCGACAATCTGGGAGCCGAGATCGGACGGTGCGGCTTGACAGCGGTGGGCGAAACGTGTTAACCGTTACCGGTAATTTCCGGAACAACCCTTCGCTTCTTCCGGAACAACCCTTCGCTTCGCACCATGCGCCCTCCGGGGCAGGAAAGGAAGGCAATGTCACGTCACTCCCGCACTGCCCGCCGTAGCGGCGTCGCCGTACTCGGCATCGGTGCACTTTCCATTGTCGCCGCGCTCGTGATCGTCGCGCTCGCGGCAGCCAAGTCCGACTCGGGGTCGCAGACCGCGGCGCCGCTCACGACGAACGCCAAGGCGCATTCGTGCCTGGTGATGGTCGGATCGGGCGACCCCGCATTCACCAAGAACTTCAATCCGTTCACGGCCACGGGCCTCCCGAGCGGCCAGTTCGTGCGTGGAGCGGTCTACGAAGGTCTGACCGTCTCGCCCGAAGGCGGGAAGCCGACGCTGCCGTGGCTCGCCCGCACCTGGAAGTGGTCGAACGGTAACAAGACGCTCACGCTGAATCTCGCCAAGGGCGTCAAGTGGTCCGACGGGAAGGCGTTGACGTCAGTCGACGTCGTCTACAGCCTCACCGCCGGCAAGCAGAACAAGGTGATGGACATCGTCGGCCTGACCAGGCCGGACACGAACATCGCATCCGTGAAGGCGCACGGCGCGTACCAGGTCATCATCAACCTGAAGACGCCCGACTCGCAGTTCATCGCGGCGACGCTCAACGCGCAGTACGTGATCCCACGCCACATCTGGTCGAAGGTCGCGGACCCCGCGACGTTCACCAACCCGGACCCGGTTGGCTCGGGCCCGTTCACCAGGCTCGTACGGTTCACGTCGCAGGACTTCGTCCTGGGCAAGAACCCGCACTACTGGCAGGCCGGCAAGCCGCTGATCAGCTGCCTCGAATACGTGCAGGCAGCCTCGAACGATGCCTCGCTCGCCCTGATCCAGAGTGGGCAGGCCGACTGGTCGCACAACTTCGTCCCGAACGTCGCACAGGCGTACGAGGCGAAGGACAAGGCGCACTTCCATTCGTTCTACGCGACAACCGCCTACCCCGTCTCGCTCGTCTTCGACAACACGCAGTACCCGTACAGCCTGGTCGCTTTCCGCCACGCACTGTCGCTGGCGATCGACCGCAATACGGTTTCGAAGCTGGGTGAGTACGGCTACGCACCGCCGGCCGACGCGATCGGCCTGAACGGCCTATTCCCGCAGTGGGTCACCGACCCGGCCGTGAAGGCACAGGCGAAGGCGCTCTCGACCTACAGCCCGACGGCGGCGAAGAAGCTGCTGACGGACAACGGCTTCACCTACAAGGGCAACAATCTGATCGACCCGAAGGGCAACCCGGTCTCGCTCAACATCCACGTGATCTCGGGCTGGTCTGACTGGGTCGCGTCCAACCAGATCATCACGAAGAACCTGCAGAGCATCGGCATCGACTCGAACGTGAAGCTCGAGCCGGATTGGAACTCCTGGTTCCCGAACGCGTTCGCAACGAAGAACCCGACCCTGCTCTGGCAGAACGGCTCGCAGGCCTCGCCGTACGGCTACTTCAACGCGAACCTGTCGGCGAACTCGGTGATCCCGTCCGGCCAGGACGCCTCGGCGACAGGGAACTGGTCGCACACGTCCGACGCTCAGGCGACGTCACTCCTCAACAAGTGGAAGGTCACTCTCGATCCCAAGCAGCAGCAGACGATCGCGACGCAGCTCGAGAAGATCTTCCTCAACAACATGCCGATCGTGCCCCTGTTCGTCGGGCCACGGTGGTCGACGTACAGCACGAAGTACTTCCACTGCTTCAACTCGCCGAAGAACTTCTACGGCGACCCGATCTTCAGCACCTACCCGGACAACCTCCTCTCGTTCACCCGGATCTGCCCCGGCGGCAAGGCCGGCGCGTAAAGCAAGCCCAGTGGCGCCGGGCGGGGCATCGTGCCCCGCCCGGCGCA
>DASYPH010000088.1:0-15895 GCA_036006925.1 Gaiellaceae bacterium
GTCTCCAGCCGCTGCCCGCACGTGCTCTTCGAACTGCTGCTGCTGGCCCCGAGCGCGCTCCAGGTTCCGCTCGGTCATGCCGTCGTTCTGGGTGATCAGGTAGATGAACACGCCCAAGAACGGCAGCACGAGTGTGAAGATCAACCAACCGGTCTTCCCGAATCCGGAGATGTCATGACGGCGGAAGATGTCGGCCCAGATGTTGAACAGCAGCGAGAACCAGAGGATCCAGATGAAGAAGATCACCATGGTCCAGAGCACGTCGAGGAACGGATAACTAGCTGCGATCATGAAATCTCCTTCTTGAGGGGCTTCGAGTACGTTCGCGGATTGAGAGCCTACAAGCGGATTTGCCGGTTGGCCAGCGATAGGCTCGCGCGGTGAACGTCGTCTGGGCAGCCCTGATCGTCGTCGCCGTGACCGCCGTGGCGATCGCGGTGATGCTCGTCGTACGCCGGACTGCACCCGAGGGCAGCCGTTTCGCCGACGGAGACCGCGCAGCAGGGGTCTTCGGCGTTCTGGCGACCGGATTCTCGGTGCTGCTCGGCTTCATCGTCTTTCTGGCGTTCACGAGTTACGACCAATCCCGCAGCGGAGCAGAGCAGGAAGCCCTTGTACTGGTGCAGCAGGTCGAGGATGCGCAGTTCTTCGCCCAGCCGACCTCGGGCCGGCTGACCGGCGAGCTGGTCTGCTACGCGCGCTCGGTGGTCAACGGCGAATGGAATCAGATGCGCGCAGGCACGCAGGGAGACGCGATCAATCCGTGGGGTGTCGCGCTGTTCCGCACATTCCGGGGCGTGCAACCGCATACCGCGGCACAGCAGGCCGCCTACAGCAAGTGGCTCGACCAGACCTCGGCGCGAGAGGAGGCGCGCCGCGATCGCATCCACGGCGCCGTGGGGGTGATCCCCACCACGCTCTGGATCGCGCTCTTCTTCATTTCAACCGTCATCTTCGTGTTCATGCTCTTCTTCGCCGACAGCGGCGAACGGGCGGTCACGCAGAGCGTGTTGATGGGCTCCGTCGTCTCGGTGATGGTTGCGTTGTTGCTCTTGCTCCAGGCGCTCGACAATCCGTTCAGCGGCGGCGTCGGCGGGCTCAAGCCCGTTGCGATGCAGCGTTCGCTGCGGATGGTCGACGAGGCGCTCGGCGCAGTCGGCGTCAAGGTGCAATACCCGTGCGACGTGGTCGGAAAGCCGGTGCCGTCCTGAGCGCGCCCGGTGCGGGTCGTGACCGCGTCGAGTTGCTGGCGACGGTGCTCCTCTCGCTCGCGACGGTGGCGACCGCGTGGAGCGGCTACCAAGCGACTCGCTGGAACGGCGAGCAGGCGAAGGCAGGAGCACGGGCCAACGCCGCGCGGATCGAGTCGGTCAAGGCGTCGGGCCTGGCGAACACGCAGACGGAGATCGACGTCGCCACCTTCACCCAATGGGTGAATGCCTACGCCCAGCATCAGACGCAGCTCCGGGACTTCTACGCCAGACGGTTTCGCAAGGAGTTCAAGCCCGCCGTCGTTGCGTGGATCGCGACCAAACCGCTCCAGAATGCCAACGCTCCTCTGACGCCGTTCGCGATGCCGCAGTATCGGCTCGCGGCGCGCGCCGAGGCCGACGACCTGAACGCGAAAGCGGAGGCCTCGGCCCTCGCGGCGCTGCGGGACATCCAGCGCTCGACCAACTACGTGCTCTGTGTGGTCCTGTTCGCGTCGGCGTTGTTCTTCGCCGGCATGAGTACGAAGCTCGTGACGCCGCGGCTTCGCATCGTGATGCTCTCCGTCGGTTGTGCCGTCTTTCTGGGCACTGCCGTCTGGATCGCCGTCTCGCCCGTCAGCCTTTCCGTCTGACGAGACGTCACGCGGGGTCCGGTGGTGCTGCCCCCTCCGCCGACGGCTTCTTCGGCAAACCCTGCGTGAACATCACGGACAGAAGCGCCAGCAGCGCCACTCCGAGCATCGCGTCCTTCAGTGCCTTGACCTGTGCGTCTGCGTAGTGAGCCGTCACGGTCTCTGCGTCGCGGCGGCTCAGGCCCGCGGCCAGCGCGGCTTGGTTCGCTTGCTCCGTCGTGACGATCTCGATCCCCTGCTGGGTCGCCGCCTGGATTTCCGAGCGCACGCGGGGCGACAGGCTCTGGTCGTTGGCGACGCTGTTCGTGAAGCCCGTGAGCAGCCCTGCGAGCAGGATCGAGCCGATCAGGGCAGTGCCGAGCGAGGACCCGAGGTTCTGCGCTGTGCCCTGCAGGCCCCCGGCCTCGTTCGTCTGCTCTGGAGGTGCAGCGGAGATGATCACGTTGCCGAGCTGCGACATCAACAAGCCTGCGCCGACGCCGAACAGGGCGAGTGAGAGCTTGAACGCGAGCGCGTTCAGATTCACGTCGATCGTGTCGACCATGATCACCGCGGCGACCACCATCGCGAGCAGCCCGACGCGGACGATGAGCCTGGGGGCGAGCCGGGCGGAGAGCTTCGGGCCGCTGAGCGCCGCGATCAGCATCGTCACCGACATCGGCAGCAGGCGTTTGCCGGTCTCGAACGCATCGAACCCGAGCACGACCTGCAGGTAGACAGGAAGCACGAAGAAGGTCCCCATCAGCACGAGTTGCTGCGACATCAGCGTCGCCAGGCCGGCTCGAAGCGGCGAGATCTTGAGCAGTCGCCGGTCGAGCAGCGTGTCCTTGTGGAGGCGATCGCGGTGACTTTCCCAGAGGCTGAAGAACCAGATCAGGAAGAACCCGCCGAGGATCAGCAGCGGCACGACCGAGTAGCCGAAGGGGGTGATCTCCTTGCCCCCGATCTCGGGCGCGTCGATCGGGTGAATCCAACCCCATGAACTGCTGCGCAGGATCCCGAACACGATCAGACCGAGACCTGCAGCCGACAGGGCCGCGCCGACGACATCGAGCTTCGGCGGGTTCTCGGGCCGCGGCGCCGCCTTCATCCGGTTGCGCACGATCAGGATGAAGATGACGACGACGACCTCGCCGACGAAGACGTAGCGCCACGAGAAGTTCGTGGTCACCCAGCCGCCGATCACCGGCCCGACCGCGATGGCCGCCCCGGCGACGCCGCCGATGATCCCGAAGCCGAACGCACGGTCCTTGCCCTCGTAGTTGGCGGCGACCAGGGCCGCGATCGCCGGGATCACGAGCACGGCGCCGAGTCCCTCGACGAGTGACCAGCCGATCAGGAGGACCCCGAGGTTCGGGCTGAGGGCCGTCGTCAGCGAGCCGAGTCCGTAGACGGCAAGGCCGATGCCGAACGCCCGGTCGCGGCCCCAGATGTCGCCGAGCTTCGCGCCGACCAGCATGAACGCGGCCATCACCAGCGTATAAGCGGTGATCGCAAGCTGAACGCCCGTGACGGTCGTGTTCAGGTCGTCCACGATCTGCGAGATCGAAACGTTCATCACGCTCGAGTCGAGCACCATCACGAACTGCGCCGCGGCGAGGATGATCAGGGGAAGCCAGCGGCGCATCGCGCGACTCTACTTCGGCCGGCGGGTGTCAGTCGGCTGCAAGCTCGGCGAGCTGTCCGAGCAGCCCGTTCACTTCGTCCAGCGAGTTGTAGTGCACGATGCCGACCCGGACCGCGCCGTCCGGCAGCCCGAGGCGCTGCATGATCTCGAGGGCGTAGTAGTCGCCGTGCCAGACCGCGTAGCCGGCTGCCCCGAGCCGCTCCGCGACCTCCCGGGGCCGGCGACCCTCGAGATTGAGCGCGAACGTCGGAACTCGCCGTTCCATCGAGGCGACTCCGTACAGGCGGCAGCCGTCGGGCAAGCCGTCGAGGAAGGCCTGCCCCAGCGTGCGCTCGTGGGCCTGGATGTACTCCCAGCCCACAGCGTCGAGGTACTCGACCGTCGCGACGAGGCCTGCAAGCAGCTCGTGCGCGAGGGTTCCCGTCTCGTACCGGTGTCCGAGCGGCTCGTCGGCGGAAGGCCGCACCTTGTACGGCCGCCAGTCCGCCGCAATCTCGCTCCGCGTGTAGGCGAGGCCGAGGTGCGGCCCGCAGAACTTGTAGGGCGAGCAGAGGAGTACGTCGGCGCCCGAGGCGGCGACGTCGATCGGCGCGTGCGGTGCGTAGTGCACGGCGTCGACCCAGGCGAGCGCACCGGCCTCGTGCGCGAGTGCGGCGATGTCGGCAACGGGCGTCACCGTGCCGACGGCGTTCGACGCCCACGGGAACGCCACGACCCGAGTCCGGTCGTTGAGCAGCGAGCCCAACTGGTCGAGGTCGAGCCGACACTCGTCGTCGACATCGGTGAACCGCACCGTCAGACCCTTGTCGCGCGCGAGCTCGAGCCACGGCGCGACATTGCCGTCGTGGTCGAGCCGCGTGCAGACGATCTCGTCGCCTGCAGCCCAGGTGCGGGAGGCGGCGCGCGAGAGCGCGAAGTTGAGCGTCGTCATGTTGGCTCCGAACGCCACCTCGCCGGTGGTCGCGCCGAGAAATCGTGCGGCGGCCTCGTGGGCGGCCACGAGCAGCGCTTCGGTTCTGTGTGAGGTCGCGAACGGCCCGCCGACGTTCGCGTTCGAGCTCCGGAGGTAGCCGGCGATAGCGTCGATCACCGAATCGGGCACCTGGGTGCCGCCGGGGCCGTCGAAGAACGCGAGCGGCTGCCGGAGCGCCGTGAAACGCTCGCGGACGTCGGTGACCGTCGTCAAGCGACGCGCCAGGTGTAGTGCGGGTCGACGCTCAGCGAGGCGCCGACGAAGCAGTCGCGCTCGGCTTTGGCGATCAACTCGGAGGGATCGTCGGACCGTGGCGTCAGCTGGACGTCGAGCGAGACCTCGATCGAGACGAAGGCGTAGCGCCCGTCGGACTCGCGCTGCGTGATCGTTCCTCGCGCGGAGCCTGCGGCGGCGGCCTCGTGGCCCGCGCGGTGCGCGTGGTAGGCAAGACTGTCGATCGAACAGCGTACGAGCGCGGCCAGCAGGAGGTGGTCGGGTGACCAGCCTTCGGGCCGCTCGACCTGAGCGCCTCCCGGGACGATCATGCGGCCGGCACGGTCGACTTCGACCGCGTACTCGAAGACCTTGGCCTGCGTCGCGGTCACGCCGGCCAATCTATCCGTCCGACCCCGGTCCTAGGGTTCGCCGCGATGAGGCTCAGACAGCTGACCGAGGCGGAGTGCTACGCACGCTGCTACGGCGGTGCAAACAGAACGGAGCGCGTCACGGTCGTTCGCCTCCCCATGGTGGGCTCGCCTCGTACGACACCGGGCGAGGAGCTGCGCCTTCGCTTCGAGGCGCTGCTCGACGAGCGCGGCCCGGAGGCCGAGGCCGCATGACCCGCGCCTGCCGCACCTGGACGACCCGGCGCCGGAGCACGGTGAATGCCGCCCGGCGGCCTGCGCCGCCGCTGCCGAGCTCGTGGGTCTGCACGGCGACGTGGACGCAAGTCGTGCCACGCTGCAAGCCGCGTGGCCGTTCCTCCTCCTAGCGCAGTCCCCGACGTCCTCGGCCCCGGCCTGACCTGCGTCTTCTGCGGGATCAACCCGGGGCGTGTCTCGGCCGCAGCCGCGGCCCACTTCGCGAATCCGCGCAACGACTTCTGGCGACTGCTGCACGAGGCGCGGTTCACGCCGCGGCTGTTCGAGCCGAGCGAGCAGTTCGGGCTCCTCGAGCTCGGGTTCGGCGTGACGAACGCCGCCCTGCGTACGACCGCCGGCTCCGGGGACCTGCGGGGCGGAGACTTCGACCCGTCGCGCCTCGAGCGCATCGTCGCCGAGTTCGATCCCGTAGCGATCGCGTTCGTCGGCAAGGAGGCATACCGCGGCACGTTCAAGGAGAGGCCCGAGCTCGGGTCGCAGTGGCGCACGATCGGACCGACCGCGTTGTACGTGCTCCCGTCGACCTCGCCCGCGAACGCGGCTGTGCCGTACGCCGAGCGGCTGCACTGGTTCAGCTCGCTGCGCGAGTGGCTCACGCCCGGCCACCGGGACGCGGTGCGTGCGCTCCTGGTCGACGCGGACGAGAGGATCCTGCTCGTCCAGTACTGCAACCCGATCACCGGCGCCACGTGGTGGGGGACGCCCGGCGGCGGCGTCGAGCAAGGCGAGGATCACGAGAGTGCGCTACGACGGGAGCTCCGCGAAGAGGTCGGCCTGCACGAGTTCGAGCCCGGCCCCCTCGTCTGGGTGCACTCGCGGACGTTCCCGTGGGCACGTCGGCTCCTCAACCAGACGAACAGCGTGTACCTGGTCCGCGTCGACGCGCACGAGCCGACGCCGACGATCGACCTCGCCGAGGAGGGCGTGGCCGACTATCGCTGGTGGACGCTCGAGGAGCTGGAGCGCACGACCGAGCGTCTTGCGCCGGCGGACTTCCTCGAACGGGTGCGTACGATCCTGAGCGCATGACAGCCCTCCTCGTCGTCGTGCACCTGCTGGCCGCGACCGTCTGGGTCGGCGGCTCGACCGCGCTGATCTTCGTCGGCGTCCCGGCGATCCGCACGCTCGAGGGAGAGCCGCGCGGTCGGGCGATGAAGGAGCTCGGCGTGCGCTGGCGGCCGCTCGGCTACGGAGCCCTGCTGGTCGCGGGCGTCACCGGTGTCGCGCTCGCAGCGCGCGACTGGGAGTCGAGCACGGCGTTCCAGACCGTGTTCTGGATCAAGGTGGCGCTCGCGATCTGCCTCGTCGTGGTCTCCTACCTGCACAACTTCGTCCTCGGCCCGCGGCTCCAGGCGGAGATCCTCGAGGACCGGGCGCAGACGACGCGGCCGACGCTCGTCGTCGTCGGCTGGCTCAGTTACGGCCTGACCCTGACGCTGCCGGTGCTCGGCGTCGTCCTGCAGCGGCTGGTCGGCTAGGAGGGTTTGGCGGAATGCCGTTCGACACAACCTGTATTTCGCCAACCCTCCCTAGCCTCAGCCGGTCCAGCGGTTCGTGATCGGCGTCCGGCGGTCGCGGCCGAACGCCTTCGGCCGCAGCTTCACGCCCGGCGGCGCCTGCCGGCGCTTGTACTCGGCGCGGTCGATCATCGCCAGCGCGCGCTCGACGACCTCCGGATCGAAGCCGTCCTGGCCCAGCTCCTCGCGCGACCGATCGAGCTCGACATAGGCCTCGAGCACCTGATCGAGCTTCGGGTACGGCGGAAGCGAGTCGGCGTCGAGCTGGTCGGCGCGCAGCTCTGCACTCGGCGCGCGCTCGATGATCGAGCTCGGGATCAGCTCGCGACCGGAACGCTCGTTGAGGTAGCGAGAGAGCCGGAACACATCCGTCTTGAAGACGTCCTTGATCAGCGCGAAGCCGCCGGCGAGATCGCCGTACAGCGTCGAATACCCGACCGACAGCTCCGACTTGTTGCCGGTCGCGATCACGAGCCAGCCGAACTTGTTGGAGAGCGCCATCAGGAGCGTGCCGCGAATTCGCGCCTGCAGGTTCTCCTCGGTGAGGTCGCTCTCACGTCCCGCGAACGTCGCAGCGAGCGCGCCGGTGAAGGCTTCGACCATCGGCTCGATCGCGATCTCGCGGAAGTCGATCCCGAGCGACACCCCCAGGCGTTCGGCGTCGCTGCGCGTGCCTTCCGACGAGTACCGCGACGGCATCGAGACACCATGAACGCAGCCGGGTCCGAGGGCTTCGACGCAGAGCGCAGCTGTCAGCGCCGAGTCGATCCCGCCGGACAGTCCGATCACCACGTCGCCAAAGCCGTTCTTCGTCACGTAGTCGTGTAGGCCGAGCTCGAGCGCGAGCCGCATCTGCTCGAGGTCGTCGAGCTGCTCGGCGACCCGGGCCGGGACCGCCGTGTCCTGGGCGCGCGCCGGTGCCAGCTCCAACTCGGTCACGTCGAGCGGCTCGCGGTCGCGCGCGAGCGCGCGGCGGCGGACGTCACGCAGCCTGCGTGCCACCGCGGCGGCCGGGTCGATGTCGACCACGAGCAGCTCTTCCTCGAACCCAGCGGCGCGGGCGAGCACCTCGCCCTCGTCGTCGAGCACCACCGAGTGGCCGTCGAAGATCAGCTCGTCCTGGCCTCCGACCGCGTTGCACAGCGCGAAGAAGCAGGAGTTGTCGGTCGCGCGGACCTTGAGCATCTCCTCTCGCTCCCGGTCCTTGCCGACGTGGAACGGCGACGCGGAGATGTTGGTCACCAGCTGCGCGCCGGCGAGCGCGAGATCGGTCGCGGGCGGTCCGGGCTGCCAGACGTCTTCGCAGATCGTCGGACCGATCACGACGTCGCCCAGGCGAAGCAGCTGAAGGTCGCGCCCGGCGGCGAAGTAGCGATCCTCGTCGAAGACGCCGTAGTTCGGGAGGTACCACTTCTTGTAGACGCCGCGAACCTCGCCGTGGGCGAGCACGAAGCACGCGTTGTAGAGATCCGTGTCGAGGTGGGGCGCCCCGACCAGCACCGTGATCCCGTGGGCGGCGCGGGCGATCTCGTCGACCGCGCGGCGCGCGGCACGGACGAAGCCGGGCCGCAGCAGCAGGTCCTCAGGCGGGTAGCCGGTGACGACGAGCTCTGGAAAGAGGACGAGGTCCGCGTTCGACTCGCGCGCCCGGCCGAGCCACTCGGTGACCGACGCCGCGTTGCCGTCGATGTCGCCGACGACGCTATTGATCTGGGCGAGTGCGAGTCTCATCGGTTTTCGCCTCTCGGTCGAAAACTCTAGCAGCGCGCTCTTGCCTGACGGCGCGCCGCCAGTAGGCGTAGAGCAGGACCGCGCCGAGAAACGCGCCGAACCCAATTGCATTCAGGATCTTGTCGTCCGCCCGGTTGCCGAAGAAGCTGACCACGGCCGCCACGACGATCAGCCCGATCACGCACAAGCGGAGCCGCGCCGCCGTCATGCCAGCATCCGTCTGACGACCGGCTCGACGGCGGCCGCGACCGCCGCGTGTCCGTCGGCGTCCAGGTGGATGCCGTCGAGGTCGCTGTACGCGGCCACCCTTTCGAGGTCGAGCAGTTCGCAGTCGAGGAGCGCGGTCATCTCCGCGAAGTATCGCCCGACCCGCCGCGACTTCTCGACGGAGTGCGCGAACGAGCCCTCTGGATCGACCCGGGCGAACGGCGGCGGGCAGATCACGAGGACGGGCGGGGCTGCGCCCTGCGGCCCCGATTCGCTCGCTCGCACCACTCGCACGAGCCGGGCCACCGAGCCCGCGACGTCGGGGGCCGGCAGCCCGTACCGGTCACCGAGGTCGTTCGTGCCGAGGTAGATCACGACCAGGTCGAGCGGCGCATGCGAGTGCAGGCAGGGCATGAGGTACGTGAGCCCGTTGCGACCGTCGGCGACCGGGCTGTCGAGCGTCGCCGTGCGGCCGTTCAGGCCCTCGGCGACAACCTCGAACCCGGGCCCCAGTGCGTTCGCGAGCCGGACCGGCCAGCGGACCTCGCGCGGGAAGCGGGCGTCCGGGTTGGCCGGGTCGAAGCCCCACGTGTTCGAATCGCCGTAGCAGAGGATCGTCTTCATGCTGCCGTCGCGCCCGCGGGCTCGATCGCGTCGAGCGACTCGGGGTTCTCGACCGACGAGAGGTCGCCGGGGTCGGTACCCAGGACCTTGGCGCGCAGGGCGCGGCGGACGATCTTCGCCGAGCGCGTCTTCGGGAGTGCGTCGACGAACACGATCCGGTCGGGCTTGAACGCTTTGCCGAGCTCGTCCGCGACCCGCGCTGCGACCGCGTCCGCGAGCTCCGGTGACGGCTCGTGACCCGGCAGCAGGCAGCAGAAAATCCACGACGTCTCGCCCTTCACCGGGTGCGGCACGCCGATCGCTGCGGCCTCTCGCACGGCCGCCTGTGCAACCGCCGCCGATTCGAGCTCGGCGGGGCCGATCCGCTTGCCGGCGATGTTGAGTGTGTCGTCGGAGCGTCCGTGCAGGAACCAGAAGCCGTCGGCATCGGCCGACGCCCAGTCGCCGTGCACCCAGACATCCGGGATTCGCGACCAGTACGTCTCGAGGAACCGCTCGGGGTCGCGCCAGAAGCCACGCGTCATCCCCGGGAACGGCTTCCGGCAGACGAGCTCGCCGACCTCGCCCGTGCCGACCAGCGAGCGGCCGTCGTCGGCGACGATGTCCATCGCCATCCCGAGTGCGGGCCCGCCGACCGAGCACGCCGCGATCGGGCCGATCGGCGTGGGCGAGAGGAAGCACGCCCCGACCTCGGTACCGCCGGTGCAATTGATGATCGGCACCCGCGACCCGCCCACGTCCTCGAACAGCCACCGGTACGGCTCGGGGTTCCACGGCTCGCCCGTCGTCACGAACGTGCGGAGCGACGACAGCTCGGCCCCTGGTGCACCGTGCGGCAGCAACGCTCGAGCCAGGGTGGGCGACAGTCCGAGCGACGTGACTCGCTCGTGCTCGACCGTCTGCCAGAGCCGGTCCGGCGTGGGCCAGTCCGGCGCTCCCTCGGCGAAGACGATCGTCGCGCCGAGCGCGCCGACGCCCACGACGGTCCACGGGCCCATGATCCAGCCCATGTCGGTGGCGAAGTGGACGACGTCGCCCGCATGGACGTCCGCCTGGTAGGCCACCTCGCGGGCGATCGAGACGAGAAAGCCCCCTTGCACATGGACGACCCCTTTCGGCGTGCCGGTGGTGCCGGATGTGTAGGTGAGGAGGTACGGCGTCTCCGAGTCGACCTGGGCCGCGGGTAGCTCGCCGGGGAAGGCGTCGAGCTCGAACGGTGCGAGCAGGACGTGCTCGACCGTCGGCGATTCGCGCAGCGCCGCTTCGAGAATCCCGAGCATCGGCACGGCCTTGCCGCGGCGGGACGACTCGGTCTGCGTGATCACCACCTTCGCGCCGCTCGCCTGGAGTCGTTGAGCGACGGCGGGAGCGGCGAATCCGGAGAAGACCGGCACCTGGATTGCCCCGATGTGGGCGATCGCGTGCGATGCCACCGCCACGTCCGGCGACATCGGCAGGAAGATCGCGACCCGGTCGCCGGCGCCCACGCCGAGGGAGACGAGCTGCTCCGCGAGCCGGGTCACGTCGCGCGACAGGTCGGCGAACGTCAGCTCGCGTCGCGAGCCGTCCTCGCCGAGCCCGACAGCCGCGATCCCCGCTGGATTCGAGGACGCCCACCGGTGGGCGCAGTTGTGCGCGATCGAGACCGTCCCGTCGACGAACCAGGTCGACCAGGCCGGACCGCGCGAGTCGTCCAGCACCCGCGTCCAGGGCCGGTCGAACTCGAGCCCCAGATCCTCGACGACGAGCGCCCAGAACCAGTCGGGCTCGGCGACCGAGCGGTCGACCAGCTCGGCGTAGCTCGCGGCTCCCGAGCGCTCGACGAGGCGGGTCGCATTCGCACGGCGCAGCGTCGCCTCGTCGGGTCGCCAGACGATCTCGCTCACGCGCGAAACCCTACGCGACGGCGGAGTTAGCGTCTGCTAACCTAGCGCCCGCTAACGATGGAGGAGAGCTGATGCAGCGGTTCGTGACGCCGGAGAACAAGAAGTGGTGGACGCTGGGGGCAGTCTCGGTCGGGCTGTTCATGATCATGCTCGACAACACCGTCGTCAACGTCGCTCTGCCCGCGATGCAGCGCTCGCTCAATCTGCAGCTCTCGGAGCTCGAGTGGGTCGTCGCCGGCTACGCGCTCACGTTCGCGGCCTTCATGCTGACCGGCGGCAAGCTCGCCGACTACCTCGGTCGCCGGCTGATCTTCATGGTCGGCCTCGGCATCTTCACGGCCGCCTCGTTGGCGTGCGGTTTCGCGCCGAGTGGCGGCGTCCTGATCGGCGCCCGCGTCGTCCAGGGCCTCGGGGGCGCGCTGATGAACCCGGCCACGCTGTCGATCATCACGGCGACCTTCCCGCCGCGGCAACGCGGCACCGCGATCGGCATCTGGGCCGGGGTCTCGGCGATGGCACTCGCGATCGGCCCGCTCGTCGGCGGACTGCTGACGGAGCACGTCAACTGGAACTGGATCTTCTTCATCAACGTCCCGATCGGCATCGCGGGCCTGATCGCGATCCCGTTCTTCATCGACGAGTCGCGCGACATGTCGCACGAGCAGCGACCCGACGTTCCTGGGCTGGTGACCTCGGCGATAGGCCTGTTCGCGCTGACCTACGCGTTCATCGAGGCGAACAGCTACGGGTGGACCTCGGCGCGCATCCTCGGCTCGTTCGCGGTGGCCGCCGTCGCGCTCGTCACGTTCGTGCTGCTCGAGCGGCACCAGCGCCTGCCGATGCTCAACCTCGCGCTCTTCCGCAACCGCACCTTCAGCGGCGCGAACACGGCGATGCTCTTCATCGGGCTCGCGATGTTCGGCACGTTCTTCTACGTCTCGCTCTACATGCAGAACGTGCTCGGCTACTCGCCGACGCAGGCGGGTGCCTCGTTCCTGCCGATGACGCTCCTGATCGTCGTCGCAGCCCCACAGGCCGGCAAGCTCTCCGACCGCTTCGGCTCGCGGTGGCTCGTCGGGGGTGGAATGACACTGCTGACGCTCATGCTCCTCTACTACTCGCAGCTCGGCGCCGACGAGAGTTTCTGGGCGATCCTGCCGGGCCTGCTGATCGGTGGCGTCGGCATGGGGATGACGATGACGCCGACCACCGCTGCGGCGATGAGCTCCGTGCCGGTCGACCAGGCGGGTGTCGGCTCGGCCGTGCTCAACTCGAGCCGGCAGGTCGGCGGCTCGCTCGGGATCGCCGTGATGGGGGCCATCATCGCGGCAGGAGCGGCGGGGTCGCACACGCCCGATGCGTTCCTTACCGGTTTCCATAACGCCTTGCGCGTTGCGGCGGGCCTCGCATTTGCCGGCGCGATCGTTGCGACGGCAGCGATCCGAAAGCCGACGCACCAGCCGTCGCCGCATGCTGCCGCCGTCGAGGCGGCGTGACCCGCACAGCCTCGAGCCCGGCCAAGCCGAGGCTGACCGCCGACGCGCGGCGACTCGCCGTGCTCGACACCGCCTGCCGCATCTTCTCGCGGTCGAGCTACCGCGGCGCGACGACCGCGGAGATCGCGCGCGAGGCCGGGATCAGCGAGCCGATCCTGTACCGCCACTTCGGCTCGAAGCGCGACCTTTACCTCGCGTGCCTCGCTGAGGCGTGGCGGAGCTTCCGCGAAGTGGCGGAGCAGGCGATCGCCGAGGATCCCGACGGCTGTCTCGGCGCGATCGCCGACGTCTACATGGCGAAGAAGACGAGGATCCGGATGGTCGACCTGTGGATCCAGGCGCTCACCGAGGCTTCCGACGACCGCGTGATCGCGGCCGCGTTGCGGCGTCAGGTGCGCGAGGTGCACGACTTCCTGGCCGACGTGATCCGGGACGGCCAGGCGCGGGGTGTGATCGTCGCGGATCGCGACCCGATCGCCGAGGCCTGGCTCTTCGTCGCCGGCGGCCTGTTGACGACGATGGACAACCGGCTCGGCGGCCTGCTGGGCGACGACCTGCAGCGGGTGCGCACGGAGCGCCGCCGCTGGATGCTCGCCGAAGGCTGAGCCGGAACCGCCTCCAGACGTGAGAAAGCCCCGGCTGCGGCACCCGGGGCTCTCCCTGGTCAGGCGGGGCGCCGGGTCGGCGATCCCGAGTTCGGCTCTGCGGCTGGCCGATTGCTCAGAACTTGTCGCCTCTGGCGCGCACCCCATGCACTGCGACCTGGCGTCGGCCTCGGTGCAAGGTGCGCTCACTCTACGAGCCCTTCGCGCCTCTGTCAAGTAGCTCAGTCAAGTGATTTTGCTTTCCTGTGGTTGACAGGGTTTTCGCAGGCGCTATGCCCCTTTTGGGGGACATCTCCCTTTTGGGGGATTGCGTCGGAGTCAAGCATTCTGGATACTTCGTTCCCTGATGAGCTCTCGTGCCGTCCGAGGCAGTTCCGACGCTGCCGTTCGCGCTTCTGACCGCGCCCCCCGAGGGCCGCGGATCGGCGAGCGCCTCCGCCAGTTGCGCGTTGCGGCAGGTCTGACTCAGACCGACCTTGCCGGCGACCGCTTCTCGAAGGAGTACATCTCCCAGATCGAGCGGGGCAAGACGCGCCCGACCAGCGAGACGGTCGATTGGCTCGCGCTCCGGCTCGGGGTCGATTCCGGCTTCCTGGCGAGCGGCGTCTCCGCCGACGACCGGGCGAAGGCCGAGGCGATCCTGGCGCGGGCCGACACGCTGCTCGGCGAGCACGTCTTCGACGAAGCGATCGCCGAGTACGCACGGGCGTTGCCGGCAGTGCTCGGAACGGGCTCGCCCGAGCTGCAGGTCCGAGCGCTGAACGGAGAGGCGATGGCCCGCGCGCAGAGCGGAGACGTCAAAGGCGCGCTCGGCCTGCTTGCCGACGCTCGCGGCCTCGTCGAAGGTGAGGGGTTCTCCGACGTCGACCGGGCCGACGTGCTGTATCGCCTGGGAGTTTGCCGTTACCTGCTGTCGAGCATCTCGACCGCGGTCGGCCTCTTCAACGAGGCACTCGTGCTCGCCGAGCGCTCCGAGCTGCCGTCCGACGCGCTGCGACTGAACGTGTTCGCGTGGCGCTCGCGGTGCTACCGGCGCCAGCGCGACTTCGAGGCGGCGCGCGAGGACGTCGAGCGCGCGCTCGAGCTCGCCGAGGCGCTGCACGACGCGCGCGCGCTCGGTCAGGCGTATTTCCAGGCATCGATCCTCGCCGAGCGTGACGGTCACTGGGCGCTCGCCCGCACGTACGGCGAGAAGGCGAAGGCGCAGTACGAAGAGCTGGCCGACCGGGCGAACGTCGGCCGCCTCTTGAACAACCTCGGCGGCATCGAGTTTCTGCTCGGCAAGCCCGAGCAGGCGGTCGAGCACCTGAAGCACGCGTTCGCCGTCGCCTTGGAGATCGGGCGCGACGAGGACGCCGCCACGGCTGTCTCGTCCCTCGCGCAGGTTCACCTGCGAAGCGGTGACGCACGCCGTGCCGAGGAGCAGGCGCGGCACGCGCTCGAGATCATCGGCGACCGCGAAGACATGCTCGACGAGATCGGAAACGCGCGCCTCGTGCTCGGCCGCGCGCTGCTCCTCCAAGAGCGGCTCGACGAGTCGGAGACGGCGCTCGCCGCTGCCGAGGACGCCTTTGCCCAACTGTCATCCGCTTCACACCGCTCCGCAGCGTGGATCGCCCAGGGCGACCTTGCTGCCCGGCGCGGTGACGAGCGTCGCGCGGCGGGCCTGTACCGCCGGGCGGCCGAAGCGCTCCAGGACTTCCGCTTCTGAGGGAAGGAGGTGTTCTCTGTGGCCACCAAGATCGCGCTCCTGCTCCATCGCCGCTCGACGGTCGTGCTCGTTCTGACCGTCGTCGCGGCGCTGCTCGGATGCTCGCACGGTTTCAATCATGGTGGAATGTGGGACGGGCCCCTGTAGGGCTGTTCCGATTCGCGCGCTTGCAGCTGGGGAGCCGGCAGCGCGCTTGAGTCAAACCAGGCGCTTGGGTCGACAAGGCGCTCGAGTCAACAAGGCGCTCGCGTCACTTGAGTCGCTAAGCGGAGAGCAACTTGCGAAGGTCGTGCAGGACCTGCGCTGACGTCACCGTCGAGTCGTACAGCACACGTTCTTTGCCCCCGGGGTCGACGAGCGCCGTATAGGCGACGTGGTCGACGAGCTCGGGGTTCTTTCGGATCGCGAGCACCTGCCACGCGGCCCACGTCGGTGCGAGCTCGGCTTTCGTGCCGATCAGGTAGCGGAATTGCGGGAGCAGGCCGCGCTGCGCGATATAGCGCCGGACGGCTGCGCGGGTGTCGCCACGCGGGTCGACGCTGACGGCGAGCACGCGGACGTGGCTGCGGGCCGCACCGAGCCGTCGGAGTGCCGCGTTCAGGTTCTGCGCGATCAGCGGGCAGACGTCCGTGCAGTGGACGTACAGAAAGGTGACGAGCACATAACGTCCGCGCTGGCCGGCCAGCGTCACCGGCCGGCCCCACGCGTCGTGCAGTGCGATCGCCGGAGCGGGACGCGGCGGCGTCAGCGCGTTACCCGCGAACGTCCGCAGCGCCTGCGGCGGCGTCTCGATC
>DASYPH010000089.1:0-2249 GCA_036006925.1 Gaiellaceae bacterium
GATAGGATGGGTGAATGGCCTACGTCTGGATCATCGTCGCCGTGGGGCTCGTCGCGCTCGTGGGGTACAGCATCTGGCGCCTCAAGCACGTCGACGAGCTCGATGCCGGCGGTTCCATGGGTGACCAGACGTTTGGGAAGGACAACGACGACTGGGGACCGAAGCCGTCCGAGTGACCGCCTCGTAGGTGCCGGCCAGCCCGCGGCCGCGGTCGTCACGACCCAGGCTCGTCCGAACCGGGCGACTCGTTGTCCACTTCGCGAACGGGCTCGGGGGCACGAGGCTAACGGAAGCGTTGCTCGAGCCAGTCGAGCCTCCTTCTCGTCCAGTCGTTGAGCGTCCCGTCAAGGCTGTCCGCGTAGACGGCCCAGGGTGCGATCCAGACCATCACCGCCGCGGCCAGCTCGTCGACCGCTTCCCGGTCGTGCTTGCCGTAGCTCTCGAGCGCCGCTTCTGCCGCCTGATCGTGCTGGCCCAGCAACAGTCCGCGGTGAAGCAGGCATGCCAGATCCCACTCGCGCGGGCCGCGACAGACGTCCTCGAGGTCGATCCAGATCGGCCCGCGGGACGTCTGGATGACGTTGCCGAGATGCGCGTCACCATGGATCGGCTCCACGCCAAGGCGTTCAGGAAGCTCGAGACGCTCGACGGCTCTCCGGATCGTCGCAATGGGACCTCCGAACTCTGTACCGGCCAGGGCCTCGCAGAGTGCGAGTGCATCGGGTCGAGGATCGAAGCTCCGCAGACGGCCCGCGTATCCTGTCGCGCGGTCGTGGAGGTCGCGCAGCGACGCACCTGCAGCTGCAGGATCGAGCGGGCCCGAGGTCTCGAGGAGCGCCCAGAGCGTGACGACGACGCCGTTCTCCATCTGGAGCGGCCCACCAAGGGAGCGCACGACCGAGGCGCCCACCTCGGTCAGAAACGCGGCAAAGGCAACTGCGTTCGCGCCATCGAGGCCCGAGCGCGCGATCGATGCTGTGCGCTCGACGCGTGCGACCACCGGTGCCGGACCAAGCTGCACGATCAAGCCATGCCGCTCGTGCAGGACGACCGGATCGGTCACCTCGATCCCGGCCCGCCTCGCCGCCGAGACGGCCGCGGCAACGAGCTGGTCGCCCACCGCGCTCACCTTCGAGCTACGGCAGACACGGCGCATCACCGACGATCCTACGATCTCGGTCGGAAGGCTCAGAGTGCGAAACGGTAGACGTGCACGTCGTGCGGCGCAAACCAGTCCGTCAACGCGCCGCTGGTGACTGCGACGGAGCGGAACTTCTGCCGCGTCGGGTCGATCGGCGGCGGCGGCGGATCCTGGACGTACTCGAACAGCACCTGTCCGCCGCGGAGCGAAGCGGGCAGGCCGCGCAATGTGACGCGGGTCGTGCCGCCGCCGCGACGCACGGCGATCACGAACAGGAACGCATCGGTCCTGCGCACCGCAAGCTCGATGTCCCCCGACGAAGCGGTCACCTTCGTCGTTGCAGCCGGAGCGGTGAGCGCAGGTGCGAGCGAGTCGGAGGACAGTTCTTGGACGAGGGGCCGCAACGCTCGCTCCCAGTAGCTCCAGTTCCAGCCTGCCCTTGCATCTGCGGGAGACAGCACCTCGGTCAGATGACCACCGAAGAACACGAGCCCGCGCGCGCCGTTGACGATCGCCTGGTAGCCCATGAAGCGCAATTCGGCCGCCGACGGGAATCGAGGAACGATCCCCGGCTTGTCCACCGTCGGGATGACGCCGCTCCAGGCGATCTGCAACGTCAGCCAGAACGGCTTCGTGCCGGCAGCCTGCTTGATCCAGCGCGCGACGTCCCCGACGACGCTGATGTCCTTGTTCTTCTGGTCGGTATGCGCCCCGGGTGGGTACCCGATCGGGTAGATGTCGACGCCGGTGATGTCGAACGCCGGCCGGTACGGCACGAGTCCCTTGACGGTGCCACGCGGCGCCTGGATGACGACCAGTGCGTGGTCGGGGTCGAGGGCGTTCAGGGCGCGGTGGCCACGGACGAGGTTGGCCGGTGGCACCGACAGCGACGCGTCGAACGGATTTCGCGGCTCGTCCTGACCCTTCCACGCCCCGAGCGCCGGATGGCCGCGCAGACCCTCGACGACCTGTGTGAGCAGCCGTTCCTGCGGTGACGGCGCGCCCGCCGGCAGGTTGGTCAGCGAGCCGAGCCAGACCCAGCACTCGAGGCCGTGGGCAGCTGCGGCGTCGAGCCGAGCCCGCTCGGTCGCGAGCTGGCTCTCGATCT
>DASYPH010000090.1:0-3969 GCA_036006925.1 Gaiellaceae bacterium
GCTCCACTCGCTGCGGCTCGTGCTCGGCCTCGTCCGGTCGCCGCACCGGCACGGGCTTGCCCTACTCGGGACGCTCGCGTACTGGGCCGGCGACATCTTCTGCCTGTGGGCGACCCTTGGAGACCGAGACGCAAGTGCGCGAGAAAGCCGAGGCAGCAGGCTGGGACTGGTCGACCATTTCCGACGAGCAGCTGGTGATCAAGCAGATCCCGCCGGTCGAGCTCGACCTCGATCAGGTGGGTTCGCTGATCCGCACCGAGCTCGAGCGAGGTGAGGTCAAACCGGGTCTTGGTCGACAGCCTGGCCGAGCTGTCGTTCGCCGCGCGGGACACCGAGCGGCTGCCGGGCTACGTGTGGGCGCTCGGCGGATTCGTCCGCGCAGCCGGCGGCACCTCGATCTTCACCAACGAGATCGCCGCTCTCGGCCAAAGCGGCGGCCTCGGCGGCCTTTCATTTCTCTTCAACAACGTCTTCTTTCTGCGCTACCTCGAGCTGCACTCGGAGCTGGCCCGCGGCTTGAGCATCCTCAAGATGCGCCAAAGCGACCATGAAGAGGGCCTCATTCGCTTCACGATCGACGAGCACGGGCTCGCCTTCGGCGACCAGATCGAGCACGTAAGCGGCATGCTCGGCTGGAGCGCCCTCAGCGCGGGCAGCCGCGTCCCGACCGAGTGAACAGCAATTCCGGTCGTCCGCGTCTGCCGAAGATGCGCTAGCCGAATGTGAAGACGTAGGCCTCTGCGCCCGGGGCGCTGAAGGTGATCTCGAATGTGCGGTCGGCGATCGGCCCTCGCTCGCGAATGAGCTGATAGAGCCGCTGTTGGGACACCGTCCCGTGGCCCTCCTCGTCGACGTCGAGTCCATGAGCGTCGCCGGGAGGTTGGCCGTCGACGAGAACAGAGAACGGCACCGGCGCGCCGGGCGCAGTCGGGCCCATGACGAGGTGAACGTCGCGAGCGTGAAAGCGGAATGCAATCCGCCCGCCGGCTCCGTTCAACAGAATCACTCGGCTCTCGATCGTCCAGTCCCCCGAGAGCGCCCACTGGTTTCGCATCAACATGTCCGGTGCCACGTAGGTGCTGGGCACGCCGATCACGGCGCCACCGTGGGAAGCAAAGTTCTGGCCCTGCGCGTAACCGAGGTAGGTCTCCGGCGACCGCAAGTTCGTCCAGTCGGCTTGAGCCTCGAAACCATCGGGAGTCAGGGCAACGAGGTCGTCGGCCGTTCGGTCGACTCCGGCTTCGCGAAGCAACTGTTGGATGCCCCGTTCGCAGTCGTCGTATCCGCCCTCGCCGAATTGGTGGTGGCGGATTCGTCCTTGCGCGTCGGCGATGTAGATGGCCGGCCAGTACCGGTTGCTGAACGCGCGCCAGACCGCATAGTCGCTGTCGAGCGCGATCGGATACGAGACCTTCATCCCCTCGGCGGCCTGCCGAACGTTGTCGACGTCCTGCTCGAACGGGAACTCGGGAGTGTGGACGCCGACCACGACCAAGCCTCGATCCTGGTAGCGCTCGGCCCACGCGCGGACGTAGGCGAGCGTGCGCAGCCAGTTGATGCACGTGTACGTCCAGAAGTCGACGAGCACGACCTTTCCGCGCAGGCCCTCAGCCGTGAGCGGCGGCGAGTTGAGCCAGCCGGTCGCCCCCTCGAAACCGGGCAGGTAACCCTCGGCGGGCAACGGAGCGTGGCGGCGGACGCCGAGGAAGCTCATCTCGCACCGTCGCTGGTCGTCTCGGGCATGGGTGCTCCTTTCGTAGCGTCAACCAAGGCCGCGAGGCGGCGCGCACGGTCTATGCGCCCGCCCCGGCGCGCCGATCAACGCAGTGACCTGAATCCAGCCCGCACCTCGGTCGTGAAGAGGGCCGGCTCTTGCCAGGCGGCGAAGTGGTTCCCCTCGTCGACCTCGTTGAAGTAGATGAGGTTGGGGTAGGCCTGCTCGGCCCAACTCCGCGGCGCCTGATAGAGCTCTCTCGGAAAGACGCTCACGGCGGCCGGGACGGAGACGCCCTTGATGTCGAAGAAGCCGAGCTTGTTCTCCCAGTAGAGACGAGCCGAGGAGATCCCCGTGTTCGTCAGCCAGGTAAGCGTGATGTTGTCGAGAACCTCGTCTCGTGTGAGGTCGCCGGCGGCCCGTCCGTCGACGAAGGCGCGCGAGATGTCCTCATAGCTGCGCGCGTCGTGGTCGAGCATCCAGGCCGCCAGGGCGGTGGGCGAGTCCGCGAGCCCGTACAACGTCTGCGGCCGCAGCCCCATCTCGAGCGCGTAGCCAATGCCCTTCG
Source organism: Gaiellaceae bacterium (assembly GCA_036006925.1). Classification (GTDB taxonomy): domain Bacteria; phylum Actinomycetota; class Thermoleophilia; order Gaiellales; family Gaiellaceae; genus PALSA-600. The sequence goes on from DASYPH010000090.1 coordinate 2,283, forward strand.
TATAGAGGAAGCTCAGCTGCTCGTACGCGCGTTGTTCGTCGGCTGACAGACCGGACGGGGGCGGCCCGCCGGCCCCGAGCACGTTTGACGCGAGTGCCTTCGAAACGTCGGGTGGAACGGTGCCGGGCATGTTGGAGTGAATGCCGAGCAATTCCGGAGGCGCCAGTGCACCCATCACATCCGTGACGATCGCGCCCCAGTCGCCGCCTTGCGCCACGAATTTCGTGTAGCCGAGGCGCTTCATCAGCACCACCCAGGCGCGTGCGATGCGGGCGGTGTCCCAGCCGGTCTCCTGCGGCTGGGCGGAGAACCCGTAGCCGGGCATCGACGGGATGACCAGATGGAACGCGTCCTCTGCGCTGCCGCCGTGTGCCGGCGGATCGCTGAGCGGGCCGATCACGTTGAGCATCTCGACGACCGAGCCGGGCCAGCCGTGCGTGATGATGAGGGGTAACGCGTTCTCGTGAGGCGACTCGACGTGGATGAAGTGGATGTCGAGACCGTCGATTTCGGTCGTGAACTGCGGTAGTGCGTTTAGCCTCGCCTCGAACCTCCGGAAGTCGTAGTCGCTGTCCCAGTAGCGCGCGAGCGCCTCAAGCGTCGCCAGCTGCACGCCCTGCGTCTGATCCGCGACGGTTTCCTTCTCGGGCCAGCGCGTCGCCGTGATCCGCCTCCGAAGCTCGTCGATCTCCTCCTCCGAGACGTCGATGCGGAAGGGGCGGACGTCGATGCCGGTCTCGACGGCACTCATGACAACCTCCGTTCTCGATGACGAGACCCCCGCACGACCTTACCTGCCTATTGGGGTGGGCGAGCGCGCGGACACCAGATCGTCACCATCGGCTTCCCATCAGTCTGGAGACTCCGCTCGAACGCTCCATGGGCGGGAGAGGCGTGAACGCGAACGGTCGACCTGCTCAGTCACGAAGAAGGGGTCAACAAGGCTCGGATGTGGCTCGCTCACGCCAGGTCGCCGCGAAGCGGCTGGATTCGCAGGGTCGCGATGCCGAGAGTGCGGCACGAGTTGGTGGTCGGCCCCCTGGCGGGTATGTGCTCACCGTCAGATATCTGGAGGTGAGGATGATGGAAGTGCAGTTCGTAGCGAGCGTCGCCCCGATCGTCCGCGACCCCGATGCAGCGCGCGCCTTCTACCGGGACGCACTCGGTCTGTCGTTCGAGGGAGGCGAGGGCGACTACAAGTTCACGGAACGCCTGGCGGGCACGAAGCACTTCGGGTTGTGGCCGCTGGCGGAGGCGGCCAACGCGTGCTTCGGAACCTCGGACTGGCCCGACGACGTCCCCGTCCCGCAGGCGAGCATCGAGTTCGAGGTGCCCGACGTGTCGGCAGCGGCCGAGGAGCTGACGGCGAAGGGCTACCGGCTGATTCACGGCACGCGCACCGAACCCTGGCAGCAGACCACGGCTCGGCTGCTCAGTCCCGAGGGGCTGCTGGTCGCGGTCTGCTACACGCCCTCGTTCCACGACGGCCCTGCGTCCTAGACGAACACGCCGCGCGCGCAGCCGACCGTGAGCGCCAAGCCGGCCGCGCAATCGCCTGGGACATGGTCACCAAGCCCACCTTCTGACGGAGGTCGAAACATGCCAGTCATCAACGCCGGCACGCTCGCGACCGGAAACCTCAAGGGCGCCGACCACGGCGCGACGATCTCGCTGATTCTCGACGAAG
>DASYPH010000091.1:0-9553 GCA_036006925.1 Gaiellaceae bacterium
GTCGCGAGCGCGCGCGCCGCAGCCGACCACTCTCGCCGTCTACGCGGCAGGCGAACGCTCGAGGTGCAGGCGGTAGGTGAACATTGATCAGATCGTGTCCTATACGGCCCCGAGGCTCCCACCTACCGTGGGTAACGCGAACATCAACCCACCACGAGAGGCTAACTATTCATGCGTAAGCACATCATCTTTTTGGTCGCTGTCCTGGCGGCACTCGGCACAGCCGCGACAGCGGTTGCCGCCCCGACCACGAAGCAGAACGGCGGAGCGCCCGCCTTTGCGACCTTCACTTCCGTCTGTACCCCGCTTCCGACCTACGAGGGGTGTGACGGCAATCACGGCGATCCGTCCACATTCGCGAAGGTCACCGGCAAGGTCAACGCAATCCAGGCAAAGTCCGGGATCTACAACCTCGGTATCAGCTTCTCTGGACTCGTTGCTGGCGAGAGCTACAAGCTCTACGGGTACCACACGACGGGCGACCCGAACAGCTACTTCGTGATCGGCACTGGCACCGCTGACGCTTCCGGCGCACTTAATTTCAGCTACCAGTACACGGCGACCACGGGCGACCAGATTAGCTTCGACCTGAACGACTTGCGGGTCGGCGACGACAACGGCGGTTATGGCTGGACCGTCGTCACGTCCTACTGGTCGGGACAGCCGCTCACTGTGGGCCCTGGCGGCCTGGTTTAGAGGCTCGACCGACCCACGAACGACGGAGCCCGCGCAAGCGGGCTTTCGTCTACCTGGAGCCGGGAGCCCGCACCTACCGCTCGCAGGCGCTCAGAACGGCTTACAGCGCTTGCGCTGCTCGAGGCCCTCAGCTGAAGAAGAGCTGGAAGACGCCGTGGGCGGATCCGACCTTCAGCGTCACCCGCCCTTTCGGGGCCGAATGGGAGTGGTACGAGACGTTGACGTCGGCGTGACGTCCTCGCGGGATCGGATCCACCTTGCACAGGAAGCGACCGCCCGCGACACGGCAAAAAGCACTCTTGCTCGTCACGATCGCCTGCGCGGGCTTCGCGAGCATTCCGCCGAGCGTGACGCCGGAGAGCGTCTTCTTCGCGTCGTTCTCGAGGTAGACGTCGATCACCTTCTCGTCGGTGCCGACCACGACTCTCAGCGGGCCGACGTGGCGGGTTTCCGGCGGAGCGGCCGTGGATGCCGGGATCGAGCTGTTCGAGAAGTTGTTCGCGGACGCGGCCCCCGTCAGAAGAACGGTGGCCGGCGTGAAGGCGAGCCCGGTCGCGTCGGCCTCCGGAACCGCGAACAGCCGGCCCGCGGCAGGCTTCCAGCCCTGCGGCAGCAGCCACATCGTCCCGTTGTCGACGGCCAGCAGACGCAGCCCGCTGTAGGTGTGGGTCTTGGCGCCGACGCTCCCGGTACTGGCGTTGTTGCTGCGGACGCTGTTCAGGCCGAGGTCGGAGCTGCTCGACAGGCTCACCGCCGGTAGCACGTCGAGGTTCCGCGCGAGCGCCGCCGCCTGGTTCCGGCCGACGGTCTCCGCATAGAGGCCCGCGGCCCAGAACAAGCAGACCGCGACGAAGAGCGCAACGAAGACACGCGCCGCGGTCGACAGCGGCGGATCTCCCCGGAGCCGCTCGCGCTGGTCGACGGCGTGCGCGATCAGCAGAACGCCTGCTGCCGGGAACAGCGTCGCGATCAGGTAGGGCGTGTGAAACGGAAAGACGGTGAACGCGGCGAGGCCGCCGACGAGCAGGAGCAGCGAGCCGAGGACGAGCGCGGCCTCGCTGAGCCGGCGCAGCGTCGCCGGCGACCTCCGGCCGACGCGCTGTGCGTCGGTGACGTAGGCATGGCCGAGGGCGAACGCGATCAGCGCGGTCAGCACGACGACGACCGGCAGGAAGAGCGCGTCGAGGCTGTTGAGGACGTAGTCGCGTGTGGAGTAGCCGACCGCGCCCGGGTTGAGGCCGAAGTACTCGTCGAACGACCGCACCCGCTGCCAACCGAAGTAGAACGCGATGCCCGCCAGCAGCGTCGCCGGCGCGATGATGGCCGAGACCCCCTGCAGCGCCTGGCTGTAGCGGAGCGACGTCTGCGGCTCCGCGCCGTGTTCGCCTGATCCGGCGGGGCGGCCTTCGTCCACGCGCCGATCGTACGCCGAGGACACCGGCGATCCAAGTCGACGTCGTCGAGGTCGCCGAGTTCGGGGGCTGCATCCGACTAGCTTGAGCATCCGCTGATGCTTGCCCATCGGGTTCGGCTCGAGTGGCCGAGCGGGAATGTCGGCACTCGCCCGAGTCGGGCTAGTCGTCGTTGGTCTCGGTTTCGTCGTCGCCCTCCCCAGGGTTGTCATCCTTCGTCTTTGCGTTGTTGCTCTGCCCGTTCCCCCGGCCGTGTGTCTTCGTACCGGCAGGTTGAGTCGTCGGGCACGAGTTATCTGCTCCGGGCGTGACGTCGCCGTGGCGCATGTGCGCTGGGAGAGCGTGCGTGGAGATGTGGATCAGGTGGTAGGGGTGCTTCCAGGAGCCCGTGTGGTGGCAGACCCAGACCTTCGACGACGCGGTCGTGGTGGTCGCTCCCCCAGCCGCGGCGGTCGTCGTGCCTGTCGAGGTGTCGGGCGCGGTCGTGGTGGTCGCTGCCGGCGTCACGGCGGTCGTCGTGCCTGTCGAGGTGTCCTGCGCGGTCGTGGTGGTCGCTCCCCCAGCCGCGGCGGTCGTCGTACCTGTCGAGGTGTCGTGCGAACTGGTGCCTGCCCCGAGCGCGACGGCCGCCGTGACGCCAGCAGCGAGCGTCGCGATGGCGCCGACCAGTGTGAGTATCCGTCTCATGTTGTCTCTCCCGCGTGTTCTAGCCCCGACGCTACACCGCGAGCTCGAGCGCGACAATCGGCCGCACGAGGTGTCAGCGGGTCAGGTGAGAGGACGCTCGCCCAGGCGAGGGTTGTTTCGATTACGCGCCGTTAATCGAGTGCGCGAAGCGCTGCGCGAACAGAGGCTCTCTCGCCTCGGAGCCAGAGGACTTCGACGTTCCCGTGGCGGGACACCCTCGCGTTCCGGATCGGCTGCTTGAGTGCGCACTTGCAGCCTTCAAGGGTCACGTAGACGTAGACGGCGTGAGAAGGCCTGCCGTCGAGAAACGCCAGAAGCCCTCGAAAGTCCTTTGGCGACACATTCCGAAGCTCAACGCCCTGGGCGGCGAAAGCGTGTTCAACCTGGCGAACCGAGTAGTGGCGCGTGGCGGAATGGAACGTCTGACTAACCGCCTGCGGGGCCGCGTCACTGACCGTGCCGGGCATCGCCTGCCCGTGCGACCCGCCGCACCCGGCGAACGCAAGCGCCCCGAGGAGCGCGGCTCCCAACGTGGCCTGCCTGAGCCTCGTCATTGCTGCCTATACGTTACTGCCCGCCCCCTGATGTCACACCTCTCAAGCCGGGCCGCTCAGGGGTCACTCCTGAACGCTGGCCCAGCCGAGCGTCCGTGGCGGCTGGAAGTTGACTGGCGCGGCCTATCCGGACTCGACGTGGCAGGTCTCGCCGAATTGATCGTGGAAGACTGTGCCCGCCTTGGCGTTGGCTCTGTAGATCCCGTGCCGTGCAGCGTCGGCAGCGCTAACGAACGTCACCGTGCCTTCGTTGGGGACCTCACACACCCAGAGCGTCCTGGCGCTCGCTGGAGCGCTCAGCGCCAGCGGAACCGCGATCGCGAGGGTCGCGATGCCCACTCTCACCTGCGTGTTCATCTGACCTCCTTTCGGCCCAGCAGCGCGCGATAAGTGAGCCCTCCCCTGGGCAGCGCTGCCTGCCATAACAATCGAGTAGTGCGTCGGCTCTGTCAAGGAGCCACGCCCGTCGTCAGTGGTCATTCCGGAACACTGGCCCAGGCGACTTGCTTTACCGAGCCGCCCGCCGACGCTCCCGCCGGCGCTCCACTTTCGCAGCCTCACGCCGCGCGTAGCTCTCGGGATGCAGCCGCTTGAAACGCGCCTCCCGGCAACGCTCCGAGCAGACGACCCGCTGGCGGCCCACGAGCTCCGACCCGCACTCCGAGCAGTAGCGCACCGGCTGAGGCCCTCGCTTCGCCGCAGCCCTCTCCAGGATCCGCTCCCGGTTCGCCCGGTACTACGCCTTGCTCCGCTCCCGGTCACAGTCACGGCAGTAGGTGCCGGCGCCGCTGATCTTCCGCTTGTCGTGCGTGAACTCCTCGAGCGGCTTGACTCCCCCACACTGAAAGCAGCGCTTCTCGGTCAGATTCAGGAAGATCGCGGAGCGCCACCGTTCTCCCTGACGTAACGGCCCCCGCATCTCAGAATCCTCTTGCACGGACGGATTTCCGCCTGCGGGGTCATGACGTGCCGATCGCTCTAAAAAACCGCTCGGCTGGTCGGTCACGGCGCCGGGTTTCTCGCCGGAAGGGGCGGGGGTGACAGGGGCGTCCCTCCATAAAAAAACCTGCAGATCCAGTGTTTCTAACGCACGCTGAGGACGTTACCGAGCGGCCGATGCCAGTTCGGCCGGATTTGCCAGCCTGGGGCCTTAGTCGATGGAACCGGGGTCTTGCTGCGCGGGGACCGGTCCTAAACGGCCACTAGGCAGCCGTAGTCGAGCGGCGTAGCGTCTTCCTCGGCCGGAACCGCTACAGGCAAGCGCAGAGGGCGTTCGGCTCGCCGCACGCTCCGGCCTATTGATCGTCGCCTTCGCTGATCTCATCGAGCCTGATGCCGGCAAAGTCGGCAAGCCCCAGCTGCCAGGCGATGATCTCCGGGTCGCTCAGCAGCAGCTCCACGCCCTCCCATTCTTCCTCGGTCACGCTTCAATCTCCCGTCTCATATCCACGAACTACGACCGTGGCAACGGGAGCGGTTCATCGCCTCGCAGGCCGATGTGCCGCCGCCCTCGCCACCTAGCCTCGGCGGCTGGCGTGCCGCTATGGGCAAGCGCGAGGGCGTTCGGCTCGCCGCTCCGGCCTACGCCTCACCGACACTGGTAGCGAGCTGCTAGGAGACCTCTTGCGGTCCAAGGATCGCCCGGAGGGCGTCAATTTGCTCGTGCAATCGCCGCCGCTCATCTGACACCTCTCGCTCCCGTGCGCGCGTCTGATCACTCGCGTAGCCGAAGTCGATCTGCTGGTGCAAAAACCGACGCTGCGCCGATAGCTGCTTCTCTTCGGCTTCGAGGCGTGACAGCTCTTCGCGGAGATCCTCGGGACTCGGTGCGTCCATGGGTCTTGTATCGGCATGTACGTGGACGAACTCGCCGCAATGGAGCGCAAAAGAGGGACGGCGGCCTCCCGGATGGGCGATTGCTCGGCCTTACAGCTCGGACTAATCGATTGGGTATAGGCGGGGACGCGGAACGAGCATCCCCCTCATCCTGCCCACTACGGCCCTCGCCTCCTTCTAATCCCAGACTCACCTGGGCAGGCGCGAGGCCGTTCGGCTCGCCGCTCCGGCCGCGCCCTCTTCCGCGTGCGGACTAGGCGGGGTTGTGCGGCGTGGTGGCGGTGACGCGGCATATGCTCCGCCACGATGCGCGAGGGCGGCTGCTCCTGCGGCGAGGTCAAGTACCGGCTGACGGCGGAACCGCTCTTCGTGCACTGCTGCCACTGCCTCAACTGCCAGCGACAGACGGGAAGCGCCTTCGTCGTCAACGTGCTCGTCGAGGCCGACCGGGTCGAGCTGCTCGCAGGCGAACCGAAGGCGGTTGACGTCCCCCGCGACGGCGACGCTCCACCGCAGCAGATCTTCCGCTGCCCGCGGTGCCAGACCGCCATCTACAGCGTGTACTCGAATCCCGCCATCCGCTTCGTCCGCGCGGGCACGCTCAACGACCCGTCATCGGTCGCGCCCGACGTCCACATCTTCACCCGCTCGAAGCTAGCGTGGGTCGTCCTCCCCGAGGACGTACCCGCCTTCGACGTGTACTACGACCGAGACTCGCTGTGGCCGCAGGCGAGCCTCGACCGTCTCCGCGCCGTCGCCTAGCCCGGCCTCTCCGAACGCTCCCTAGGGACTGGAGGACGTTCAGGCGAAAGGACGCTCGCCCAGCCAGCGAGGTCGGTCTAGGCTCGCCTGAGCATTGGGGCGTGCTCGTTGCAAGGAGGCCGCCGTTTCCCGGCAGACGGAGACGAATCAGCCCTGGTTCAGCGGCGCGGCGGCCTGCGAAAATTGCAGCATGAGCAACGAGCTGGGTGAGTTCCTCAGGTCACGGCGGGCGCAGCTACAGCCCGAGGACGTCGGGTTCAGGGCGGGCCGCGGCCGGCGTGTCGAGGGACTGAGGCGCGAATGGGTGGCCGGGCAGGTGCTGATGGTCTACAGCGCCGAGCCGGGCACGCCCGCCGCGACGGCGCTGACCTTGCTGGCAACCCTCGCGGCCACGGCCGCTCAACCGGGCTGAGCGTTCTCGCGTATCTGACGAGAGATGGAACAGGCAACCTTCATCCGGGTAGTGTCCTCCGCCGAGCGGGTGCGACTTGATCCGCCCAGCACTTGCAGGCAAATAGCTGGCTCGTTCTGGGCGGGTCCGGCTCGGAGCGGACGATCCGGTTGGGCACGCGGGCGCAGCGCGCGCTCGGCGAGTGGCAGCCGTTTACCGGCAACCAGTGAGCAAGGAGGGCGACCCAGAAAATGCGGGCCGCCCTCCTGCTTCTACTCTCCGGGGGTCATCTGGACTGGGCGTGAGACGGCTAAGGAAGCCGGTTTCCGGTCGCGGGGTCGATCGTTATTGATCCGGTCACGCCGCTGAACCCCGTTGTTGCCCGGATCGTCGCTGCAAGGACGGCGCGGTCGATGACCAGGTTCCCGTGCTGCACGTGGGCGACCTGCGCGATCCGGCTTAGGAGAATCCTCGTTGCATCGAAGTAGAGGTCGGCGAAGTCGCTCGGTGGACTGCCGAACTCGTGTGCGTACATGGCCCGCCAGCGAACGTCCGAGGGCAGGGCGGTGACCTGGCTGTACCAGCTGTCGAAATTTGGGTCGGCTATGGCGGTGCGGTTGAACATGCTCGGGCCGACCGAGGGCAGGCAGTCGCCGGTGGCGCTTCCGCTGATTGTCGGAACCCCTGCCGACTCGTAGATTGAGAGCGCATTTGGGAACGAGGGGCTTTCGCAAGGCAAGGCGTCTGGGTCTGGAAGGCCGCTGAACGCGACCGAGCAGAGGTGACCGATCACCGCGACTGTGTGCGGGTCGGAGACGACGGCCGAAGCGACGGCGGCATTGGCTGCGACGTTGTCGTCGGAGAAGCATGGTGCGCCGTAATTCACCACCTGCACGTGAAAACCGTCGATTGACGGCGTGAGTTGCTCCGCCATCCGGACGGCGTTGCCAGCAGATGTACTGATGTCGGACAATCCGAAAGGATCGAGAACGAGCGCAAGCTCGACCGACTGACCGTGGCTGAGGACAACCACGCTATTCGTGTTCCCTCGCGCTGTCGTGGTGACAGCTAAGAAGACAGCGACGCCGACCGAGGCAAGCGCCACTATGAGTGCGAGCTTCCGGAACGTGATTCTCGGTTTCATTTCTTCCTCCATGACCCCGTCGCTGATTGGCGCGTGCTGCAAGCCGAAGGCCAGGCAAGCGCCCGATCGTGGCTCGTCGTGGGCCCTAGGGGCTAATCCTGATGTTGCCCGTCGTGATGGGGAAGCCGAAGTCGGCTAGGAGCGAGGGAAGATCCTCGCCACTCAACGAGATGAGGTCCTCGCACGGATTCGCGGGTGGAGAGTCGTAGCCGAAGAAGGCGAGGGTGGAGATGTCCGGGTTGTCCTGGATCGCAAACGCGAACTGGATACCCACGTTGGAGGGGTTCGTAGAGGTGGTGATGATGCCGCCAACGATCGCCTGATTGCCTTCTCGGATAAGGCAAGTGACGTCGCTGTGGTTGTTGTCCCCGCTGAACGAGCGCGCCGTCGCCTGGCCCGTGACTGTCCCGTCCGACGATTGCTGGACCGAGAAAGCGATTGTCCGGTTGGAACCATCAGAGCCATGAAGCGTGAACGAGCCGCTCGCAACCGTTACAGGCGACGCTGCACCAGTACTCGCCGCCATCAGACCAAGGACGACGACGGCTGCCAAGCCCGTGAGCGCCAGTAGCTTCCACATCTTTCTCCTCCTTGCCCCCCGAATTCCGAACCCGCGACACCACATACGGCGCGGAGTAGCTTCCTGTCACATGCGCGAGTCCTCGCTGTCGGTGAGAAGCAACGCCAGCGAAGAGAGGTCCTGTCCATCAGCCGGTCGCGAGTCGAACGATGCCGGTGTAGATGTTGTAGGCGGGCCCTGTATCGCTTAACGCAGCAATTAGGTCGCCCTGCCCGGTCATCCCCCGATACATCCCCGTTCCTCCGGTGATCTTCCAGGTGCCGGAGTAGGTCATCGCGCCGTCGTGGTGGATGACGTTGTAGGCGAACTCAAACTGCCCCGACTCGCCACAGTCGAACACCTTCGTGCCGAAGAAATGGGCTGTCGGGCCGCTGAATAGCCAGTCGGGCGTGATCAGGATTCGTTCTCCTGTCGGGCACCCAGGCAGCGAGCTGGAGATGATCGTTTCCCCTCCGAAGTTGTACTCCTGCGTCGTGAACTGCACGTTGGTCCCGCTTGCCGCCGAGGCCGCTGTCGCCATCAAGCCCGCAGACAACGCGGCTACGGCGATCACTGCTGCGATACGCAGAATCGCAACCGATCTGCATTGAATGCCCATCGTCGGTCCGTACATGTGTGATCCCTCCTTGGGTCTGACTCAATGGGAGATGAGGTAGGCGAGCGCGTAGCAGGCGACGGCGAGCCACGCGACCGTGAGACCCGCCGTCACAGAGGTTCAACGGTGTGAACGGGATCGCCTTGCGCTTGGCAGTCGACACGCCAGGGCTGTTGACGTTCATAGGCGCGACTGTGAGCGGCGGGGCTTTCTTGGGTCTGTCTTGTGGCTGTCAGCAGGGGAAACGGGCCTATTCGGCGGCGTTGAGCGGTGTTACGGTCGTCGCCAGATGGAATTTCGCCTGCTCGGTGCGTTCGAGGTCTGGGATAACGGGCAGCCGGTCGAGATCACCGGCTCGAAGCGGCGGGCGCTGCTGGCACTGCTAGTGCTTCGGGCGAACGAGGTTGTTCGCAGCGAGCTGCTGGTTGACGCGCTCTGGGGGGAACATCCGCCCCGCAACGCCGCTTCCGCGCTGCACACCCACGTCTCCCGGCTGCGCAAGACGCTCGGCGCCGACACGATCGCCCGCCGCGAGTGGGGCTACGTGCTACGGGCGGCTCCAGCAGAAATCGACCTGCGACGGTTCGAGGGCCTCCTTGCCGAAGCCGAACCGCTGGCTGCCAGGGAGCGTGCGCACAAGCTGGCAGAGGCTCTTGCGCTGTGGCGGGGGCAGCCTCTGGCCGACCTGGTCAACGAGCCCGCGCTCGAACGAGACATCGCCCGCCTGGAGGAGCTACGTCTGAGCACGCTCGAGCGGCGGATCGACGCGGAGCTGGAAGCGGGCCAGAACAGCAACCTCGTAGGAGAGCTCGAGACCCTGATCGCAGAGCAGCCGTTGCGCGAGCACCTGCGCTGGTTGCTGATCCTCTCCCTCTACCGCGCCGGCCGGCAGGCGG
>DASYPH010000092.1:0-3909 GCA_036006925.1 Gaiellaceae bacterium
TGGTGGTAGCTGGGCCAGCGGCCCGGCTGTGCGACCTCGTAGTAGATGTCGCTGCCGACGATGCTCGGGAAACCGCTCAGCCCGACCTGCAGCCATTCGTTCGTGCCACCCGGGCCTTCGCCCGGGCCGCCGACACCGACCCAACCGGCGACGTGACCGTTCAGGACGTCGAAGGCGCTGAGGGGCGTGATCAGAGCCTGGATCCCGAAGCCCTCGGTCGGGGCGGAGAGCCCGGCGTACGAGTAGCCGCCGCTGTTACCGCAGGCGAGCGCGCGCGCCGCGCCGCCGAAGGCGGCGGCAGCGACGGCAGCGGTGAGGACGAGGAGGCGAAGAGTCTTGGGCATCTGACGAGTGGGCCGCGCTTCTGCAGCCAAGGGATCGGCTGCGCGCCGCCGAACGGCGCTCCCTCGTTCGAGGGACACCGCTCATCCGCGCCGTACGCGTCCGACCTGTTCACGCGTTCTGAACGGGTCTAGGCCAAGGAGGGGCCTGGACCTAGCCCATCGAAGGGCTCGCCGTCTTTGGGCTCCCACTTGACTCCATATGAAGAGCTAAGAGGCTGGGCTAGGAGCGTGCTCCGGCCCGTAAACGAGGGAGGAGCAGGAAACAGATGAGTACATCGGGGAACTCTCGTCGGCGGTGGCGCCGGCGCAGTCTGATCGGGGCGGCCGTTGTCGGCGCTCTGGTCGTCGTATCACTGCTGACACTGGGCGCGGCTTCGGGCCGCCAGGCTGCTCAGCACACGTCGGGTGATGCGTCCGCTGCCCAGAACGCCATGAGCTCCACCCATTCGCTTTCGCGTGCCCAGGGGCACGCGTCCTACGTTTCGCGTTCTGGCTCTGCTTCGGCTCATCAGTTGCTTTCGAGCTCCAGCTCCAGCTCGAGCTCCAGCTTCTCGCCCTTCCCGGCCCTCGGCTCGGCTTCGAGCTCCGCGAGCCGGCAGCTCGCCGACTCGACGGCTTGCGGGATCAACGGCTCGGGCTTCGAGGATAAGGACGGCAACCTTGCGGTCAACGACACCGTGAACGGCTGCACGGACTGGAACAGCTTCGCGCCGGTGACCTGGACGGGGACGGCGCCCTATCAGACGACGACGGGGACCGCGAACGGGTTCAACCTCTTCGGCGTCTCGGACGGGACCGGGAGCAGCGGCGACACCACGTATACCCCTGGTACCAAGCAAAATGCGGTGTGTCCGACCACCGTCCAAAACGGCTCGGTGCCGAACAAGGACGATCTGGCCCGGATCTACCTCGCGGGCGAGAAGATCGGCGCGGAGCCGTTCCTGTTCCTCGCCTGGGTGCGGGCGCCGCAGAACACGATCAACTCCAACCTGCACGCCGCGTTCGAGTTCAACCAGAGCCAGACCGCGTGCTCGAACGGCGACGGCCTGGTCAACCGGACGGTGGGCGACCTGCTGATCGGCTACGAGTTCCAGAGCGCCACCCCGACGATCACGATTGCGACCTGGCAGGCGAACAACACCTGGTCGGCAGCCACGACCCTCAACGCGAGCCAGGCCGAGGCGGCTGTGAACACGACTACCGCCGCCACGCCGGACGCCATCAAGCCGCCGAGCGGTTTGGATCCTGGCCAGGACGCGTTCGGCGAGGTCGGCATCGACCTCGGCGCGATCATCCCGGCCAGCCAGGTCGGCTGCCTGACCTTCGGCACCGTGAGCGGTGCCAGCCGCAGCTCGGGCAGCTCGACGACCTCGAACATGGAGGACCTGGTCGGCCCGCAGCCGATCGACATCTCCAACTGCGCCACGCCGTCGGTGTCGACGACGTTGTCGGCGGTTAGTCCCGTCTCGATCGGGGCGTCGGTGCACGACTCGGCGACGCTGCCTGGTGCGACCACGGATGCGGGTGGCACGATCAGTTACGGCCTGTTCTCGGACAGCACCTGCACGACGCAGATCGATAATCTGACGCCGGCTGACAACACGGTGGTCAACGGGGTGGCGCCGGATTCGTTGAGCCATACGTTCAACTCGGCGGGCACCTTCTACTTCCAGGCGACCTATTCGGGTGACGCCAACAACATCGGGCCGGTCTCCTCGCCCTGCACGAGCGAGACGCTGGTCGTCGGCCTGAATGCGCCGACGATCGCGACGACGTTGTCGAATGCGGGTCCGATCTCGATCGGGACGGCGGTGCATGACTCGGCGACGCTGACCGGTGCGACCAGTAATGCGGGTGGCACGATCAGTTACGGCCTGTTCTCGAATGACACCTGTGCGGGGACGCCGGTCGCCGATCTGACGAATCCGGCTGACAACACGGTCGTCAACGGGGTGGTGCCGGATTCGTTGAGCCATACGTTCAACTCGGCGGGCACCTTCTACTTCCAGGCGACCTACTCGGGTGACGGCAACAACGGCGGCGCGACCAGCGCCTGCACGAGCGAGACGCTGGTGGTGAATCCGAACGAGCCGTCGGTGTCGACGCTGTTGGTGCCGGCGGGTCCGGTTGCGATCGGGACGTCGGTGCATGACTCGGCGACCCTGACCGGTGCGACCACGGATGCGGGTGGCACGATCAGTTACGGCCTGTTCTCGGATAACACCTGTTCGACGCTGGTCGCTGATCTGACGCCGACCGTGAACACGGTGACGGGTGGGGTGGTGCCGGACTCGAATCCTTACACCTTCAACTCGGCCGGCACCTTCTACTTCCAGGCCACCTACTCGGGTGACAACAACAACGGCGGCGGGACCAGCGTCTGCACCAGCGAGACGCTGGTCGTGAATCCGAACACGCCGACGGTGTCGACGCTGTTGGTGCCGGCGGGTCCGATCTCGACCGGGACGACGGTGCACGACTCGGCGACCCTGAGTAGCGTCACCGCTGATGCCGGCGGCACGGTCACCTACTCGGTGTACAGCGACAGCTCGTGCGCCACGAAGGTCGCCGACGGCGGTACGGTGAACGTGACGGCCGGCTCGGTGCCGAACTCGAACGGCATTACGTTCAACACGCCGGGCACCTTCTACTGGCAGGCGAGCTACTCGGGCGACGCGAACAACAAGGCCGCGGTCAGCCCGTGCACTAGCGAAAAGCTCGTGGTGGCGCCGCTGATCGACCTCGCGGTGACGAAGGTCGGCTCGCCGAGCCCGATCACCGTCGGGCAGGGCAACATCACCTGGACGATGGTCGTGACGAACAACGGCCCGGACACCGCGACCGGCGTCACGATCTCCGATCCGCTTCCCACCGGCAACACCTTCGTCTCGGTCTCGACGAACCAGGGCAGCTGCACCGGCGGCGCGATCATCAGCTGCAATTTGGGCACGATCGCGGCCGGCGGCACGGTGACGATCACCCTCGTCACGACCCCGACCGTCGAGGGGACGGTGACGAACACCGTCACGGTCGTCGGCAACGAGACGGAGACGAATACGGCGAACAACACCGCGTCGGCGTCCGTCGTCGTCAACGGGTTCACGCCGCCTGTGTTCTGCGTCGCGGTCAGCAAGGTCACCCCGGAGCAGCTGTTCGTCGGACGGAAGACGGGGCTGACGATTCACCTCACCCAGAACAAGAAGGCAGTCAAGGGCGTGCATGTCCTGATCAAGGGCCCGAAGCTCCTCATTCGCACGGGGGCCTCGAACGCCAAGGGCATCGTCAAGCAGACGGTGAAGATGAAGAAGGCCGGGATCGTGATCTTCACCCCGATCGCGAGCAAGCGCTGCAACACCAAGCGCGTCGGTGTCACCGGCGTCTTCACTCCGCCGGTAACCGGCTGAGCAATCCGCCGGAGGGGGTGCGGGGGATGCCCGCACCCCCTCCGAGGGCGGTGTTCACGCGTTCTGAACGGGTCTAGGCCAAGGAGGGGCCTGGACCTAGCCCATCGAAGGGCTCGCCGTCTTTGGGCTCCCACTTGACTCCATATGAAGAGCTAAGAGGC
>DASYPH010000093.1:0-3997 GCA_036006925.1 Gaiellaceae bacterium
CTCGCGGATCTGCTCAGCGGTCCCGGCCCAGGTCTTCTGCAGGCCGGGGTCGCCGCGAATCTCGGCCAGCTGGGCCGCCCGGTCGAGCGCGACCCAGCACATCAACTTCGAGGAGACGTAGTGCTGCGGCTTGCCGCGCGCCTCCCAGATCCCCTGGTCCGGGTTGCGCCAGACCTTCGTCGCGCATTCGGCCTGAGCCTGCACGATCGGCCAGAGACGCCGGGGCAGACGTTCGCTGTGCCGCGTGTGGAGGAAGATCGAGTCGAGGACGGCTCCGAAGACGTCGTTCTGGCGCTGGTCGAAGGCACCGTTGCCGATCCGCACGGGCCGCGCTCCCGAGTACCCAGTCAGGTCGTCGCGCGTCGACTCGCGCAGGTCACGCCTGCCATCGATGCCATACATGATCTGGAGCGAACCGTCGTCCGTGGGCTCGAGGTCGGCGACGAACTCCATGAACTCGCCCGCCTCCCAATCGAGGTTCAGGAAGTGCAACGCCTGGAGCGTGAACGTCGTATCCCGGATCCACGTGTAGCGGTAGTCCCAGTTCCGCTCCCCGCCCGGCGTCTCGGGCAGGGAGGTCGTGAGCGCGGCCACGGTCGCGCCGGTCGGCATGTACGTCAGGCCCTTGATCGTGAGCGCCGAACGCTGCACCGGGTCGCGCAACCGGTGATCCGGGATCCGTGCACGGCTCAGCCACCTGCGCCAGAAGCGTGTCGTCGCGTCGATCCGCGCCACCGCTTCGTCGACGTTCTGCGGAGCCGCAAGCTCCTCCGCCCAGGACAGCGCGCAGTACGCCCTCTCGCCTGCCTGCAAGACATGACGCGCGCGGACTCTGTCGCCCTCGACGTCGATGGGGAGATCCGATGCGAGCCTGAACGTCACGCCGGCTCCCGATGCGTCTGCGGTTGGCCCGGGACCGTCGACGACCGTCCAGGTCGCTGGTTCCCGGCCGTAGTCGAAGGCGGGCTCGCAGACGAGCTCGACCTCCACACTGCCGTCGAGGCATTCCACCGTCCGCACGAGCATGTG
The DNA here is from genome assembly GCA_036006925.1 of Gaiellaceae bacterium. Classification (GTDB taxonomy): domain Bacteria; phylum Actinomycetota; class Thermoleophilia; order Gaiellales; family Gaiellaceae; genus PALSA-600. The sequence continues at coordinate 1,030 of DASYPH010000093.1, forward strand.
GTCGGCGTCGTCGTCGGCCGGAGGTCGGGTGTGCGGTGTGACGGTGTCCTCGTGATCCCGGGGGCCGAGGGTGAGCGCGTCTCGCACGACGACCCAGCCGGACGGCGTCTTCCAGGTCGTCTCGAAGACGTTCGTCCCGGGGAGGTACGCCCGTGCCGTAGGGTGAGCGATCCCGAACGGCGCGAAGCGGAAGAAGCCCGCCTGCCGGTCGAGGAGGCTGCCGAAGACGCTCGGGGCGTCGAAGCTGGGGATGCAGAGCCAGTCGATCGCGCCGTCGGGGGCGACGAGCGCTCCTGTGTGGCAGTCGGACAGAAACGCGTAGTCCGCGATCGGCGGGAACGGCGAGGGGGCGGCGGCGCTTTGCGGTTCGCTCCCGGTTTGCTTCTCCTTGACGGCGGTCATCGGCCGCTCCTTCCTCGGCAGGGGACGCTCTAGTTCTCGATCCAGGGGCCGTGCCAGCGGCCGTAGCCGGCGACGAGCTTCTCTGCCGCCTCCGGCCCCCACGACCCCGGCGCGTACGCGTGCACCGGCGGCGGGGCGTCGAGCAGCGGCTGCATCACCCGCCACGTTTCCTCGACGGCGTCCTGTCTCGTGAAGCGCTTGCTGTCACCGACGAGGGCGGCGTGCAGGAGCACTTCGTACGGAGTCGGACCCTCGCCGCCTTCCGCGGCGAACTCCACGTCGAGCGTGATCGGTGCCGGTCCGCCCACATCGGCGCGGTGGGCGTCGACGATCAGCCGGACGCCGGTCGACGGGTCCAGCTTGACGACGAGCTGGTTCGCCTCCGACTCCCGTCCGTGCGCGAAGCCGAGCCGCGGTGGGCGCTTGAAGACGAGCCGGAGCTCCGTCTGGGTCACCGGGAGGCACTTGCCGGTCCGGATGAAGAACGGCACCCCGGACCAGCGCCAGTTCTCGATCTGGAGCCTGAGCGCCGCGTACGTCTCCGTGGTCGAGTCAGCTGCGACGCCGTCGATCGACGTGTAGCCGTCGTACTGGCCGCGCACGTAGTGCTCGGGGCTTGCCGGCTCGACCGAGTGGAAGAGTGCGGCCACGGAGTTCTTGAGGGTGTCCGCGTCGCTGCGCGAAGGAACTTCCATCGCCGAAGCGGCGACCACCTGCATCAGGTGGTTCACCACGACGTCGCGCAGCGCGCCGACCGGGTCGTAGAAGTGGCCGCGATCCTCGACGCCGAACGACTCGGCCATCGTGATCTCGACCGCGGCAACGTAGTTGCGGTTCCAGATCGGCTCGAGAATCGAGTTCTGGAATCGCAGATGCAGGATCTCGTCGAGCCCCATCTTCCCGAGGTAGTGGTCGATGCGGAACAGCTGGGACTCGTCGATGTACTGGTGCAGCTCCGCAGCGAGTGCCCGAGCCGACTCGAGGTCGTGTCCGAACGGCTTTTCGACGACGACCCGCGCGCCTCGCGTCAGACCCGCGTCGGTCAGCTCCTTCACGACCCGCCCGAACAAAAACGGTGGAATCTCGAGGTAGAAAACGGGCGTGGTCATGCCCTCGATGGCCGCGCCGACCCGCTCATAGGTAGCCGGATCGGTGAAGTCGCCGGATACGTAGGAGAGACGCTCGGCGAAGCGGTCGAACACCGTCGGGTCGATCTGCTCGCCCGTGCCCTCGATCGACGTGCGCGCGCGTTCGCGCAGGTCGTCGACCGACCAGTCGTCGACCGCAACGCCGACGATCGGGCAGTCGAGCAATCCGTGCGCCTCGAGCCGGTACAGCGACCGGAACGTCATGACCTTCGCCAGGTCGCCCGTGATCCCGAAGACGACCAGCACGTCACCCGGGGCGTCCGCCGCCGACGTCTTTTCGGCAGGCGACGCCATCGCCACACTCGACATATCGATATGCCTCCCTCGTCGTCAGACGTCTACGACGACACCGTGCACGCTCGCGCGGCGCTGGTTGTCATCCACAGAGGGTGAAGCTGCCGGGGATCCGCGTCACCAGACCGTCACGATCTCGGTCCGCTGCCCTCTGCCGAATCATCCCATCGGGATCACGTCCGGCGCGGCGACCGGTGACATAACCCCGGCATGGCCATCAAGCACCCACCCTCTCCGGCTACCCGGTCCGAGTATCTGTCCGTCGAGCCGCTGTTTGCCAACGAGACCGGCGCGATCCCACGCCACGAGCTCCCGGAGGCCGAGATGTCGGCCGACCTCGCGTACCAGATCATCCACGACGAGCTGATGCTCGACGGCAACGCGCGCATGAACCTGGCGACGTTCGTCACCACGTGGATGGAGCCGCAGGCCGAGAGGCTCATGTCGGAGTGCTTCGACAAGAACATGATCGACAAGGACGAGTATCCGCAGACGGCCGAGCTCGAGCGGCGCTGCGTCAACATCCTCAGCCGGCTGTGGCATTCGCCCGACCACGAGGGGGCGACCGGCTGCTCGACGACCGGCTCGAGCGAAGCTGCGATGCTGGGCGGCCTTGCCCTGAAGCGGCGCTGGCAGCAACGGCGCTCGGCCGAGGGCAAGCCGATCGACAAGCCGAACATCGTCATGGGGATCAACGTCCAGGTGTGCTGGGAGAAGCTCGCGAACTACTGGGACATCGAGATGCGGCTCGTGCCGATGGAAGGCGACCGCTTCCACATGAACGCCGAGGAGGCCGTGAAGCTGTGTGACGAGAACACCATCGGCGTGATTCCCGTGCTCGGCTCGACATTCGACGGCTCCTACGAGCCGGTCAAGGAGATCTGCGACGCCCTCGACGACCTGCAGGAGAAGACGGGGCTCGACGTCCCCGTGCATGTCGACGGTGCGTCCGGCGCGTTCATCGCCCCGTTCGTCGACCCGGACCTCGAGTGGGACTTCAGGCTGCCTCGCGTGGCGTCGATCAACGTGTCGGGCCACAAGTACGGGCTCGTGTATCCCGGCGTGGGCTGGGTGGTGTGGCGCGACGCAGACGCCCTTCCGGCCGACCTGATCTTCTGGGTCAA
>DASYPH010000094.1:0-3963 GCA_036006925.1 Gaiellaceae bacterium
AAACCCCCGACGCTAAGGGAGTACGAAGATGGGACAAGCATTCTCAGCTGAGCAAGCCCAGGCAATCGGTGAGCGGATCGGCATCGATTGGACCGGTGCGCGATTCACGCTCGAGGAGTTCCGAGCCGGCTTGGAGGTCGAGCTCGAGCACGGTGCACGAGACCCAGAGACCAACGTCACCGGCGACGACCAGCTACTCACCGGCAAGATCGCCTGGGCACACCTCAAGGAGTTCCCCGACTACTACACACGCCTCCACGTCATGGAGGCGGAGGCAGACGCTGCGTGGGCGGCACGCAAGGAATAGACGACAAGCCGAACGATCCCGCGTGACGAACCCCGCTGAAGTGCCATCAGAGGGCCATTGCGATTCTTCGGCTCAACCACGCCGAATCCGTCTTCCTGATCGGCGGGGGTGGGATTCGAACCCACGATCGAGGTTGGCCCCGATGCCGGTTTACAAACCGGTGTGACAGCGGTACCGGTGGACGCCGAGCCGAGTGCGTCCGTTTTGCGTCAGCGAGCAGTCGCCGCGATCTCCATGAGGTCGTGGTCGCCAAACGTCCATAACCAGCACGGTTGAGGGGTGGATGGAGCCGTGAGTCGACGCAAGCAGGAGGGAGTAGAAGCGCCTTACCGTGTTCGAATCTCGGCGCCCCGATACGAGGGATCGGCCCCAACCAGGCCGATCCCTCTTCTTGCTACTCGAGTCCCTGCTCCGTGATCATCCGCTGGACGCCCGGCCGTCGGAGCACGCGGTCGAAGTGCTTGCGAAGGTTCGGTGAATCCCATGCCGGCGGTTCTTGAAAACGCCCCCAGCGCGTGAGCATGAAGAGGAACAGGTCAGCGCCGGTTAGCGCTCCGTCGACGAGCCATGGGCGTGTGGCGAGTTCGCCATCGATCCAATCGATGTGCCGGCGCAGCGTCGCGGCCGCGCAGTCCCGGATCGCCGCCGCCCCTTCCGGGTCGGTCGTGAACCGCTCCGGGTAGAACCAGTGCATGTAGGCCGTCTGCACGGCGTTCGAGAGGTATGAGAGCCACCGGTAGAGCTCCGAGCGGGCCCGTGTTCCGACAGGGGCACCGAGGCCGGCGTCGGGAAAGCGATCCGCGATGTGCAGCATGATCGCCACCGCTTCGGTCAGGACGAGATCGCCGTCCTCGAGGGTCGGCACCTGTCCCCACGGGTTCAGCGAGAGGTACGCCGAGGGTCGCTGTCCGCGGTCGTCCTCTTCGACCAGGGCCAGGGTGTACTCGGCCCCGGCCTCGGCAAGGGCTGCGTGCGGTGCCATCGCTGCGCTGCCGGGGATGTAGTGAAGTCGCAACATAGGCAGATCGTATCCGCCCGGGCGCGCAGCCTTCGGGCCCCAACCAGGCCGATCCTCTTCTTCACCTACTCAGGCTCCGAACGAGCTTCTCCGAACTACTCCGGCGCTTGCGAACAACTGCTCTTGGGCAGCAACCGAAACGGATCCCAACCCTTGATACCGGCGGCCGAAGCTCGCAGATCGAGCAGGTAGCCCGCGAGCTCAGGATTCGTCTCGATGTCCGTGCGAACCCCGTCAAGCGCGCAACCCTGGCCCGCCCAGAAGGGGCAGGAGTCGCCGGGGCAACGCTCATGCCGGCCCACCGCATTCTGGAGCGTGCAGTTCTGAGGCTCGGGCTCCATCAGACGACGTGAGCGTTGGATGTTGCGTTCCATTCGAACGACTCCCCAAGCATGCGCGGGCTCGACACGAGGGTGCCCAGCTTGGCGAGCTGCGAGGCGCCGAGCGTGGAGACAAGCCGCTGGGCATCGGTCACAGGCTGTGGGCCCGCGAACACCAGCACGAGGTCGGTGTCGCCCAGGAAGGCCTGGTGCCGAGTGAACCCTTGCTGCTCCAGGTCGAACGGCGGCCCCTGGCGGAGCAGCAGTTTGAGATCAGCCCGCTTCCCGGGGCGGATCTGAGCGATGATCGCTGCCTGACGTTCCTTCATGGTGATCCTCCTTCGTGGTTGCAGTCTTGCGTCCACCGCCATCGCCCGCATCGGGGTACGCCGGGATGCGCATGCGGATAGCCCGCACTTTGGGCTGCTCTAGACTCGTAATATGGATGAACCCGCGATCGCAGGCACCGAACGGTGGCAGGCGCTGCTCGAGGCGGGCATCGCCGTGGCCAGCGGGCGCGAGCTGGATGAGGTGCTGCGCCGCCTGGTGGAGGCAGCCAGGGCGTTGACCGGCGCGCGCTACTCGGCGCTCGGCGTGCTCGACGAAACCGGCAACCAGCTCTCACAGTTCATCACGTCGGGCATCGACGACGATCAGCGGCGGCTGATCGGCGCGCTCCCACGAGGACGGGGCATCCTCGGGGTGCTGATCCATGACGCCACGCCCCTGCGGTTGGCCGATCTTGGCGACGATCCTCGCTCGGTCGGCTTTCCGCCGAATCATCCGCCGATGCACTCGTTCCTCGGGGTGCCCGTGACCGCGGGCGGCGCGGTGTTTGGCAACCTGTATCTGACGGAGCGCTCCGAAGGTGAGTTCACTGAGGAGGACGAAGAGATCGCAACCTTGCTGGCTGCACATGCCGGCGTGGCGATCCAGAATGCGCGTCTCTACGCCCAGGCTCATGAGCACGCGGACGCGCTGCGCAGGGCTCTGACCGACCTCTCGTCAGTCTCTGCGATCAACGAGGCAATCCTCAGCGGTCGGCCGCAGGATCAGGTGCTGGGACTGATCGCCGACCGCGCCCGCGAGAGCCTCGGCGTTCGACTGGTCGCCATTGCCATCCCGAACACCGATCGCAGCCAGTCGACGTTTGTCGCCGCCGCAGGGGATGGACGTGAGGGCATACTCGGCTCATCGGTGGAGGCGGACTCGACGACCGGCACCGTGCTGCTCGCGCGGCGCGATCTGACGATCGACGACCCCGACGCGGGCGATGAGCTCGGGGCGCGAACCGCCGCCTTCGTGCCGCTCATCCACAGGGGTGATGCGCTGGGCGTGATCGCGGCCGCCGATCCGGTCGACGGTCGCCAGTTCGACGACGACGATCTGGGAGTGCTGGGATTGTTCGCGGCTCGCGCGGTGCTGGCCCTGGAGGTGAGCCGGGGGTTGGAGGGAGAACGACGGCGAGTTGAGGCCGAGGCGCGGTTGGCCGACGCTGAGCGCCGCGGCCAGGTGCGACGCGAGACGTTGGTGCGGATCGTCGAAGCCCAGGAGGAGGAGCGAGGACGGATCGCCAGGGAGCTGCACGACGAGTTCGGACAGCACCTCGCGTCCGTGCTGTTGGGTCTGCGCCTGGTCGAGCAGGCTGGAGTCGCCGATGAAGCCCGGGACGCCATGGCGGAGCTGGTGCAGACGATCAACGCGGCGATCAGCCAGCTGCGAACGCTTGCCATCGAGCTTCGCCCGACGGCGCTCGACGACCTCGGGCTGGTCCCGGCGCTGGAGCGGCTGACCGAGTCGTACTCACGCCGAACCGGTGTGCTGGTCGAGTTGGCCGTCGACGAGATCTCGGACAGGTTGCCGCCGCTGGTCGAAACGACTGTGTACCGCGTCGTGCAGGAGAGCCTGACCAACGTCGCGAAGCACGCGGGTGCCGAGTCCGTCATCGTACGTGGAGAGGTGCACGGATCGGAGCTCGTGGTGACGGTGACCGACGATGGCAAGGGGTTCGATCCCAGCAACCAACCTGGAGGGTTTGGTCTCAACTCGATGCGGGAGCGATCGGAGATGGTGTCGGGCACCGTGCGAGTGACGTCCTCGCGGGGCGCGGGTACGACCGTCGAGCTGCGGATGCCCAGATGATGCGGGTGCTGATCGTGGATGACCACGCGCTGGTGCGCGCCGGGATCGACCTGCTCCTCGGCCACCAGGATGACATGGAGCCGGTGGGGCAGGCGGGGACGGCGGCCGAGGCCATCAAGCTTGCGCGGGATCTGGCTCCCGACATCATCCTGCTGGATGTCACGATGCCCGGCGGC
>DASYPH010000095.1:0-2153 GCA_036006925.1 Gaiellaceae bacterium
CAGCGACCCCGGCGACGGCACGACCATCCAGATCGAGGTGCCATGCGCCTGGTAATCGCCGACGACTCCGCCGTCGTCCGCGACGGCCTCCGCCACGCGCTCCAGGCACACGGCCACGAGGTCGTCGCAACAGCCGCCGACGGCGTGGCGTTACTCGCCTACGTCGAGTCCGAGGCTCCGGAGGTTGCACTCATCGACATCCGCATGCCGCCGACACACTCCCGCGAAGGCCTCGACGCCGCAGCGACGATCCGCACGTGCGCACCGACCGTCGCGCTGCTCATCCTCTCCCAGTACATCGACGCCGACTACGCGCTCACGCTCCTGCACGACAGCCCTGTACGCAGCGGCTACCTGCTTAAAGAACGGATCACCGAGCTGACGACGCTACTCGAGGCGATCGAACGAGTTGCACGAGGCGAGACGGTCGTCGACCCCGAGCTCGTCAAGCTGCTCTTGCACCGACCCGCTACCGAGAGCCGGCTCGCCGAGCTCAGCGACCGCGAGCGCACGGTGATCGCGCTCCTCGCCGAAGGGCTCAGCGACCGCGCGATCGCCGCCCGTCTCTGGCTCACCCAGAAGACCGTCGAAACGCACGTCAGGCACATCCTCGCGAAGCTCGCGCTTCCACCCGACAGCGACCACAACCGACGCGTCCTCGCAGTCCTCACCTTTCTCCGCAGTCAGGGCTGACCCTGAACAGCGACCCGCTTCAGGGATCGCCCTGACGACGAGGCGAACCTCCCGCTCTACCGTCGCCAGACTCACTACAGGAGGGCGAGATGAAAACAATCCTTCTACTCACGGCGACACTCGCGGCCGTTACCGCCACCTACCTCGCAAGCTCGTCGGCAGCAGCGAACACCTGGACGACCGAGCACTATGCCACCACAGAGACCTGGCACGCCTTCGCCGACATCGGCAAGAAAGACAACGGCGGACCAGACGACATCTACGCCGCTCAACAAACCCTCAAGACGCCGGAAGGAGAAGACGTCGGCACAGTCAACGGCTACGGCGTCAACCTGCACCCGCCCTACGTCTTCTTCCACTGGACAGCAACCCTCCCCAGCGGAACGCTCACACTCGAGTCCGCCGTCAACCTGAGGACCAACCCCGTCGTCTACTCGATCGAGGGCGGCACCGGCCACTACGCCGGCGCCAGCGGGACCGTCACCCTCACTGACGACGGCTCCAAAGGCACCCTCGCAACCATCCGCTACCGGCTCTGAACACCTCGGAGTGACCTCAACTGTCGATGCGGCCTCCGAGGACGCGGCAGCCGCGATCAAGAAACGGGCAAATGCAGGCTTCGGAGCGTGAACGCAGACGCTCGCGAGACCGGAGCCCGAAATCGCGGAGGCGCCTGCCGGCGCCCTCCGCGATTCCAAGGACTTCACTGAGTGGGCGGTACTGGGCTCGAACCAGTGACCCCCAGCTTGTCGAGCTGGTGCTCTCCCAACTGAGCTAACCGCCCTCAAAATGCCTATTTGCAGGCATTTATGATTTCGTGTCATGCACTCAGCTATCCAAACTATGCTGAGCCCGACCAGGATACCTTCTGCCCCGCGACGTTTCTTCAGATCGGCGCGGTCTCCGCTGCGCTGGCGGTCAGGAGCGAACGCTGGCGCAGCCGAGGGCCACCTGATTTCGACCTACCTACAAACGGGCGACACCCGCCCAACGCCAGCCGACTGCCGGGATATCCCCGGCCTCAATCGCCAGATGTTCCTCCGCCTCCACGGCGGCCGACCGGAGCCAGCGGTGAAAATACGGCACCCACGCGAGTTCGCGCTCCGCGTAGCAACGCCGCAACACGCCGAGAACGACGTCGTGCGGATGGAGGTGCGGGTGGCGGCGCCGCCAGTCGTCGACCCTTTCCGGCGCCTGGACATCCCCCGCGGCGGACCGACGCTCCTCGTACCACCGCTGCGCGTCACCGACGATCAGGTCGGGAGCGAACTCATCCACGAGCAGCAGAGGCGCGAGCTGCGCCAGCAACGCCACTCCACCGTCGAGCGGGTCGACATGGTGAAGCACCCGCGCGGCGACGATGGCGTCCCACCGCTCCGACGTCAGCGCCGCCGCAACCTTCTGAAACTCGCTCCGCAGATAGCGGTCCCCAGCCGGCGCTCGCGGATCGACGCCCACCA
>DASYPH010000096.1:0-3947 GCA_036006925.1 Gaiellaceae bacterium
CTCCAGCCTTCCAAGCTGGCCATGCGGGTTCGATTCCCGCCACCCGCTTTGGTCGAGGTACGGCGGGTGCGGGCGGACGAGTGGCGGGCGTTGCGTGATACCAGGCTGCGCGCGCTCGCGGACGCACCGGACGCGTTCGGCACGACGCACGCGGAGGCTCGGGCTCATCCCGAGCAGTGGTGGCGGGACCGGGCAGAGCGCGCGTCGGTCGGGGGCGAACAGGCGATGTTCCTCGCGTGGGACGGCGATCGCGCCGTCGGGATCGCCGGCACATTCAGGGTAGAGTCGCACTACCAGGTGATCTCGATGTGGACTGCTCCCGAGCACCGGGGAAGAGGCATCGGCCGCGACCTGCTCGCAGCCGCCGTCGCCTATGCCGGCGCCGCGGAGATTCGCCTCAGCGTCAGCGACGGGAATGACGCTGCCAGGCGCCTCTACGAACGCACCGGTTTCGTCGCGACCGGCTTCACCGAGCCGCTGCGCTCGAACTCCTCACTGGTGATCCACGAGCTTCGGCTGGCGCGATGACGGAGCTCGACGATCGGATCGAGCGCGCGACGGGTTCCGCACCCACCGAGTACCGCCGTGAAGGCGGTGGGTACTCCTCGGCCGACCGGTTTGTCGTCGTGCTCGCCGACGGTCGAACGGTCTTCGTCAAATCGGCGGAAGCCGAGAACATGGCCGAGTGGTTGCGACGCGAGCATGAGGTCTACGCCGGCCTTCAGGGCTCGTTCATACCCCGGCTCGAGGGCTGGGACGACGACGGTGTCCGGCCCGTGCTCGCGATCGAGGACCTGAGCGCCGCCGACTGGGGACCGGCCTGGAGCCAAACGCGAATCGACGCCGTTCGGTCGACGCTCGACGAGCTCGCCGCAGCCAAGCCCCCGCCCAACACCAGACCGGTGACGGAGTCCTTTGCAGAGCTCTTCGGGCGCTGGCGCCTCGTCGCGGAGGATCCGGCGCCGTTCCTCTCACTCGGCCTGCGAGATGGCGGCTGGCTCGAACGCAACCTAAGCCTGATCGTGCGGGCCGCCGACGGCGCAGAAGTTGCGGGCACCTCGCTCTGCCACCTCGACGTGCGCTCCGACAACCTCTGCTTTCGCGACGGTCGGGCCGTCCTCGTCGACTGGAACTGGACGTCGTTCGCGAACCCGGAGATCGATCTTGCCGCCTGGCTTCCGAGCGTCACCGTCGAGGGTGGGCCACCGCCATGGCAAATCCTGCCGGATGCAGGAGAGCTCGCTGCGTTCATCGCCGGCGTCTGGGCAGCGGTCGCCGGTTTGCCGGCACCGGAGACGGCGCCCGCCGTCAGGCCGCTGCAGCGCGCGCAGCTGGCCGTGGCGCTCGACTGGATCGACCGCGAGCTCGAACTGGCCGTCTAGCGCAGGCGGTCGGCGAATGGCTCGAGGTCGCTGGCCTTCAAGCCGATCTCGCCCCGCTCGATCGCGGACTTCACCTCGCGGGCCAGGGCGAGGGCTTGCGACGTCTGGTCGGGCTCGAGCACGGTCGTCAGGCTTGCGATCACCGACGATCCCTCCCGGAGCTGGATGTCGACGGTCGTCAGCTGGCGTTTGTCGTCGATGTAGGGGTCGTCGAGGATCCCTACCCAGACCGTGACCGAGCCTCCGTCCGGGAGGGCTGCATGCTCGACGACCGGCGAGGCGCGAAGGGGCACCCGCGAACCGTAACAACGTCCGACAGCGCGGTGATTCTGAATGCGTGACGCCGGAGCGCACCGTGTCCACCGAGCGGGTGATCGACCTGCGCCCGCGCACCGTGCTACGGGTGTTGTTGATCGTGATCGCGGTCGCCGTGACGCTCGAGGTGATCTGGATCGCGCGCCACATCATCGCCTGGGTCGTCATCTCGTTGTTCCTCGCGCTGGCGTTGAACCCGCTGGTGGGCTGGATCGAGCGCCGGACGCGCCTCGCCCGCGCCCCAGCGATCGGGATCGCTTACCTGATCGTGATCATCGCGATCATCGCCGTCGGCGCGACCTTCCTCCCGAAGCTGATCGACGAGGTCAACGGCTTCGTGCAGGCGACGCCGAGCTATGTCGACGACCTGACACACGGTCGTGGCCGGCTCGGCTTCCTCGAGACGAAGTACCAGGTCGTCGAGAAGGTGCGCGCGCAGGTGAAGAACGGCGGGGCGACGAAGATCCTCGGCCTTTCGGGTGCCGCGCTGTCGGTCACGAAAAGCGTGATCACGATCATCGCCGCCACCGTCACGATCATCTTCCTGACGTTCTTCATGCTGCTCGAAGGAGGCGCCTGGCTCGAGCGGTTCTTCTCGCTCTTTCCTGAGCGGTCGCAGAAGCGCTGGCGTGCGGTCGGTCATGACGTGTACCGCACCGTCGGCGGCTATGTGACCGGGAACCTCCTGATCAGCGTGATCGCCGGCGTCTCGGTCACGATTGTGCTGCTGATCATGGGCGTGCCCTACGCCGTAGCGCTCGGGCTGCTCGTCGCCGTGCTCGACCTCATCCCGCTGGCCGGCGCGACCGTCGCCGGTGTGATCGTGGTGCTCGTCGCCTTCCTGCATTCCGTGCCGGCCGGGATCGTGCTGCTGGTCTTCATCATCGCCTACCAGCAGCTGGAGAACCACTTTCTACAGCCGGTGATCTACGGCCGGACGGTGGAGCTGTCGCCGCTCGTCGTCCTGATCTCGGTACTCGTAGGGGCCGAGCTTGCGGGCATTCTCGGCGCGCTCGCCGCGATCCCCGTCGCCGGCTCGATCCAGGTGATCGTGCGCGACCAGCTCGCGCACCGCCGTCCGGCGAACGAGAGCGGCTAACCGCCGGGCTACCCTTGCTCGCGGGCGCCCGTAGCTCAGTGGACAGAGCGACGGCCTTCTAAGCCGTTGGTCGGAGGTTCGAATCCTCCCGGGCGCATCTGTTAGGGCCTGAACTCGGCGGTTTCCGGGTCTGTTTCAGATCGGGCCGACCGCTCGACGATCGACCCGTCACACCTGAGCGTCGACTGATGCGCATGTTGACAACGCTCTCGGCCCATGCCAAGACTGCGGCGTCGGGGGATCACATCTAAGGGGAGGCTTCATCGATGCATCTGAGGAAGAAGCTCGCGGTTGCGGCTGTCGTCAGTGGCGTGGCGTTGCTCGCGGCAACACCCGCACTGGCCCACGAGTGCTTCAACACCCAACGCTCCGACCAGGCGAACGCCATGATCGCGCAGCATTCCCACGGCTGGTTCGACATCCAGACCTGGCAGCTGCTCGGGATCTTCACCGGCGCGTGCGATCCAACCGCCGGCCAGTGTCTGCCGGTCCCGCCGCAGTTCAGTGAGCTTGCTGCGTTCGGCACTGCCAACCCCGAGGCGCTCATCGGTGTGATCCTCGGCTTTGCCCCGCCCGCGGCGCTGCCGCCCGCGGTCGCGGCCGAGTTTCCGGCGTGGGTCTCGTTCCTGCAGTCCGCGGCGGCGGCAGCCGCGCAAGATGGCGTTCCGACGCACTACCTGACCCTCGGGAACGCGACGGCCGCCGGTGGCGCGGTCAACTCGCCGAAGAACATCACGGCGAACGGCAAGGGGATCGACCACTTCCCCGATGTGTACGGCGACCAACTGATCACCGCTTACCTGTCAGTCCTCTAGCGCGATCTGACAGCCTGCCTCGGGCACTCGGCCCGAGGCAGGCTGGACGCTGGGTCGGCGGGAGCCGGCCGCTCACGGTTCCGATTTGAATCGCGTGCGGGGCGCGGGCAGGATCACGGCGCAACCCCTCGCCGAACCGATCGGAGGAACGTGAACGCCGGTGTGAAGCTCCTCAGCGAATTCAAGACCTTTCTGCTTCAGGGCAACCTGATCACGGTCGCGATCGCGTTCGTGATGGGCGTTTCCTTCGCGGCGCTCTTGACTTCGTTCGTCCGCGACATGATCACGCCGATCATCGGCGCGGTCGTCGGTCAGTCCGACTTCAGCAACCTGACC
>DASYPH010000097.1:0-6061 GCA_036006925.1 Gaiellaceae bacterium
GCGTGCCAGCCGAAGTGGCGCCGTCGAATGCCAGGTCGTTCGCGAGAGCAGGAAAAGGAGCAGGAGCGCGAGTCCGCCGAGCAGCAGTCCGACCTCGAGCGGATGGTGCACGAACTGCACGAGCGCCCGGGAACCTCCACCGACGGCAGCACAGAACGCGCCGGTCGCGGTCGGGCCGAACGCGCCGGCCGCGGACACCGTGTAGCTCCGCGCTCGCCAGTTCTCAGACCAGCGGATCGGCTCAGTCCACTGAGTTTTCAGGTTCGGGCCAGTCGGGCCGTTGAAAAACGCCGGCTGCAGCTCCCCCCATCGCCCCTCGAAGGAGATCCAGGGGAACGCCGCCCGTGCCAGGGCTTCGTCGCTCGGAATCGTCTTCACGACAGGCCGTACGTCGAACGTCGGCCCGCGAGTGTCGTCGCAACCGACGCCCTCGGAGGCGGAGCTCCCGAGGTAGAGGGCCTCGCCGTAGAAGTTTGCGTGCGACCCGTACGCCGGATGGACGACGGGGTGAGTGCCGTCGACTCGCTCGAGCTTGTCGTCCGTCCAAGCGGCTCGCTCGGCGCCCTCGTGCTGGCTGTAGCCGATGTCGACCGGCCCCTGACGCAGTGCCTGCGCCGGGGTCGAGGCGTCGAAGTTGAGCTGAATCATCTCCCAGTCGCCTTCGTGAAGGTTGTTCCAGTCGTTGAAGACGTAGAACAGCCAGTACTGCAGCGCCAGCTTGCCCGGGAAGGCCGGATCGGTAGCGACGTGGGCGTACACGGTCGGTTCGCGATCTGCGGTCAGCCGCCGCTCCCAGCGGATGTAGCCGCAGCCCGGATCGAGCGCGTTTCCGGGGAAGTCGAGGTGGTACTCGTAGAGCCCGGCCAGATCCTTTGCAGTCGGGCCGATCTTGACCACATCGCTGCCGCCCCACGGGCCTTTCAGGGCGACGGTCGGCTCGCCGAAGAGCGCGTTGACGTCGATCGGCTGATAGGGCTTGCCCGGCCCGCAGCTCCCGCGGTGCGCGACGAGGCGGACGACCGGGGCGTATTGCTGGGCAAGCGCGATCTCGTCGGCGCGGTCGGCGGTAGCCGGCGGCACGACGGCAACGGCCGCAAGGACGGTGAGTGCCGCGAAGACAACGCGGCTCACGTCGAGAAGAGACCTTCGGGGCTCCGGCTGGTCGTCGCCTACAAACCCGTCTCGGCTCTGAGGCGTCCCGACTCGACAGCACGTACGAACGACTCGTAGTCGCGGTCGTTCTGGTCGGCATACCGGGTGGAGAAGCGAGCGAGCGACCGATCGAAGGCGTCACCCTCGCCGAGGTATGACGCGATCGCGATCCGATCGCCCCAGCGGGCGTGGGCGCGCGCGAGGGTCGCTCCACAGAGTCGGGCATAGAGCGTCGTACCGGGCACGAGGAGGCCGTCGGCCTCGACGGCGCCCTTCCAGTCGTGGAGCTGACGCACGTAGTAGTCCCGCGTTACGCCATCGAGCCCCGTGACGCGGAGCCAGCCGAGGAAGATGTCGCTGGCCGCCTGCATCAGCCGCTGGCCGACAACCACCCGCCGGCCGTTCTCGGCGTGCTCGCTCCTGCCGAGAAACGGCTCGAGCACCGACGGCTGTGCCTCCTTCGACTGGAGAAACAGTGGGTCTCGTTCGTCACGGCCGACGAAGAGGTGGATCCAGGCCCGGGTCCCGACACTTCCGACCCCGACCACCTTGCGCGCGGTGTGAACGTACTCGAACTCCTCGAGCGGATGGTGCTGACGGGCCAGCGAGCGCCGGTAACGGGTCACGAGGGAACGCATCCACTCCTCGATCCCCTCGAGCCTGGGGTCGTCAAGCTCCGCCAGGTCCTCGAGCGGAACGACGAGCGGAGGGTCGGCGACGATCCGGAGCTCGCCGTCGATCTCATCGGCGCGCTTGGCGAAGACCCGGAGACTGTCCCTGGTCCGGGCCTTCGCGACGTCCTTCTTCGCCTGCCGCGCCTCCTTCTTCGCCAACCGACCCTCGGCGAGCTCGTGGTGGACGAGGTCCATCAACTCCTCGACATCGATGTGGTCGTACCAGGCCTCGAGCGTCGTCATGCGTGCGGCCTTCAGCATGACCCCGCGGTAGTCGCGGACGCAGGCGAGCACGATCTCCCGGCGGTCATCCGGCGAGAATCCGCGCTCACGCCCGAGGATCTCGAAGCTCGCTGCCAGACGCTTCACGTCCCACTCCCACGGCCCGGGGAGCGTCTCGTCGAAGTCGTTGATGTCGAAGATGAGTTTCCGCTCCGGCGATCCGAACAGCCCGAAGTTCGAGAGATGCGCGTCGCCGCAGAGCTGCACGTTGATGTGAGACCGAGGCGTCGCCGCGAGATCGGCAGCCATCAGACAGGCGGCGCCGCGGTAGAAGGTGAAGGGCGAGACCAGCATGCGCCCGTGTCGAATAGGGATGAGCTCGGGGACCCGCGTTTCCGCCTGGTCCGAGAGCAGCGAGACCGGGTCCAGACGGTCGGGCGCCGCCTCCCACCCGCCATGACTCGATCTCGGAGCTTCCCGGCGGGCGTCCTTGCCGCGCGCCACCCGCTCGTCAACCGAGAGGTGCGCGTTCCGTCGCGCCCTGGCAACTCGCGGGTTCGCGGCCGACGCGCTCTTGCCCCCATCTGTCATCGTCCCGAGATCAGCGAGGCGGTCCTTCGCGTTCATCGTCACCACCCTCGGTCAGACCCAGGCCAGGGGCGCCCGCCGCCGACCTCCTCCGGAGCTTCGTGGTAGCCCGTGGGCAGCCTAGACGAAGGCCCGGAGGAGCAGGCCCGTTTTCTTGGACGCCTGCCCTCCGGGTACATCGAGTCGCCTTCGTTCCAAGCCTAAAGGTCGGTTTGTTTTACGCGGCCAGAACAACTTCCGTGCAACCTCGATCGATTCCGGCACCGATTTCTGCCTGCCAAAGTTGTAGAAGAAGAAGATGAGCGGCGCGCAGCCGAACACGCGCGTGGTCTCCTTCTCGCGGGCGTTGCTCGACGCCGCGCCGAGTCGGCAGGCTGCGAGCACCTTGTCGCGCGTCTCAGGTGTGTAAACGACGTCCTGGTCGACGAAGCTCCGGATCTCGGGGTGACGGACGTACAGGCGGACGATTGCCCGCCTTGCCTGCGCGAACGTGACGGGGCGCATCGGACCGGCGAGTGTTCTCGGCGGCAGCGTGGTGTCCGTCGCGGGCGGTCGCCGGGGGAAGCGCCGCCTTCCCGTGACTGCCACAAGCGTGAGACCGGCCACAAGCGCGGCAACGGCGAGCCGGGCGATCAGGGGTCGACTTCTCACGCGCCGCGCATGATGGCAGCTCGGCAATGGGCTCGACGTGCCTGTCGCTGCGATGCTCTTCTACGGGAGCCCTCCGCGTCTCCGAGGCGCTGACCGTGCCACCGCTGTCTTCCAGCGCGTCGGCATCAAGATGGCCTTCGTGCCCGTCAGACTGGTTCAGGCGCGAGCTCGTGCCGCAAACGATCGGGGTCCTCGAGCGTGCCAAGGCGATCGAGGATGGCGAGCGCCCCCTGCGCGATCGCCGCGGCCTCCATGTCGTTACACATGAGCCGTTTGGCGCGGCCCAGTGCTCCCAACCCGAGTTCGTTCTCGGAGCCCCTCGTTCGCAATGTCTGGATCGCCGGCTCGAGCCCACCGTACCGCCTCCTCGGTTTCGCCCTGAGCCAACGCTTGCATCCGTCCCGTATGCCAACCCAGCACACGCGAACACGCGGGGGCGACGGAGGTGTTGCCCCCGCGAATGGACCGCCTCTAGGCGGGGCCCGCGGCAGTCATCGTCGCCGCGCGATCATGAGCCCCCGCTTGGAGGATCGGGGCATCGCGCTTGAAACCCCAGATGGTGCAGTAGACGCCGAGGAAGAGTTCCCACAGGAACTCGGGGATCGTTGCGATGCCTTGCAGCGAGCGCACGGTGCTGCTCGGATGGTTCCCGCTGAAGATGAATGCCGTCCCGGTCGCGATGAGCAGCGGGCCGCCGATCAGCCCGAGCCACGCCACTCGTCGAGGAACGAGTCCTGTCCGGTACATCATGTACCCGAGAATCAATCCGTTCCCCCAGCCGACAGTCCAGCCGCCGCCCCCCAGCGTGAACGTCCAGTCCTTGATCGCCGCGAGCGTGTACGCGACGGTACCTTCAGCCGCGCCCGCACTCTCCCGCTGCAAGGTGGCGATTCCGAGCATCGCGACGATGCCGACGAGGATGAACGTGCATTCGAAGATCCGCGCCGTCACGTAACCGATCGACAGCCCTTCGAACTGCCGCCTCATGATCGGGACGATCACGACTGCGGTTCCGATGTTCGCGATGATCAGCAGCAACTCCAACAGCGCGCCGAGGTAGATCTTGTTGACGTTCCCCGAGCCGGCGACGAACGCCGCTGGATGCCGGAGCGCAGGCTCGTACAGCAGCAGCGCCGGGATCGACGTGACGAAGGTGAGGAGGTAGAGCACACCGAACCAACGCGCCCTCTTCTGATCTAGGGACACGCCAAGCAGTTTCCCAGCCGACCGTCACGCAAACCTGCCCGCATCTGGCTTGGCCGCGACGAGTGCCCAGAGGGAGCGTCCTATCCGCGTATCGACCCCGAAACCGCGCCACGGGGGCGAGCGCGCTTGGAACTCGTGTCGCAATGATTGCTCGCTTGTGCGGGGCGAAGAAAAGAGAGAGCAGCGGGTTGGCCGCTGCTCTCTTGATCCACACTCGAATTGGCCTCTACGTGGGCCGTAGGCAGGACCAGGTGTCGTTCCGTGGGATGTAGATGTACTCCCCGCCGGGCTGCTGCGGGCACGGTGGAGTGCCATTCAGGTAGATGTCGGGCCGTAGTAGGTGCTGGACACCGATGAACTCGCCCGTCGCGAACCGGAAGATCAGAAGAACATACGAGGGTGCTCGATCGTCAAATCCGGGGGTTCCCGAAAGCGGCGGCAAGCCTTGGCCTGGCGGGGCGCAGATCTCTCGCGTCGGGTCAGCCAGCGGCTGAACGCACGTCCAGCCGGCTTGCGTCAGTTGATCCGGTTTCACGCTTGCCGCGCCGCTCGGAGTCGCTGTCAGTGCCAGTACACATGTGACAGTGGCAGCCAAGACAAGGACCGAGCGCGTCGCGTGCTTCATCGCAAACCGCCTCCTATCTCCTTCCCAGGTCGCCTCTGTGCCGTGTTGGATTTGAACCAATGCCATCACTCTCGCCTCCTCTGTTCGGATGATGCGCGACGCTAGTAGTGCTGCTTTGAGGAGTCGTCAGGGCGTTCCCTGAACCGCGATCGCGTTCAGGGGTTCCCCTGAGTCTGTTGGTGCGACGATCGCTGAGGCGTGCGTGTCCTTATCGTTGACGACCATCCGATCTTCCGGCGCTTTGCGTCCCGGTTGCTTTTTGAGGCGGGGTTCGCGGTCGTGGGGGAGGCGGCCGACGCGGAGGGTGCGCTGCGGGAGGCGGAGCGGCTGCGTCCCGATGTTGTGTTGCTCGATGTGGTTTTGCCCGATCGGTCGGGCCTTGCGGTCGCGCGGGAGCTTGCGGGGTCGCGGGCGGCTCCGCGGGTGGTCTTGATTTCGAGTCGTAGTCGGTCAGACTTCGGAGATTCGTTCGAGTGGCCTCTGGGATGCAGCTTTCTGCCGAAGCACGAGCTCACGGCGGCGCGGCTGAGAGACGCGCTGCAGTAGCGGTGACCGCGGCCACCGTGCGGGCGGCCACGCTCGCACTTGCAGCTGTGACCCTCGGTCTTTGGGTGATCGACATCGTTCGTCAGGTCGAGCTCGGCGTCGCGGATACCGGCTTGGTGTTCTACGCCGTTGCCGGAGTGGCGGCGGTTCTCGTCGCCGTCGTGGTCGCAACCCAGCCGGGCAGAGAGCGGCTGGCCTTGCTCATCGCCGGCTGGCTGCTGCTGTCGGTTCTCGACGACCTGGCGGTCGACTGGCCCGTCTCCCGGTCGGCCGCAACGGTCTGGATGCTTGCGCACGGGCTCGCGCCGGCAGCCTACGCCTTGATGGTGTTGGCCTACCCGTCGGGGCGCCTACGTGCCCGCAGTGAGCGCGCGGTTGTTGGCCTTGCCGCCGCCGC
>DASYPH010000098.1:0-2350 GCA_036006925.1 Gaiellaceae bacterium
GACTTCCTCGCAGAGCTGATCGCACGGTAGGTTTCTTCACCCGATTCCCCTGGTCTGCCACAGGAGGTTTTGACGGGTTGTCCCAGAGGTGATCCTGGCTCCGCGACGCCCGAACATCCGGTTCGCCGGGCATCGGTCTGGCTTCGGGTGGAAGGCGGCCAGTCCGGTTATGGTCGCGTTTCGATGTGGAGCAGACTTTTCGCACCGGACTTCTGCGCGAGTCTCGGTTTGCTTCCTCTGCTCAGATCGCTCGGACTTCGGCAAGCCGCTTCACAGCGTACGCGTCGTCCCAGCAGACGGCGGCGTCCCACGCGGCCGACGCTTGAGCGGCGGTATCATACGCGCCCTCGTCGAGACCGGCAGCGTTGTGGGGCAGCGCCAGGTCGAGGTCGGGCACGTCGACGTGCGACTCGTCCCAGTCGATCAGAGCGACCCGATTTGCGGTCACGCGGACGTTCCCAGGATTGGTGGGGTTGCCGTGAACGACGCACGTCGGACGACCGACAAACCGCGCCCACGCTGCCCGGCATCGAGCAACGCCTTCAGGGGGCATCGCCCTGAGGTCGACCTTCGTCCCGGTCTCGGCGTTCAGGAGGTCGGTCGACGATCGCCAGCCTGGGCGCTGCGACCAGCCTTTTGTCAACCGATGCAGCCGACGGAGCGTCTCGGCCACACGACGCCAGTCGGCCTCTGTCTCGGGCAGCTCACCCTCCACGAACGTCATCACCACCATACCGTCCGCGAACAGCCTGCCGTCCGTCGTCGGGATCGGTACCGGCACGGTCAGACCCTCGCGATCGAGGCGTTGGAGGAGCTCGGTCTCCCACGCGAGATCAGCATCGCTCCTGGCCCCGAGACGACCCACCGCGAGGTGCCCTCGGAGACGCACGCTCCATACGTCGTTGGCTACACCGCCAGCGAGTGGTTCAATGCGGCCGACGTCTTCACCCCATAGCCCGAGTGTCTCCCATCCCACTGGCATCTCCGCGCAGAATCCGAGCATCGTTCGTGCAATTCTCGCGCGCGAATTGGCGCGACCAGACCCACGGATACACGTCAACAACTTGGCCGCCAACTTATGGCGAACGGTAATATCATCGAATGGTGGGCAAAACCGCGAGCGCCCGCCATAAGTTTGCGAACTTGCGTGGGACATGATTATGATTTCTGCACCGCAGTGGGCGACGCTGACGCCGACCGCCGAGCCACAGGCACAGCGTCCGCTTTCCGGAGGTCGTTCGCGTTCCTTGAATAACGTAGTTGGGTCGAACCGAGCCGTTCGGCGGACACAGCTTGAATGGCAAGGAAGGGTGGAACTCGGACATAGTGGCGGATGCAAATCTCAAGGTAAGATGGCCAATAGCTACCACTGTACTCAGGTAAAGTGCGGACGGATGGATACGCCCCGCAACCTCCAAGCAGGCGCCTTTGCTGGAACTGCCGAAGCATATTTTCGCTATCGGCCGCCTTATCCCAAGGCACTCCTGGCGAGCCTTGTCACCCAAGCGCACCTGCCGGGGTCGCCCGTTCTTCTTGACCCGGCCTGCGGGCCGGGACGTGTGACGCTGGACCTCACAGCCTCCTTTGAGCATGTGCACGCGATCGATCTTGAAGCCGAGATGATCGAGGTAGGCCTCCGCGAAGCCGCGCGCCGAGGCATTCGAAACGTCGAGTGGCGTGTTGGGAGGGCGGAGGAAGCGTCGATTGCTGCAGAGTCGGTTGACCTCATCACCATAGGCGAAGCTTTCCATCGCCTGGATCAGGTGGCGATCATCGAGAACGCGCTTGACTGGCTGAAGCCCGATGGCTGGATCGCCATTCTTGGAACGTATAGCATCCTCGCCGGTGGCGAGGCGTGGAAGGAGACGGTGCGAACGGTGGCCCGGGACTGGATGACGCGAGCATTCCCGGCAGGCTGGGCGGATGCTCGGCCAGGCGCGGCAGTCAGACCGGATGCATTTAAACTCCTTCTGCTCGGCGCAGGCTTCACCGACGTGGAGATCAGGTCCTTCGTGGAGCCACGCGATTGTACGTTCGACGAGATCGTTGGTTATCTGCGATCAACCTCTGTTTGCTCCGAGGGAGCGCTCGGCGATCTGTTTCCGAACTTCGAAGCGGACTTGAAGGGGGCGCTCAGACCCGCCGAAGGACGCTTGTTCCATGAGTGGTTGCGATGCGGTTTTACGATGGGGCGAAAACAGACTGATCCACACCCACTGGACTTTGCGCTCCGGCAGGATTGAACAACGGAAATGTCGGCTTCGGGTCGACTTCGGCCGTTCCCCGGATCGACAACAAAAGACAGTCGGCTCAGTCCCTATCGATCCGTCAGGTGTCAGTTGTCCGTCGG
>DASYPH010000099.1:0-16042 GCA_036006925.1 Gaiellaceae bacterium
ACTCGTGGAGGATGTCCGGCGTGTTCACGAACGCGTTCGGCCGGTAGAACTGCGACCACGCGATCAGCTGCAGCATGAACTCCTGCAGCTCGCCCTTCAGGTTCTTCCAGGTGAAATACGTGTAGCTCTGAGCGAACCCGAGCTTGGCGAGCGTCGTCATCAGCGACGGCCTGGTGAACGCCTCGGCGAGGAACAGCACCTCGGGGTGCTTGCGCCGGACCTCCTGGATCAGCCACTCCCAGAATGCCGCCGGCTTCGTGTGCGGATTGTCGACGCGGAAGACCGTGATCCCGCGATCGACCCAGCCGAGCACCACGTCGAGCAGCGCTTGCCACAGGCCGCGCCAGTCCTCCGACTCGAAGTTGACGTTGTAGATGTCCTGGTAGCGCTTCGGAGGATTCTCGGCGTACTTGAGCGTCCCGTCCGGCCGCCGGTTGAACCACTCCGGGTGCTCGCGGAGCCACGGATGATCCGGCGAGCACTGGATCGCGAAGTCGAGCGCCAGCTCGAGACCCGCCTTTCGCGCCGTGGCGACCAGCGCGTCGAAGTCGTCCCACGTGCCGAGGGCGGGATCGATCGCCTCGTGGCCGCCTGCGGCTGACCCGATCGCCCACGGTGACCCCGGGTCGTCCGGTCCTGCGACCAGCGCATTGTTGGGGCCTTTCCGGTTCGTCTCGCCGATCGGATGGATCGGCGGCAGGTAGACGACGTCGAAGCCGAGCTCGGCGAGCCGCGGCAGCACCTTCGCCACACCGGTGAAGCCGCCGAAGGAGCGCGGGAAGAGCTCGTACCAGGCGCCGAACCGGGCGAGCACGCGGTCGACGTCGACCTCGAAGCGGGCCGAGACGACCTCGCCGTGTCGATCCGTCGACGCGACGGCCAAGCCGTCGTCGACGGTCACTCGCTCGCGTCCGAGGAGCACGGCGCCTTCAGCCAGTTCGCCCGTCAACTCCTCCTGTCCGGCGGCGACCTTGCGCCGGATCTCGTCCTGCCAAGTCGCGATTCGATCCGTCCACGCAGCCACCGCGAACTGCCAGCGACCGGGCCGGTCGGGCGCGAACATCCCGGCGAACCGGTCGTTGCCGAGCGACTCGAGCTTCACTTCCCGCCACGTTCGCTCCCCCGGGCCGCGGACCCGCACGGCCCCGCGGAGGGCGTCATGGCCGTCCTTGAAGACGGTCGCGTAGACATCCACGCGATCGCCGACGGTTCGTTTGACCGGGTAGCGACCGCAATCGATGATCGGCTCGATCGCCTGAATCTGGATGCGCGCCGGTGGTTGCTCTGTCCGCGGAAGGGGCAAGGTCGTGAGATTCTCACCGAACGCAATGGATCTCACACGCTCTTCCGGGATCCTGCTGCATCCGACGTCGTTGCCGAACGGTGTGCTGGACGAGCACGCGTACCGGTTCGTGGACTGGCTGGAAGCGGCGGGACAGAAATGGTGGCAGGTGCTGCCGCTCGGCCCGCCCGAGGGAATCACCGGCTCGCCGTACATGTCGCCGTCGGCGTTCGCAGGCTCGCCGGACCTGCTCGCAAAGCCGCGTAGCCGCGTCACGCGCGAGGAGGCGTTCGCGTTTCACTCGCGGAACACCTACTGGATCGACGATTGGCTCGCCCACGGCGGTTCGCTCGACGACCAGGTGCGCTTCGAACGTGAATGGCAGGCGCTCCGCTCCTACGCACTGGACCACGGCGTGCGGCTGTTCGGCGACGTCCCGATCTACGTCTCGCAGGGCGGCGCCGACCACATCTCCCATCCGCAGCTCTTCCGCCACGGAGAGGTCGCCGGGGTGCCGCCCGACGCGTTCACACGCACCGGCCAGCACTGGGGGAATCCGCTGTACGACTGGAGCGCGATGCGCGCCGACGACTACCGCTGGTGGATCGAGCGCCTGCGCCGAATGTTCGAGCTCGTCGACCTGACGCGCATCGACCACTTCCGCGGCTTCGTCTCGTACTGGGCCGTTCCGTCGAAGAACAAGACCGCCGTCAAGGGACGTTGGCTGCGCGGGCCGGGTCTCGACCTGTTCGAGGCGCTCGAGGCGGCGCTCGGCGACCTGCCGGTGGTGGCCGAGGATCTCGGCGTGATCACGGAGCCGGTGGTCCGGCTGAGACGGTCACTCGGGCTGCCCGGGATGGTGGTGCTGCAGTTCGCGCTCGGTGACGATCCGACGAACCCGCACCTGCCGCGAAACCACGAGCGGCACGCGGTCGTCTACACGGGCACGCACGACAACGACACGACGCAGGGCTGGTTCGACTCGCTGTCGCCGCAGGAGCAGGCGTGGACCGAGCTCGACCCGGCGCACCCGGCGTGGAGCCTGATCGAGGTCGCCTGGTCGTCACGCGCTGCGCTCGCGATCGCGCCGCTACAGGACGTGCTCGAGCTCGGAACGGAAGCGCGCATGAACCTGCCAGGCACGGAGGAGGGCAACTGGCAGTGGCGCTTCCAGGCCAGCGCCCTGTCCGCGGAGAACGCACGTGCGCTCCGTGAGCTCTCCGGTCGCACTCACCGCAGCTAGTGCCGGGGGAGGGACTCGAACCCCCATGTCCGTAC
Source organism: Gaiellaceae bacterium (assembly GCA_036006925.1). GTDB lineage: Bacteria > Actinomycetota > Thermoleophilia > Gaiellales > Gaiellaceae > PALSA-600. The sequence continues at coordinate 2,561 of DASYPH010000099.1, forward strand.
AGGACAGCCGGTTTTAAGCCGGCCGCGTCTGACCAGTTCCGCCACCCCGGCGAAGATCACGGAGGGAAACCTACGGGTTTCCCTCCCAGTTACATTCCTGGCTGCAGCGCGCTCTTCGGGAAGATCGGCGACTCGGGGGCGTGGTAGCGGAAGGCCGACTGGAACGCCTTGAACGCCTTCTGGTTGAAGGACGTGCACTCGGCCCAGTTCGTCCACGCGGTCAGCGCGATCTTGTTCCCGAGGTTCGGCAGCGGCGCCACGAGCATCGCGGTCGGATCCTTCCGCCAGAAGGCGTCGATGCTCGCGATGTCGTCCTTCGAGACCCTGTTGCCGTACTGGATGATCATCGCGCCGTGCTCGAGGTTGTGCACTTCCTTGATCAGCGGCACGGGCTCGGTGTAGTCGCCGAAGAGGACCCACTGGTAGAAGTGCCTGCCGCTCGTCGGCGGATACGAGTTCCAGCTCGGCTTCGGGCTCGGATTGAGAGTCGTGTAGTGCGGCGTCCGCGGCTGCGCCGGATAGTGCTTGTACGTGCAATTCGCAGCGACGAGCGTCTTCGCAGCGTTCTTCGCGCCGGAGTTGCCGCCGCCGAGCACGACCAGCAGGACGACCGCGATCAGGGCGACGATGCCCGACGCTGCGACGCCGTAGAGGATCGTCCGCTGCCGTGCGCCGAGCTCGCCAAGCTCCACACCCGCTGGGGCCTTGCCCTTGGCGCTCGACCCCGTGCGGGTCTTCGGCGCCTGAACGCGCCGGGGCGGCGGTGGAGTGCGGGGCTTCTTCTTGGCCATCGGGGCCGACCATTCAAGCGGAAACGGCGACCGCGTCGCCGAAAAACGCGGCGACGGCCGCCGGATCCTCGACGACCGGGCACCGCGGTAGCGCACCCATGAACGCACGCCCGTAGCCACGCGTCCGGAGCCGAGGATCGAGGATCGCGACGACGCCGCGGTCGCTGTGGCTGCGGATCAACCGTCCGAAACCCTGTCGCAGCTGCAGCGTCGCGGCGGGCAGCGCGTAGTCGGCGAACCAGTCGCCGCCGGCCCGCTCGACCGCCTCGCAGCGTGCCTCGTGCAACGGGTCGCCGGGCGCCGAGAACGGCAGCTTGTCGATCACGAGCAGCGAGAGCGACTCGCCCGGGACGTCGACGCCCTGCCAGAACGTCGAGGTAGCGATCAGCACCGAGCCGACCTCCGCCCGAAACCGCGCCAGCAGTCGCTCGCGCGGCTCCTCGCCCTGGACGAGCACGTCGTAGGGGACCCGGCCGCGCACGCGCTCGCGGTAGGCGTCGAGTGCGCGATAGCTCGAGGTGAGGACGAGAGCGCGCCCCTCGGAGAGCGCGAGCAGCGCGAGGATCTCCTCGGCGGCACGCTCGAGGAAGGCATCGCTCCGCGGGTCCGGCATCGAGCGCGGCAGGTAGAGGAGCGCCTGGTCGGCGAAGTCGAATGGCGAGCCGACGACGGCCTCGCTCGCGTCGGTCAGCCCGAGCCTGCGGCGCACGAACCCGGCGTCGTCGCCGGTCGTCAGCGTGGCCGAGACGAGCACGGCGGTCGGGCCGTCCTGCCACAGTCGCTCACGCAGCTCCTCGGCGACGCTCACCGGCGCCCACGCGAGCGCGTCGGGCTCGGACCAGACGACCCGCTCACCGTCACCCGGCTCGAGGCACGCCTCGACCTGCGCCGCCAGTCCGAGCGCCCGCCGCCCGAGCGCATCGAGCTCCTCGCCCTGGCCGTGCAGCGCGGTGGCGAGCTCGCCGAGGGCGTCGCTCAACACGAGCGCGGCCTCCGGGGGGACGGTCCGCAGCCGCCGGCGTCCGGACGTCGGGGCGACCGCGCGGAGCAGGCGCTCACCGGCCCGCTCGACGCGGTCCACCTGGCGTGCGGGCAACGGCTTCTGGCCGTCACGGCACGCACGCTCGACGTCGAGACAGAGTCGCCGCAGGCCGGCACGGGAGACCCGGCCGCCGAGCCACGAGGCGGCCGACTCCTCGAGCCGGTGCGCCTCGTCGAAGATCACGGCGTCGTGCTCGGGCAGGACGCCGCCCCCGGCGGCGAGGTGCGCGAAGTAGAGCGCGTGGTTGGCGATCACCAGGTCGGCCTCCCCCGCGCGCTCGCGCGCCGTCTCGGCAAAGCAGTTCCCGACGAACGGGCACCGACGCCCTGCACAGCGGTCGCCGCCGACGGCGAGCTCGGCCCAGAGCGCCTCGGACGGCTCGATCTCGAGCTCGGCCCGGTCGCCGGTCTCGGTCTCGTCGAGCCACGCCTGCATCGCCTCCCACGCCCGCCCGTCGCGGCCGTCGGGCAGCAACGTCGGCTGGAAGCCGTGGAGCTGGCGGCGGCAGAGGTAGTTCTCGCGGCCCTTGACAACCGCCACCGACACGTCACGCCCGAGCGCGGCAGCCGCGAGCGGAACGTCGTACCGGAGCAACTGCTCCTGAAGCGCCTTGGTCGCGGTGGCAACGACGACCCGCAGCCCCGATTCGAGCGCGGGAAGGAGATAGGCGAGGCTCTTCCCGACGCCGGTGCCGGCCTCGGCGACGAGGTCACGCCCGGCCGCCAGCGACGAGGCGACCTCGGCCGCGAGCGCGGCCTGCTGCGGGCGCTGCTCGAACTCGGGCAGCGCGCGCGCCAGCGCGCCGCCGGGGCCGAAGTGGTCGTCCATCGCGCCAGCCTACGCAACCGAACGGATGTTCTGATGCGAGCGAAACCCTCGAAAAATCCGCTCGTAGCGACTTTCAGACCCAGGCCCACTTGACGGGCCGCCGCGGCCGTCGATAGGTTCCCCTCGTCGGATCCGGTAGCTCTTCGGAGTCGCTGGATCCGGCACTCAGCTCCGGTAGACCTTCGGGTTCGCCGGGGCTGATTTTTTTGGTGCCGAGGCCGTTCCGTCCGACGCCGGCTCTAGCGTTCACCGGCTCTATGGCACTCGCATTCCTCGCAATCGGCTTCCTGTTCGGCGCCGCCGTGGTCTACCTCTGGGCGCGCGGCTCGCTCGCCGCGGCCGACGGCAGGATCAGCGCGTCCGAACAGAGTCACGGCGAGTGGGAAGAGCGGCTCAAGGCGGCCACGGGCGACGCGCTGCTGAAGAGCCAGTCGTCGCTGCTCGAGCTCGCGGATGCGAAGCTCGCGCCGATCAAGGAGACCCTGACCCGCTTCGAGGTGCAGGCGAAGGCGCTCGAGGAGCAGCGCCTGCGGGCAGTCACCGCGGTCGGCGAGCAGCTCCGCGCGGTCGCCGAAGGGCAGGAGCGCCTGCGCACCGAGACGGGCAGCCTCGTGACCGCGCTCCGCGCCCCGCATATCCGCGGGAGCTGGGGCGAGGTGCAGCTCAAGCGCGTCGTCGAGCTCGCCGGGATGGTCGACTACTGCGACTTCCGCACCCAGGAGAGCGAGCGTGACGACGAGGGCCGGCTACTCCGCCCCGACCTGGTGGTCAAGCTTCCGGGGGGCAAGAGCATCGTCGTCGACGCCAAGGTGCCAATCGGCGCCTACCTCGACGCGGTCAACGCCGACGACGTCGAGGTGAAGCGCACGCACATGGCGCGGCACGCAGCGCAAGTCCGCGACCACATCGGCAAGCTCGGGCAGAAGCGCTACTGGCGCCAGTTCGAGCCCTCCCCCGAGTTCGTCGTCATGTTCGTCGACGAAGGCCTCTACCGCGCGGCGCTGGACGAGGACGGATCGTTGTTCGAGGCCGGCGCCGAGTCGGGCGTGATCGTCGCGTCACCCGCCACCCTGATCGGGCTGCTGCGGACCGTCGCCTACGGTTGGCAGCAGGAAACGGTCGCCGAGAGCGCACGCGCGATCTCCAGTCTCGGCCGCGAGCTGTACGACCGGCTCGGCATCTTCGCCGGCCACTTCGCCAAGGTCGGTCGCGGCCTCGACACGGCCGTCGGCGCCTTCAACCAGGCCGTCAGCTCGTTCGAGACGCGGCTGCTCGTCACGGCTCGCAAGTTCCCCGAGCTGGGAGTCACGAACGACGAGCTGCCCGAGACGAAGCAGGTCGAACGGCGGCCGATGGTGCTGAGCGCACCCGAGGTCGTCGCCCTCCCCCGCGCCGACGCAGACGCCGCCTGAGCAGGAACATTCCGGCTCTCGATCACGTTTACTCTCTGTAAGAAAGAGAATGTCGAGAGGAGCATGTTGAGCGAGGAGAACGTCCGCGAGCTGATCATCATCGGCGGCGGTCCCGCGGGTTACACGGCCGCCCTGTACGCAGCGCGCGCCGACCTGGAGCCGCTGGTGATCGAGGGCTTCGCCTGGGGCGGCCAGCTGATGATCACCAGCGATGTCGAGAACTACCCCGGCTACGCCGACGGGATCATGGGGCCGGAGATGATGTCGGACTTCCGGCGCCAGGCGGAGCGGTTCGGCGCGGAGTTCATCACCGACGACGTGACGAGCGTCGATCTCTCCGCGCAGCCGTTCAGGGTCTTCGTCGGCAACGACGAGTACGTGGCGCGCAGCGTGATCGTGGCGACCGGTGCGAGCGCCCGCTGGCTCGGGATCGAGTCGGAGGAACAGCACAAGGGCCGCGGGGTCTCGGCCTGCGCAACCTGCGACGCGTCGTTCTTCCGGGAGAAGGACGTCTACGTGGTCGGCGGCGGCGACTCCGCGTTCGAGGAGGCGCTGTTCCTGACCAAGTTCGCGTCACACGTCCACCTGGTGCATCGCCGCGACGAGTTCCGCGCCTCGAAGATCATGATCGACCGCGCGCGGGCCAACGACAAGCTCGACTTCGTCCTGAGCGCCGAGGTGACCGAAGTGCTCGGCGACGTCAAGGTCGAAGGACTGCGCCTGCGCAGCACCGAGACCGGCGAGACGTGGGAGGTCGAGGCTGACGGCCTGTTCGTCGCGATCGGCCACGATCCGAACACCGCGCTCTTCGTGGACCAGCTCGACCACGACGACGGGGGCTACCTCGTCACACGGCCCGGCTCGACCGCGACGAATGTGCCTGGTGTCTTCGCCGCCGGTGACGTGCAGGACCACATCTACCGGCAAGCCGTGACGGCGGCCGGTTCCGGTTGTATGGCCGCGCTCGACGCAGAGCGGTTCCTCTCGGCCGCTGCACACGCCCCGGTCCAGGCGGAAGCCGCCGAGGTCATAAGCTCGCGGCGTGACTGACCTCGACACGCGGTGGGTCGATCTCGTCGATCCGACCGAAGCGGAGCTGCGGACACAGCTGCCGGAGCACATCCACGCCACGGCTCGCGCCGCACTCCTCGCTCCTCACGTCCATGACGACGAGCCGCGGCCGAGGATCGAGTCGCACGGCGACTACATCCTCGGCATCTTCCTGCTGCCGGTCGTCGTCGCGGACGAGGACCGGGTCTTCTACCAGGAGATCGACATGATCGCGACGACGAGACAGCTCGTCTCGATCTCGAAGACGCCTCCCGGCGAGCAGCCATTCGACCCGCAGCCGGCGAAGGAGGCCTGTCGGACGCACGAGGACGTCGGCATGTTCGTCTACCACCTCGTCGACACGATCGCGGAGCGCTACCTCGATCTCGTCGACAGTTTGGACGACGAGATCGACGACCTCGAGGATCTGATCGTCGACCATCCTGTGCGTGTCGTCGCCATCCGGCTGCGGGAGCTACGCCATGACGTGCGTGGCATCCGCCGCACCCTGGCCCCGACGCGCGATGCGGTCCACAAGATCGTCGACAACCGCGTCGAACTCGACGAGGGCGAGCTGTTCCCCCGCGACGTCGAGATCGCTTTCGGCGACGCGTACGACAAGCTCCTGCGCGCGTCGGAGGGTCTCGAGTCGTCGCGCGACGCCCTCTCGGGCGTGCGCGACTACGTGCAGGGAAAGATCGCGAACGATCAGAACGAGGTGATGAAGCGGCTGACGGTGATCGCGTCGCTGCTCCTCGTCCCGACGTTCATCGTCGGCCTGTACGGGCAGAACTTCAGACACATTCCCGAGCTGCACTGGGGTTTCGGCTACTGGTGGTCGTGGAGCCTGATCATCGTCACGACGATCGCTCAGCTCGTGTTCTTCCGCGCGAAGCGCTGGATCTAGAGACACGGGGCCGAACCGCTCCGTCGCCTAAGGTGAGGCTCACGCCGAAGGGTGACGAGGTCGATGAGCATTCGGGTTGCGCGTGGCTGGAACTTCGTGATTGCGTTCCTCGTCGCGGCGGGGATGTTGGTGCAGATCTGGATCGCGATTCGGGTCAGCGGCACCCCGAAAGGCCACGCGACCGGAACGCTCGCCGGCACGCCGCTCGCGAATCGCGTGCTGCGGGTCTTCAGCTTCTTCACCATCCAGAGCAACCTTCTCGCCGGCATCACGTCGGCTCAGCTCTTCCGCAACCCGAACCGTGACGGCCGGATCTGGCGAGCCATGCGCCTCGCGGCGCTGTTTGGCATCACAGTCACCGGCATCGTCTATTCGACCGTCCTGGGAAGATCCACGAGCCGCACGGCTGGAAGGAGACGAGCACCAACACCGCGTTCCAATACATCGTCCCGATCATGATGGTGGTCGGCTGGCTGCTACATGGCCCCCGTCCTCGCATCGAGCGCCGCACGGTCTTGCGGGCGCTCCTCTGGCCGGTCGCCTGGTTCGGTTACATCCTGGTCTACGGCCGCATCACGAAGTGGTACCCCTATCCATTCGTCGACGTCAGCACGCACGACTACGCCCGCGTCGTCATCAACGCCCTCGCCGTCGTTCTCGTTCTGTTTGCCGTGACGAGCTTGTACTGGCTCGGCGATCGCCGCCTTCCCGTGCCCGGGCACACCTCGCAGCCTTCGGACGATCCACCCGCAGGCTCAGGGACCGCCTAGCCGCGGATCGGCGTCAGCGCGAGCAGCAGGCCGCCGTCGTCGTCGTAGGCCGGGAAGACGTCGGCGACGATCTTCTTCTCGTGGCCGCCGCGGGTGCGAATCGAGAGCTGCTCGCCCAGTCTGCGAACGCCCCACTCGCGTGCCAGCTCCACCGGCTTCGCGTCGGAGAGGGCGAGCGCCTCGACGACATCGCGGCCCATCAAGTCGGCCTCCGGGAAGCCGGTGAGCTCGAAGATGCCGCGCCCGATCGCGAGCACGCGCCGGTCGCGGTCGGTCACGAGCAGTCCGGTGTCGGGTGCCGGGTAGTAGTCGTCGAGCAACTCGAAGAGGAAGCCGAATCCGCAGTGACGACAAGCCGGCGCCTGGTCGGAAAACCCCTCGCGCGCGTCGATGTCGACGGAGCGCTCCTTGCAGCGTGGGCAGATGAAGTACGGCACGAGGCGCCAGGGTAGCCATGGCGGCTGTGGCGCAGCTCAGCGCAGACAGCTCACGATCGCGCGCTCGACTGCGCCGCCGCCGCTGTAGAGCACGTTCGCAACCCGGCGGTCGTGTGCGTCGCCGAGCCTGGCCTCTGCCTTCTCCGCCGCCTCGGCGTCGGCCGCCGTCTTGAAGATGGTCAGGTCCGTCTCTCCGCCACGATGGAAGTAGTTGATGCTGGTCACGCCCTCCTCGGTGTTCGCGAAGATCCGGTCGACGGCGCCCTTCGGCAGCTGCTTGTCGACGCAGGCGCGCAGGTCGGTCGCGCTGCGCACGCTCGTGCCTCCGCACCCGACCACGAGCGCGAGCTCGGCTGCGACGAGCGCTACGACGATCCGGGGCATGGCGAAGGTCTAGCTGGTTCGGTCGGCGGCGGTGCGGTCATCAACTTCGGTGGACAGATCCTGCTCTGGCCCGCGAGCGCCCAGCTGCTCGAGAACCTCTGGGGGCGGCTCGCCTAGACCCTGCTTGACGGACAAAGATCGGCCGCGAGCGGGCACTCCTCGCAACGCGGCCGTCTCGCGTCGCAGATCCGGCGGCCGTGCCAGATCAGCAGGTGCGGGAAGCGCGCCCAGTCCTCGCGCGGCACGAGCCGCATCAGGTCGCGCTCAATCTTGACGGGATCTTCCTGGCGGGTGAACCCGAGTCGCTGCGAGAGCCGCCGCACATGCGTGTCGACGACCACTCCCTGCGGGTTGCCGCGCTCGGCAGAAACGACGTTGGCCGTCTTGCGGGCGACCCCGGGCAGCCGGAGCAGATCCTCGAACCGCTCCGGCACCTCACCGTCGAACTCCTCGATCAGCAGCGTCATCGTGCCGCGGAGCGCTCTCGCCTTCTGCCGGTAGAACCCGGTCGCGAAGATGTCCTGCTCGAGCTCGGCCTGGGGAACCGCGAGGTAGTCCTCGGGCCGGCGGTACTTCTGGAACAGGGTCGCGGTGACCCGGTTCACGTTCACGTCGGTCGTCTGCGCCGACAACAGCACCGAGACGAGCAACTCGAGCGGGTTCGCGAAGGTCAAGGCGATCGCGGCGTCCGCGTGCCGGGCGGCGAGTCGGTCGATCACGGGACGAACGCGCGTGCGCTTCGGACCGACGCGCTTCCGCGCCTCGTGAACGAAGCTACGAGGCATGTGCCGCGACGGGCTCCTGCGGCGGCCACGCCCCGCCGCCGAGCCGCGGTCCGGCGCACACGAGATCGAGCGCCGGGCAGCCGGCGCAGTTGAAGTCGCTCGGAGTCGGCAGGAACTCCCCGGCGTTGATGCGTGAGATCGCGGCCGAGAGCTCGGCTTCGAGCAGCGGCACCTCGAGTCGTTCGAACCGCGTCGAGATCACCGCGTCGGGGCGCTCGAGGAAGTGGTAGACGACCTCGACCTCGTCGGCTCCTGCGCGGAAGCAGGCGAGCGCGTAGACGAGGCGCTGCAGACGGTAGTCGGCCTCGACGATCTCCTCCGGGGTCCCCTCGGCGAGCGAGTTCGTCTTGTAGTCGAGCACCAAGGCCCGGCCGCCCTCGCGCCAGAGCACGTCCAGGCGGCCGTGCAGCAGCACGCCGTCGTGCTCAAACGCGAACGGCCGCTCAGGCCGCGCGCCGTCGAGCGTCGCGATCCGCGCCGCGAGCTCGGAGTCGCAGTAGGACACGACGAACGCGCGGATGCGCTCGAGCTCCTCGTCGCTCACCGCCGGGTACCACGCCCGCACCGGCTCGAGCTCGGGCACGACCGGCGCTGCGAGATCGGTCAGCTCGAGCAGGCGATGCACGGCGTCTCCGATCTCGGTCGCCTTCAGTCCGCCGGTCCCGCCCGCGGAACCGGAGCCGCGCTCCTCGCGGAGACCCGCGACGCGCTCGGCGTAGTAGCGGTACGAACAGCGCTCGAACAGCGCCAGCGCGGAGTACGAGAGGCGCCGCACGCGATGGAGGGGCGCAGGCTCGGGCGGCACGAGCTCGGGGAGCCGGTAGCCGCGGACGCTCGGCGTCGTCGGGAGCGCGTCGAACAGCGCCAGTTGCCCAGGCTCGGCCTCCGGCTCGTCGACTGCCTCGACCCGGGGCTCGTAACGGTCGACGGTGAGGACGAACCGTGCATCTCCACGTTCGAGCTCGACCGGCTCCGTGGGCGCGCGCTCGATCTCGCCGCGCGCACCGAGCCGGTCGAGCACCCAACCGATCGGGGTGGTGCGGTCCTTCGCGCGTTCGAGATCGATCGCGCCCGAGACGATCAGCCGGTCGACCGCGCGCGTCATCGCGACGTAGTAGAGCCGCAGGCGCTCGGCGTCGTCCTCGGCCTGCTCGGCCGCGCGCACCGCCTCGTAGTCGAAGACGCCCTTACGCTTGCCTGACGTCGGGTCGATCACGCGAAAGCCGAAGCTGCCGTCGGGCCGGACGAGGATCTCGTCGGCGGAGGGTGCGCCCGCCGTGTCGCGCCCCGCGTCGGCGACGATCACCACCTTGAACTCGAGCCCCTTGGCCGCATGGATCGTCAGCAGGCGGACGGCGTCTGCGCCCTCCTCCTCGGAGACGGCCTCCAGCTGCGCCGCACCGACCGCTTCTTGATCGCGGATCACATCGACGAACCCGGCGATGTCCGGACCGCGCAGCTCCTCGTACGAGCGCGCGAGCCGCATCAGCTTGCGCAAGTTGGCGTAGCGGCGCTTGCCGTCCCAGCGGGCGAGCACGGCGAGGTCGTAGTCGTGCGCGGAGACGATCTCTTCGCAGAGCCGCTCGAGACTGGTGCGGGCCGACGCGGCGACGAGCCGCTCGTAGCGCTGCTTGAACGCTCGGACCAGCCGCTCGTCGTCCGGGGCGAGCGCCTCGGGCAGCGAGCGTTCGATTCCGGTGTAGAGCGGCCGTCGCCCGGCGTGCCGCCGGATCAGGACGATCGCGTCGTTCGAGACACCGACGAACGGCGAGGCGAGCACCGTTGCGAGTGCCTCGTCGTCATAGCGGTTGTGCAGGAGCCGCAGGTACGAGAGCAGGTCGACGACCTGCTGCTGGCCGAAGTAGCCGCGACCGGTCGCCCGGTAGGTCGGGAGCCCTTCGGCCCGGAGCGCCGACTCGTAGCGCTCGGCGTCGGTGCCCGCGGCGAACAGCAGGACGATCTCGCCACAGGTGGCTGCACCGTTGTCGACGAGCTCGCGGACGCGGTGCGCGATCGAGGTCGCTTCGCCGTCGCGCCAGCTCAGGCCGGTGCCCTTGTAGCTCTGCTTGTCGCTGACCTGGAGCTCGACCGGATGGCCGAAGACGGGATCCGTGAACTCGCCGGAAGCGGCGAGTGCCTGGTAGTCGTGGCCGAACTCTTCGCCGAAGAGGTGGTTGACGGCAGCGAGCACCTCGGGCCGGGAGCGGTAGTTGCGGGTCAGCGGCAGACGCTGGGCTGCCGCCGCGCGGCGCTCGCGGAAGACGGGGACGTCGGCGTGGCGGAAGCCGTAGATCGACTGGAACTCGTCGCCGACGAAGAAGACGTCGGACGCGCCGGGTCCGCTGCGCATCAGGTCGATGACGTCGCACTGCAGCCGGTTCGTGTCCTGGAACTCGTCGACCATGATCGAGCGGAACCGCAGCTGCTCGAGCTCGCGGACGTCCGCATGGTCGCGCAGCAGGTCGCGCGCGTAGAGTTGGAGATCTTCGAAATCGAGGGCGGACTCCCGCTGCTTCGCCGCCGCGTACTCGGTGGCGAACAGGTCGAGCAGCTCCTGCAGTAATTCGCTGTCGCGCGCCGCAAGCTCCTCGAGCGCAGCCTGCTGCAGCCGGTCGCGGGCAGCTCGGAACTCGAGCGTGCGCTCGCCCGTGGCCGGCAGATCGAGATCGAGCAGCTGCTCCGGGTTCGAGCCGAGGGCGAGCGCCGCCGCAGCAGCCGCGAGCTGGTTCGCGGTCGCGTCGGGATCGGCGGCCAGGCCGCGCGCAGCTTCGTGCAGCTCGCCGAGCCGCTCGGTGACGCCCGCGTGCTCGCCGAGCTCCAGCGACAGGTCGCGGCCGGCCGAGCGCAGCGTCTCGTAGACGCCGGTCAGCATCTTGCGCAGGCCGGGTGCGCCGTAGGTCGCGAGCAGTCGGAGGCGCTCCGGGTCTCGCCCGCCGCAGAAGGCTCCCAGCGCGCTCTCGAACGCCTCGCCGCGCAGGACCGCTGCCTGGTCGTCGGCGAGCTCGTGGAAGCGGGGGTCGAGGCCGACCGGGAACGGGTGCGCCCGCAGGAGCCGCGAGCAGAACCCATGGATCGTGGAGATCCAGGCGCCGTCGAGCCGCCGTGCCAGGTCATGGCGTCCGCGCGCGTGCAGCGCCGCCCGGATGCGCGCTCGCAGCTCACCGGCCGCCTTGCGGGTGTAGGTGATCACGAGCAGCGACTCGACGTCGAGGCCCTGCTCGCAAACCGCGCGGACGAACCGCTCGACGAGGACGGTCGTCTTTCCCGTCCCCGCCCCGGCGGAGACGAACACCTCGCCGGTCGCCTCGACCGCCGCCCGCTGCTCGCCGTTCACGAGCGCTCGATCCGGCACATCGTCCAGAGGTCGCACCACACGGGGCACGTGCCGCCTTTGGGATCGTGTGTCACGTCACCCGCGTGGATGCGCTGCGCGTAGCTGCGGGCTCGGTCGCGGGAGGTTTCGACGATCGCCCAGAACTCCTCGTCGGGCAGGTAGTCGTTCTTCTGGTAGCCGGGCAGGTCGTCGGCAGCGTCGGCGAGCAGCAGCCCGCGGGTCACACGCGCGCCGGCGAGCGCCCGGTACACGCCGCCGAGCGGCTCGACGCCGACGAGGTCGCGCAGGACGAGCATGTAGAGCGGCACCTGCAGCCGCAGCTCCTCGTCGATCTGCCGCGCTGTGTGCGCCGTGCGGCCCGACTTGTAGTCCTGGACGATCCCGCGGGCGCTGAACGGGTCGACGTCGATGCGGTCGATCTTGCCGCTCAGATGAAGGCCTTCACCGAGCGGCAGGCCACGCTGCAGCTCGGGTGCGGAGCGCTCGGAGCCGAACCCGACCTCGAAGCGGCGCGGCACCAGCTGCAGCGGCGAGCGCGCCTCGTCGCGGACGAACCCCTCGAGGTCACGCCACAGCCCTTCCTCCAGCTCGGCTTCCTGCAGCTCGGTCAGGTCGAGCCGAACACCGCCGCGCATCGCATCGTCGAGGCAGCGGCGCAGAAACCCGACCGCCCGCTCGACGTTCTCCGGGGTGACCCGGTCGTGGCCGAGCTCCTTCGGAAGTCCCGCATAGAACTTGTGCAGGGCGCTGTGGGCGACCGAGCCGCGAAGCATCGGGTCGACGACGGCGTCGATCGTCTTCGGCGAGACGATGCGCTCGAACAACCATGCAGACGAGCAGTCCGCGAAGCGCTCCAGCTCGGTGACCCCGAACGTCGTCTTCGCACGCAGCCAAGCGAGCACCTCGGGGTTCTCGAGCCGCGTGCGCCGGTCGAACGCAGTGCGTGCACGAGTGAGCCGCCGTGCCCAGCCGTTCGCGTCGGCGATCGCACGGGCGGCGTCGCAGTCGGTGGCGACGAGCCGGGCGACGGCGCGCAGACGCTCTCGGTCGGTAGGCGCGCCGTCGAGCGTCCAGGTGAGCGCCGACAAGGGCCGGCGCGTCGTCGCTCGGCCGACATCCTCTGCGGCGAACAGCGACGCGACCTCGTCCCAGAAAGGGCTGGGCTCGCGCGGCCCGCCGTCGTCGGTCGCGGCCTCCCGGACCAGATAGAGGCGTCGCGTCGCACGCGTGCACGCCGTGTAGAAGAGGTAGCGGTCGCGGCTGACCTGGTCGGGCCGCTCGAGACGCGCGCCGAGCGTCCGCCGCGCGTCGTCGTCGAGGAAGGGCGACACCCGCTGGCGGCGAGGAAGCACGCCTTCCTCCAGGCCGAGCAGGAAGACGACCTCGAACTGCCGTGTGCGCGCCCGCAACAGGTCGAGCACGGCGACCCGCCCGGAGTCGCCGGCCCCGGCAAGCCGCACCTGCCCATGCTCGAGTGCGGAGAGCACGTCTTCGGGCGACGCCTCGCCGCCGAGCGCAGCGAAGCCTTCGAGCTCGTCGAGCAGGCGCAGCACCGCGTCATAGGCACGCAGGTCGAGCCGTGACGTCTCGCCGGCCGGCGGGGCCTCGGTCCCGTACGCCGACCGGATCATCGCCCGGAGCAGCGTGCGCACCCCGCTGGTCGGGGAGGTCGCGGCGCGCAGCTCGGCGAGATGCGGGATCGGCGCCTCGCGGAGCTTCTCGGCCTCCTCCTCGACGCGGGC
>DASYPH010000100.1:0-8273 GCA_036006925.1 Gaiellaceae bacterium
CCGGATCATCGCTGCCGAAGTACTCGTCGTCGTCGCCTCCCTGACCGCCGTCGTGGCCCTGTTCGGCGGCTTCGTCCGCTTTGCGCTGGTCGGCGTCTGGCTCGCCGGCGAGACGAAGAGCGGTCGCGCGGCGCGCCGGAAGATCGCCGAGCCGCTCGCGAGGCCCGAGCTCGCTTTCGGCGCCGTCGTCGCCTTCGTGATCCTGCTGGTCTGGTGGGGCCCGACACCGCAGGCCCACCGCTGGTACCTCGTGCTCGCTGCGACGGTGATCCTCGCGGTGGGCGTCGAGGCGCTCAGGCGCCAGAGCGCCAGAGAGGTCGCCGCGACCAGCGAATCGTCAGCGCTGCCGCCTCCGAGTTAGCCGGGGCTCAGGCTCTTGCACGAGTCGGCGGACTTGAACGCCGAAGCGAGCGAGCCGCCCGCATCCTTCAGAGATGTGATTGCAGTGCTGGTGCTGGCGGCGAGGGTCTTGAGCTGCGGCACGAGCGCTAGGAGCGTCGCCGTGATCTCGGCGACGGAAGCATCGGCTTTGATCTTGTCGGCCGCAGCCTGCGCGGCTGTGACGGATGTGCTCGCGTCTGTGGCGAGTTGGTCGAGCTGCTGCTTCGCCGCGCGCCCCGCCTCCGTGTCCGGGGGCGGAACAGCCGCGATATCGGTTGCGAGTTGCTTGGTCGCAGTCCGCGCATCGCTGACCTTCGACTGAACGGCGCTCTGCGAGACGTCGCCGTTGAAGCTCGTGGCGATGGTCTTGATCTGCGTCTCCCAGCTGCCGACCGCCTTGCACACATTGTTGGCGTACGCCTCGTTCGCCTTCTTGTCGGAGTTTCCGCCGCAGCCTGCCGCGGCGAGCGTGACCACGACCAGGAGCAACGCGGCACCTACAGGCGCAGTGGCGCGTCTTTGTGAACGGGCGTGTCCGACCATTGTGAGCACAGGATAGAGACTCGGCCGCACCGCGGCCGCTCGCCCTACGCTCAGCCCACGCGGGCTGCGGCGCGGCCGCGCTGGGGCCGCGCCTCGATCAAGCCCTCGTCGGCGACACTCTGAGCCACGAGTTCGCGCGCCTGATAAATGCGCCATTTGACCGTCGAGAGCGTCGCCTCGGTGATGTCGGCGATCTCGTCGTACGTGAATCCGGAGACATCGCGCAGCAGCAGGCTCATCCGCAGGTCGAGCGGGAGCCTCTCGACTGCACGCCAGATGGCGTCGATCGTTGCAGACTGCTCGGGCAGGGGGTCGGCGGCACGCAGCGTGTCGTACGCGAGCTCCTCGGCGGGGGGACGACGCTCGCGGCTGCGGAACTCGTCGACGACACGGTTCTTCGCAACCTGGAAGAGCCAGGTCGTGAACTTCGACCGGAACGAGAAGCGCGGCAGCTTCTGGTAGACGCGCATGAATACGTCTTGGGTCAGGTCCTCAGCGAGCGCCCGATCACCGACCGCCCGCAGGATGTAGTTGAAGATGGAGGTCTGGAACTCGGCCACGATCGCCTCGAACGCGGCCTTGTCACCGCGCTGGGCGCGCCTGACGACCTCGTCCGAGATGACGGGTGGTGCCATCTTGCAACGAGCTTGCCGAGACGCCGGCGGTCGGGCATGACGCAGACGCGTCAATCGTAGATCTCGACGGGATTCGCGGCCGGAATGGATTCGCACCCGCGAAACAGGAAGAATCTCCTCATGGTTCCGGAGGTGCCCACCGGCGAAGACCCCGCGACGTCGAACGACGACGCCGTCGTGGGGGTCGTCGTCTCGAGCGCACGACTGGCATTCGTGCCAGTGCGCGTCGTGGCGCGAGCACCGCTGATCGGATTATTTCTCCGCCGGCGTACGGGCGCGCTCCAACGGACAGGAGCGGTCGCTCGCCGTGAAGCAACCGAGCGCGCGCTCAGTGCAACGCGATCCGCGTTGTCCGGCCCGGAGGTGCGCGCGATCATCGACGAGACCCTGGCGGGCCCGCTCCCGGAAGCGGTTGTGCGGAGCGCCGTCGAGCATCACCTCGCCGAACGCATCGCGGGCAGCGTCGACGAACGGGCAATGGAGGAAGCAATCCAGCGCGTGATCGAGAGTCCCGCCTTCGGTCTCGCCCTCGAACGAGCGCTCGGGAGCCCACAGGTGCGGGCCGCGCTCACTCGGCAGAGCCGGACCTTCGCCGAAGAGGTGGCAGCGACGGCCCACAACCGCCTCGTCGAGCTCGACGGCCGCAGCGGCCGCGCGGCGGCCGGTAACGAGGCCGGCGCGGCCAGCCGCAGCACTGCATTCGCCGTCGATCTCGTTCTCGGTCAACTGCTGTTCCTCATCGGGGCCGGCCTGGTTGCGATCGTGCTCTCGATCACCGGCCCGCTGCGTCCCGAGTGGCTCGCCTACACCCTCGCCGGCCTGGGCTGGACGGCGGCTTTCGCCGTCTACTTCGTCTCCTTCTGGGCGCTGATCGGGCAGACGCCGGGGATGCGCCTCGCCGGGCTGCGCGTGGTCGGTCCGGAGGGAACCGCACCGGGCGTGATCCGCGCCGCGGTCCGCTTCGCCGCCTTGATCGTCGCGATCATCCCGTTCTTCCTCGGTCTCGTTCCGATCCTGTTCGATGCCCGCCGCCGCGGCCTGCACGATTTCGTCGCCGGCACGACCGTGCAGTACGCGACGCCCTCCGAACCGCCCACGGGCTAGAAGAACTGCCTAGCAGAACTGCCGTCGGGTACCGGTGGAAGTTGACCCAGACAGCTCATGCGGAACGTGGCGTCCACGGGAATGCTTGGCCGCATGGACGACGAGTCGCGGCTCGAGAACGTGGTTCGATTCGAGCTCCCCTCGATCGAGCATGTCACGCGTCTGCAATGGCAGCTCGCGAGAACGAGAATCGCCTGGTCGGCGAAATGCGCGGATGCCTGGTTCGTCCAGGCCGAGTTTCGCCGGCCGGAGGATCTTGCGCGGCTCCTGCGCGACGTCGAGACCTGGGTGGCCGCGCGACGGCTCGGCGCAATCCGCTACCACCTCGACGGCCGGGCCTACATCCTGCACGCAGGTGACGTCGAATGGTCCGAGTGGGGTGCGGTGGAACCGCGCCCGGTGCCTGTCGTCGGCCACGAGCTCGACCAGCAGAGCCTCGAATCGTAAGCCCACCTCGTGCGTGTGCGCTGTCGCCGCGAGGCGCAGGCTCATCGAGGGAGGGAGCCCACGCACTCGCCGCGACAGCAAGCGGGCATCCTGCTCATGAACGAGCCGTGTGGCCTGACCCAGACGGGTCAACCTGCCTGGTCTAGACGTCGCGCTGGTCTAGACGTCGCGCTGGTCTAGACGTCGCGCAGTCTGCGCAACGCGAAGGCGTCGATGATGTCCCCGATCCCTCGGGCGAGCGCCAACGCTCCGACCCAGATGACCAGGAGCAGCGCGCTGCGGCCGAAGTAGCCGGCCGCCCAGAAACCGAGCAGGAGCTCGGCGACGCCGACAGCGAGCAGAAGCCAGTGGAAACCGCCGGGATCGCGCAGCGCAACCGCGAGCGCAATCCTCAGCGCTCCGGCGAAGATGAAATAGAAGCTCATCACGCCGGCGAGCGCGGCGAACGTGTTTCCCGGATGCACGAACGCGATGATTCCGATCACGACGAAGGCGAGCGCGAGCACCCCGTGGGCGAGTCTCCACCATCCGTGTGACACGAAGATCGCGACCAGTTCGGTCGCCGCCGCCGCGAGCATCACGATCCCGAAGAGAATCGAGATCGCCGACACGGTCGTGTAGTCGAACCGGAACACGATCACCGAGAGCAGCAACCAGCAGCCGGCGGTGATCACCTTCAGCCACCAGAGACCTGCGAGCGCCTCCACCTCCGCGCTCTCGGGTGCAGCCGCCGGTCTGCTCGACGTCGCCATATGGCGCGACTCTAGCGGGCCGGCCGGGTGAACGCTCCTCACACTCGCACACTGGTTGTCCGGTCGGGCGCCTGACACACTCCGACGGAACCATGCCACTTGAACTGCTCCTACTCGCGCTTGCCTCGGCGGTGTGGCCGATCCTGCTCGCAGTCGTCCTCGTGGCGCTGCAGAGCGAGCAACCTGCGCGTCTCCTCGCGTGCTTTCTCGCGGGAGGGTTGCTCACCTGCGTGGTCGTCGGAATGGCGATCGTGACGCTGCTCGAGGACACGGACGCGGTCAGCGGCTCGCGGCCTCCCGCCAATCCGATCCTCTACTTCGGCGGGGGAGTGGCCGCGCTGGTCGTGGCGACGATGGTTGCGCGACGCCCGCCGCGCGAGCAGCACGAGTCGAACGACCAGCCCTCGCTGGCGACCCGTCTGCTCCGGCGCGGCGCCTTGCTCGCCTTCGTCGCGGGTGTCGTCCTGAACATCGCACCCGGAATCTTCCCGTTCGTGGCGCTGAAGGACATCGCCCAGCTCGGCCACCCGACGGCAGTGGACCTTGCGATCGTGGTCGCGTTCTACCTGGTGATGTTCGCGTTCATCGAGGTACCGCTGATCGGCTATACGTTCGCCCCCGAGACGACGGCCCGCCTGACGGGCGAGTTCAACGACTGGTTGAAGGCCCACTCCAGGAAGCTGGCAGTGGTCGTCCTGTACGCCGCCGGCGTGCTGCTGATCGCACGTGGCATTGCGGCGCTATCGCTGAGCTGACGGGCCGCTCAGACCAGGCCGTCGTTGCGCGCGACGGCGATTGCGGCGAGGCGTGACCTCACACCGAGGCGCTGCAAGATGTGCCTGACGTGGTTTCGCACCGTCTCACGGCTGAGCACGAGCTCCCCGGCGATCTCAGCTGTCGAGGCCCCTTCGGCGAGCCGCCCGAGGATCTGCTGCTGCCTCGGCGTCAGGCGGTCGTCGACCTTCGGCGCTGCTCGCTGGCCTGACACCGGTCGCAGGAGACCGAACATCCCGATCGCGTGGTGAAGATCGCCGATCGGCACCGAGCTGATCTCGACGCGTTTCGTCTCGCCTTCCACCACGACGTCCACCGAGTAGTCCCCGTGACGCCGTTCGCGGATGTTCTGCTCGAACGTCGCGCGTGCTCGGCTGACCGCGTCCGGCGCGATCAACGACGTGAAGAACCGGCCGACCGCATCCCCCGCGAGCTCCTTCGCCGCATCGTTCAGCCAGCGAATCCGCCCGGTCTCATCAATGATGTAGGCGGGCACGCCGATCTCCTTCAGGGCGGGCGGCAGCTGCGCCGCATACTCCTCCGGCATCAGCGGCTCCCCCTCGCGGCGGCGTCTGCTCGGCATGAGCAAGAGCCTAGCCTTCAGGCCGCTCGACGCCCGTCACGGGCGGACGACGGTGGTCGCGGCTGCGCCCCTCGCGCAACCGCGACCACCGAGTCGTCAACCAGCAGTGATCGAGCCGTAGAGCCCGTGCTTCTCGCCCAACGGACCGGACAGGAAGTACAGCGCGTTGACCGGCCCGGCGGCCGAGCCGTTGCCGAACGCGATCGCCCAGAGGCCATCGATCGCGATCGGCGTGCCGTCGGCGTGGCGCAGCTGGCCCTTGTAGACCCACTTGCTGCCGTTCTGCGCGTAGGCGCTGATGCGGCCGTTGCCGAAGTTGCCGACCAGCAGGTCGCCACCGAACGGGCTGAAATCGGCGGGCGCCATCGCGAGGCCCCACGGGGCGTTCAACGGCGCGTTCTTCTTGCCGCTGTTGACGACGCTCGCAACGAGCTGGCCGTCAGGCGTGAACTCGTCGACGTAGGCCTGCCCCGGGACCGGGACGTCATCCTTCTTCGCCGAGTCCTGCTTCGCGTACGTCACGAAGATGTTGCCGCCGATCGCCTGGATCCCGAACGGTGCGAAACCCTTGGCGACCTTCGGGTCCTTGAAGCCGCCCGATGTCGTGATCAGCTTGAACGACGCGTCGAAGACATCGACCCGCGCGTTGTGGAAATCGGTCGCGTAGAGACGGTCGCTGGCGGTCGCGAGCCCCTTGTAGACAGCTCCGACGCTCGACCGATCGGCCCCGACGACTGCAACGGTGCCGTTTACCGCCGGCGTCCAGCCGAGGATCGTTCCGCCTTCGGTCGCGAAGAGGAACCGCGCGGCCCCGCTCTTGCCAGATTGGTTGACAACGAAGTCGGCAGCGTTCCCGTTGAACACCGTTCCGGTCGGTGCACCGGGGACGGAGACCGTGAGCGCGGCCTTCACACCCGCGCCGCTGTAGAGCGTCGAGGTGTTCGAGCCGTTGTTCGCCGCCCACCACGGCGTCGTCGGCCCCGCACTCAAGCCCCAACCGTTGACGAGCGATGCGTCGCTGGCGGCAGCCGGCGTCGCGCTGCTGTCGGAGACGAGTGCGTGCAGTGAATAGATATTGGCGGCCTGACGGCCCTGGGCCGCCGCCGCGACAATGGCGGTGACAATCGCAACGGCGAACAACGCCGCTGTCGTGACGCGTGTGCGTGACATAACCTGATCCCCCTGTTGAAATCGACTGACGCAGCAAGTACGCGCCGAGCGCTCAGTCGGTTTCCCGACGACACTGCTTGCTACGGCAGCGCGAGCAGAACGTACGCGGTGACCGCGTCGTTCTTGCCCTTGACCGTCAACTCGCGCCCGGCTTCGACGATCGTTCCTTCGGGCAGCTGCTCGTAGGTCTCCTCGCCGATCAGGACCCCACCCGGCGGCGCAAGGCTCTCGAGCCGCGAACCGGTGTTCACGGCGTCGCCGACCGCGGGGTACGCGACATGTCCGGGTCCGCCGACCTCGCGCACGAGCGCCTCGCCGCTGTTGACACCGACGCGCATCCGCGGCCAACCCGGATGCTCGTCGGCCAGGACGCCGAGGCGATCCTGCAGCGCCAGCGCGGCGCGTGCGGCGCGCAACGCATGGTCCGGCTGGTCGCCGCGGTTGTTGAAGGCCGCCATCACGCCGTCGCCGATGAACTTCTCGACCTCGCCGCCGAACTCGTGCGAGATCAACGGCGCGGCGATCCCCCAGTACGCCCCGAGCACCTCGGCGACCTCACTTGGAGTCGAGCGCTCCGTGAACGCCGTGAACCCGACGAGATCCGCGAAGAGCACGCTGATGTCCTGACGACGCTCCCGGGTCGTCGACAGATAGAGGTCGCGAAAGCGCTCTTCGCTCCATTCGCGTCGAGCGGCGAGACCGATCGTCACGAAGGCGGTGACGATCAGTCCGTGCCACTCCCACCAGCTCGCGTGCCATTTTCGCTCGCCCGTGACCGCGACGCCGATCATCGCCTCGGCCAGCAGCAGGAAGCACGCGATCACCGCCGCCGGCAGCAGCTTGCGATCGTGACGGAAGATCCCCCAGTAGCGCAGCGCGCTGAGGGCGTACATCGTCGTCCCGACGACCGCCAGCGAGGTCAGGAATGTTCCGGTCGCAGCTTCGCTGCTCGGATGTCGCAGTGGCGGCAGATCCAGGACGGTCCAGATGAACCAGCCGCCCATCGCCAGCAGAACCGCGGCGTGCAGCACGGCGCGGTACCGAATCAGGGACGGCCCGAACCACGGGCGACCGTCGACGAAGGCTGATGCGACAGCGAAGATGGCGCTCACCAGCAGCCCGACCGGGATCGCGACCTGGAAGCCTGCGTGCTCGTCGGTGAAGAGAACCCCGGCCGTCCCGAGCGCATGGAGCCCGAGAAAGCCGCCGATCGCCATGAAGGCCAGCGACAGCAGGAGCACTCGTGCGTCGCCGCGGCGCTTGGCGGCCTCGCCTGCCGTGTAGCCGAGGACGAACGCAAACCCGCCGACGATCCCGAACACGATGAAGTGGGCGCGGTAGTTCTCGAAGTGGGGATCGAGCTGCTTGCGCAAGAGCAGGGAGACCAGCCCGACCAGCGGCAACGCGAAGGCAAGGCACCAGACGACAAGGACCGCGGCCGAGCGCCTGCTCTGCTTGTCACCCATCCCTCGTGAACGTAGGTCAGCGCGCCGACGAACGAATCGGGGAGGAGGACGATTCGGCGTCGTCCTCAAGGAGGATCTTGGGCGCCCTCCCTACGAGGCGGTGCTGGCGGCGAACGACGGACGGTCGGCCAGCCGGCGCAGCGCATCGCCGGCGGGGTGTCCGAAGTAGAAGCCCTGCGCGCTGTGACAGCCGAGGCCACGCACGATCTCGTGCTGGGCACGCGTCTCGATTCCCTCGGCGACCAGGTTCAGGCCGAGCGCGTTGCCGAGGTCGACGATGCCCTTCAACAGGACGAGATCGGCGGTTCCGGAGTCGATCGTGCCGGTGAAGCTCCGATCGATCTTCACGATGTCGACAGGAAATCGCTGCAGGTACGAGAGCGAGGCATAGCCGGTGCCGAAGTCGTCGAGCGCCAGC
>DASYPH010000101.1:0-6558 GCA_036006925.1 Gaiellaceae bacterium
GCCGCGAGCGACAACGCCGCGTCGATTCGGGTGTTGACGAAGTGCGGCTTTCGTATCGTGGGCGAGGGGCGCGGTTTCGCTCATGGGCGCAACGAGGAGACGGACGAGGTCGTGCTCCGACTCGATGCGGATCAGACTGACCTCGGGACAGCTCTCGAGTCAGGCGACGCGCTCTACGACGAGGAGGTTTCCCGGCGAGTCAGTGCGGTTCGCCAGCGTCCAGTCGACAACCCGCCATGGCCCCGAACCGTCAGGCAAATGCAGGACCTCGCCGATCCTCGGTTCGTGCACCGGATGCGTCGAGCGATATCCGCTCACGAGCTCCGGCGCGTCGAGCTGGCCGATCTTGCCTTCGCGAATGCTCCACACGACTCGGGACACGCCTACATGGTGGCACGCGGCGACTCCCCCGAGATGAGGGATCTTTCCTCCCCCGAACTCGCAGAGATCTGCACGCTGCCATCTACCGTGGGCCTCTAGGTTGGGGTGATGACCGTCGTCTACCCGGGCCCCGAGGGCTCACATTCGGATGCCGCTGCAGCAGCGATGTTTCCGGATGCCGAGCGCGAGCCGGTGAGCAGTTTTCGAGGGGTTGCCGAAGCGGTCGGGAGCGCGGTCGCCACACACGGGGTATTGCCGATCGAGAGCTCGCTTGCCGGAGCGGTGCCGGAGACTCATGACCTCCTGAACGAATACCCGCTCTCAATCGTCGCCGAGGCGGTGCTCCCGATCACCCACGCGCTCCTCGCTCCACGACACCTCCCGCTGGCCGACATCCGTCTCGTCCGGTCGCACCCCAGCGCCCTCGACCAATGTCGCCGGTTCCTCGACCGCCTCTCGCACGCTCGGATCATCTCGACCGCAACGACCGCGGACGCCGCACGCGAGACGGCAGAGGGCGGCGATCCGCGCGCGGCTGCGATTGCAAGCACGGAAGCCGCGTCGCGGTACGGGCTCGTGTCGCTCGTCGACAACGTCAGCGATGCTCCGACATTTACCCGGTTCGTCGCGATCGCGCCATACACCCGGCTCGACGCCGACCGCGAGCGCGCGCGGACGGCGTTCACGTTCGTGGCCGACCACCGGCCTGGAGCCCTGCATGCTGCGATCGAGCCGTTTGCCCTCGGCGGTCTAGATCTGCTCCGTCTGGTCTCCCGCCCACTGCCATCCACTCCGTGGAGCTACCGCTTCGATGCCGTGGTCGCAGGCCATCCACTCGATCCGACCGTTCGGCGCGCGTTCGGAGAACTGCGCCGGGCGACGCGCTCCTACCGGATCGTCGGCGTCTACGAGAGCAGTGACTGACGTTCGCGAGGTCGCCTACGACGTTGGCTCGACGACCTTGGTGACGACCCAGCGATGCTTGCCGATCTTGCGGTCGCGGGCGAATCCCAGCTTTTCGTAGGTCGACAAGGCGCCGTTGAAGAGGAAGCCGGCAGGAACCGAACCCGCGTCCTCGGGATAGCCCTCTACGTTGCCACCGCCGAGACTGGCGATCAGTTCGAGCGCCCGACGAGCGCCGCCGTGGCGACGCCCTTGCGACGGTGCCCCTTGCCCACGAAGTTGCAGGCGATCCGCCAGTCCGGCAGGGTCGTGAGGCTCTCCTCGTAGGCAGCCCGGTTCTTGATCTTTGCCACCTCGTCCGGGGCGCCGAACTGGCACCAACCCACGCAGTCGTCGCCCTCGAGCACAAGAGCCGCATGCGCCGTACCTGCCCGCACCCGTGCGAGCTTGCGTTCCTTGTTCAACGCCGGCTCGCGGCCGTCAACCGGATGGAAGCCCATGCACCAACAACCCCCGAAGACGCCGTTGTTCGCCTCGACCAACCTGGCGAACGCATCCCAGCTCGACTCATCGAGAGCCTTGATCGTGTACCCCGACCCCACCACCAACTCAGACTGTCCGCCGGCTATCCAAGCACTGGGCTGGGCCGGTGTTCGGGAATGACCCCTGAAAGAGGAGCAGACGGTCGGCTATCTAGCTCTGCTTCGTGAGGAGCCCGTGGATCTGCTTCGCTAATTCCGCGACCTGCTCGGTCAACTCCTTGTCTTCTTGCGTCAGCGTTGTGTTGGACTGGAGCAACTCGAGGAGCTTGTCGGTCTCGGCCCTCGCGGCTCGCTCGATCCGTTCATGGTTCTTGTCGATCCGATCGGAATGGAGCTTGTCTCGGTCGGCTTGACGGGTTTGCGCGAGCAGGATGAGCGGCGCTGCGTAAGCGGCCTGTAGCGAGAACAGAAGGTTCAGAGCGATGAACGGGTAGACATCCCAGGCGAAGCCGAGATGCAGCTGGGTGGAGTTCAGGACCACCCATGCGAGGACGGCGAAGGTCTGGCCCACGATGTACTGCGGCGTGCCGAAGAATCTGGCGGCCTTCTCCGCCATCCGCCCGAAAGCGTCGGTGCCGAACGCACTATGCAGCTCGGCGCGGCGAGACTCCAATGGGCTCAAGAGTTGATCTTCACGATTCGAGGACACGACCACCCCGCCTGTTCTCTGGGTGACAGTCCGTTCCTCTGCCGGCGGCTACACGGGTGGCCAGTTCGCCTGGACGATCGCCGAGTAGCTGCGACCTGTCTAGACCTATCCGTGGCGTGGACCGGCTTGTGCCGCGAGCAGCACGGGATTTGCCGTCGCCGAAACCGGGGAAACCGCAGGCATGAAGAAGCTTCTCGAAATCCTCGTCTGCTTCGTGCACCCGCTCGCCGTCGTGCTCGCCTGGATCAACCTCGCCGGCCGGAGTGACCTGGGCGGCGGCCAGAAGCTCGCCTGGGGCGTCTTCCTGATCGTGCCGGTCGTGCCTTTCCTCTACGTCCTGACCGGCGGCGACCTTTGGTGAGCTAGAGGCGCGGCTTGCCAGCCCTCATCGTTCGCCGGCCAGAAGTCGGGGGACGCCGTGCGAGCCCATGGACGAGGAGCATCGCCGCGCTTCCTGGCTCCCATCTCAGCCGGCGAATCGCATCTCGAACCGACTGACCTTCCCGTCGCGGATCGTCAGCTCGAAGCTGCGATCTCGACTGTAGGACAACTCGCCCGTCGCCTTCGACCGATAGAGCAAACGTATCTCGCAGGAATACCGTCCGGCGCCCCTGCCCTTCCAATCGCCGTTCTGGAACTCGACCTCGAGACTCTCGGCCGGCCGCGCACGACTCAACTCCTCGGTGATCGCGTCGACCCCATGCAGGGAGTGCTGAGGCATGACGCACTCCACATCCGGTGCGAGGAGCGCGACAACCGGCCCGAAGTCGCCCGTGCGCAGCGCAACTTCGGCAACCGTTTGGAACTGCTGGGCGATGTCGAGGTCTGGAGCGGGCATTTCCACTGGTCGTCCGGAGCGTGAGTCGCCGTTCCATCCGCAACCTCATCCCGGCGGGATGAGGTCAGCGCTGTCCAGCGAAGCGGACGTTCGCCTGAGCCAGCCCGGAATGGCCCCTGACGGTTCTCAGCCGCCGGCGCGACGACCGCGGTGGTTGGCAACGACACCCGCGGCGATCAGCAAAGCCGCGATCGCGAGGCTGATGCCGCCCGCCAGGTGCGCATCCATCTGACTACCGGCGATCCTGATGTAGGTCCGTCCGGAGCCCTCCCTGAAGGTGAGTGCGAAGACGCCGTAGAGCGCGAACAGCGCGCCGATCACGAACAGCGGTAACGAGAGCGCGCAGCGCAGCACCTTCATACACGGCTGGACGCTAGCTACCTCGTCCGCAGGAGTCAGAACGGTGGCCTGGGCCGGTGTTCGGGAATGACCCCTGAGGAGACAGGCGTCAGGTCTGCGCGATCACGAGCACGATGGTCAGCACAGCAAGTGCGACTCCGCCGACGGTGAACAATGCGACCGTGCGGAATCGCAGCGGTACGTGGCCGCCGGTTCGCAGCGCATGCTCCAGCTCGCGCTGGCGTTGTGCGCCGACGATCGAGAGCCCGACCGCGAGCGATGCGTAGCCGCAGCCGAGCAGAATGTAAGGCCACGGGGCGACGCCGAGCAGTTTGGGGGCGAACCGACCCACGGCGAGCGCCCCGGCGGTCGCGCCCAGCGCGGTGCGCCACCACGCCAGCCAGGTGCGCTCGGCCGCCATCGACGTGCGCCGCTCCTGATCTAGATCGGAAGGCGATGTCTGGACTGGGGGCGCTTCGTCCGCGGAGTCGGTTTGCTCTGAGCCTGGCTGCGGCTGCGTCATAGCTGCATCTAACAAGTTAATCCCGCGGACGTCACCGGCCGACCTGCACTCGACCGCCCGAAGGACAGCTGGTGCTCAGATCACACGCGCGACGAGGACGTCCTCGAAGTACTCGCCCGCGCGGCGGCCCGTGCGGCGGTTGACGTGCCGGCGGTGCCGAGCCTCGAGCCGGAGCCCAGCGCGCGCGAGGATCTCCGGGTAGAGGTCGCGCCGGTCGTTGACGACGACGAGGATGGGAGAGTCCGGCCGGAGCTTCACTGCCGCCCAGGCGAGGACGGCCGCCACGCCGTTGCGGTACGCCTCGAGCGCCGCCAGCGACGTCCCTGAGGCGGCGGCTCCGATCTCCCGCTCCCGCCGGTCGTCGAGCCCGAGGAGCTCGTACGCGTAGCGGTGCTGCTCGTGGTAGTCGATGAGTCCCGGATACGGCGGGGAGGTCAGGATCCCGTCGAACGGGCCTCCGAGCGCTACGTCCCGCGCGTCCCCGTGCAGCACCCTGGCCTCGCGTTCCAGGTCGCGGGCCCGCGCGAAGTCCTCGATCCGCGCCAGCGTGTCGCCGGTGTACCGGCGGAGGAAGCCGGCGGCGGACTCGACGGGCCGACACTCACGCCGATGCTTGTGGCACCAGTACTCGCCCCGCTGCGGCTCCTTCGGCGCCTCGAGGTCGAAGTGGGCAGCCCGCCGCGCCGACCGCGCGGCCCGCGACAGGATCACGCGTAGGACGTCGCCGTGCCGGTACTCCGGGATCAGGTCGCGGAAGGCGAGGAGCTCCGCAGCCGCCCCCGGTGCGTACCACTCGCGCAGATACCCGCTCACGCGCTTTCCGCGTCGCGGCAGCGACTCGACGCGCGCCGATACGTCCCGCAACTCCTCCCCCAGCTCCCCGAGATCGTACGGAGCCGTCTTGACCCGCATCAGGAGGCAGTTGAACGCCGCGATGTCCACTCCCGTCGCGTCGAGCCCGGATTCGAGCGCCTGGACGAGCGTCGTCCCCGAGCCGGCGAAGGGATCGAGGACGTGGTCGCCGTGCACGAGGTAGCGGTCGAGCAGCGCCTCCACGAGTTGCGGGATGAACTTGCCGTGATACGGATGGAGCCGGTGGACGTGCTTCGTCCGCACGCGCTCCGGCAGCGCCGCCTCCGACCACGACAGGTCGAGGTCCAGCGTCGCGTACAGCTCGTTCTGCGTGACGGCCACGCAGGTGACTTCGGCGTGGCGCTCAGAACGCCTGCGGAACCCGCTGCATGCGGCCGTCGCGCACTGCGATCACGTCGAAGCCGACGGCGAGCCGTCTCAGGTCGGGCCGCGCCCCGAGCCACGCCTCCGCGGCGCGGCGCAGCCGTCGCTGCTTCTCCGCCGTCACCATCTCGAGCGGGTCGCCGAATCTCGAGCCTCGCTTCTCCTTCACCTCGACGAAGCGCAACGCCCGCCCGCGCCGGACGATCAGGTCGAGCTCGTTGCCGCCGGCCCAGACGTTCTCGCCGAGGATCCGCCAGCCGCGCAGCCGGTACCACCGCACGGCTCGACGTTCGGCGGCGTGGCCAGTTCCGGCTCTAGGCAACAGCCTCGCTCTCGTAGCACAGCGCCTGGAAGCTCAGCCGGTGCACGGCGGACGGGCCTAGCGCGCGGACGACCGCGGAGTGGCCGGGCGTGATGTACCCGACATGCTGAGCGAACCCGTAGGCGGGGTAGAGCGCGTCGAGGCGGCGCATCAGCCGGTCGCGCGTCACCTTCGCGACGATCGACGCCGCGGCGATCGCTGCGCTCTTCTCGTCGCCGTCGATGACCGCAGTGTGCTCCGGCGCCGCCGGGCCGAGCCGGAAGCCGTCGACCAGGCACGCCTCCGCCGGCGGGGTCAGCGCCTCGAGCATGGCCCGCAGGCCGGCGAGGTTCGAGCGGTGAAGGCCGTTGCGGTCGATGTCGCCGGGCGGGATCACACGGACGGAGATCCGCGCGGCGCAGCCGACGACGGCGCGGAAGAGCTCCTCGCGCCGCTCCGGCGAGCACTGCTTCGAGTCGTTGAGGAAGCCGAGCGGCCGGACGCGGTGGTCGCGCAGCGAGCCGTAGTCGAGCAGGACTCCCGCCACCACGAGCGGGCCGGCGAGCGAGCCCCGTCCCGCTTCGTCCGTGCCGGCGACGAACCGTGCGCCGAGGCGCCGATCGAACCGCAGGAGCTTCTGGCCGGTCCGCTTCTGCACGACCGCGACCATAGCGCGCGATCCGGCTGCGGAGGATGCTCGCGAAAAAGTTGCCGGTGAGTCGTTACTCGGCCGAAGCCGGTTCGGGCTCCGCTGCGGCTTCGGCTTCGGGCTCCGAGCCCTCGTCGGCAGGCGCGTCGGCAGCGGGCTCCTCGGCGGATGCTTCCTCTGCCGTCGGCTCGTCCTCC
>DASYPH010000102.1:0-4198 GCA_036006925.1 Gaiellaceae bacterium
TGCATCGTCCCGTCCGTGCGTGGACGGGAGCAGAGCCGACGTCCCGGCGACATCGTGGCCGAGGTCATGGCGCTCGCCTCGGCCGGCGTGCGGGAGATCACGCTGCTCGGCCAGAACGTCAACTCCTGGGGCCGCGACCTGCTGCCGGACGTCGCGACCGAGTTCGGCGAGCTGCTGCGCGCGTGCGACGCCGTCGACGGCATCGAGCGCATCCGCTTCACGAGCCCGCACCCGAAGGACTTCCGTGAGCCCGTGATCGCCGCGATGGCCGAGTGTGCGTCCGTCTGCGAGCACGTCCATCTGCCGCTGCAGTCCGGGTCGTCGCGCCTCCTGAAGGCGATGAGGCGCACGTATTCGCGCGAGCGGTATCTCGCGCTTGTGGACACGCTCCGCGCCGCGATCCCGGACCTCGCCTTCGGCACAGACATCATCGTCGGCTTCCCGGGCGAAACCGAGGACGACTTTCGGCAGACGCTCGAGGTCGTCGAGCAGGTCGGCTACGACAGCGCGTTCACGTTCGTCTACTCGCCGAGGGCCGGAACGGAAGCGGCGGCGCTGCCCGACCAGGTGCCGCACGACGTGAAGATCGAGCGGATGGAGCGGCTGGTCGAGCTGACGCAGCGGATCGCCCGGACCCGGAACGAGGAGCGGATCGGCCGGATCGAGCAGGTGCTCGTCGAAGGCCCCTCGCGGACGGATGCGACCGTCTTGCGGGGCCGGACCAGGCGCAACACCACCGTCAACTTCTCGGGTGACGCTGCAGGCGGGGCGCTGGCCGACGTACGGATCGAATCGGCGACCTCCACGACGCTGCGGGGCACGGCGAACGCCCTGGTCGCAGTCTGAACGTGTCCATCACATCTGACCGTCAGGATTGACCTCGAATGCGTGTTCTGATCACAGGCTCGTCGGGCCAGATCGGCACCAATCTGGGGCTTCGGCTCCTGAGCGACGGGCACGACGTGTTCGGCGTCGACAAGCGTCAGAATCCGTGGACCGACGCGTTTCCGACCCTGCTGCAGGACCTTGCCGGCCACTACCCGGCGTTCGAAGGAGGCATCGGCGGCGTCGAGTATCCGCGCGCCGACGTCGTCGTGCACCTCGCCGCGCACGCCAAGGTGCACCAGCTCGTCCGCGAACCACATCGCGCGCTCGAGAACGCGATCATGACCTTCAACGTCCTCGAGTACGCGCGACAGCTCTCGCTCCCGCTGGTCTTCTCGTCGACGCGCGAGGTGTACGGCGACGTGCACCGGTTCGAGGAGTACGCCGAGGAGGCAGCCGACTTCGCCTACACCGAGAGCCCCTACTCGGCCTCGAAGATCACCAGCGAGGCGTTCATCTACTCCTACGCCCGCTGCTACGGGCTCGGCTACCTGGTCTTCCGCTTCTCGAACGTCTACGGGCGCTACGACAACGACCTGTGGCGGATGGAGCGCGTGCTGCCGCTGTTCACCCACCAGCTGGCGCGCCGCGAGCCGATCACGATCTTCGGCGGCGACGACAAGGTGCTCGACTTCACCTACATCGACGACTGCGTCGACGGAATTGCGCACGGGGTCTATGCGCTCGCCGAGGGCCGTGTCACGAACAAGACGATCAACCTCGCCTACGGCGAGGGCAACACGCTCGTGCGGGCAGCGGAGCTGATCGCAGCCGAGCTCGGAGTCGACGCGGACATCACGATGGCGCCGTCGCTGCTCGGCGAGGTGACCCACTACGTCGCCGACGTGACGAAGGCGCGTGAGCTCCTCGACTGGACGCCGTCGACGCCGCTCGCCGACGGCATTCCCCGGTCGGTGGCCTGGTTCCGTGAATGGCGTGCCGCCCATCCCGACGAAGAACGGCCGTTCGAGCGCCCGCGCGGTGCGGCGGAGATCGACCATGGCTACAAGCAGCCGGCGCCTGCCGCCGACTAGCACGATCCTCGCCCTCTACGGACCGACCGCCAGCGGCAAGACGGCGGTGGCCGGGTTGCTCCGGGAGCGCCTCGGAGCAGACGTGGTCTCCGCGGACTCCGCCTCGCTCTACGCGGGGATGCCGATCCTCACGGCCGCGCCGCCGTATCCGGCGCGGCTCGTCGGCATCACACCGGTGACCGAGATCATGTCGGTGGGTGCGTACCGGGAGCTTGCGCACCGCGCGATCGACGACGTCCTCGCAGACGGCCGACTCCCGCTCGTCGTCGGCGGAACCGGGCTCTACCTGCGCGCGGCGCTCGCGGACTGGTCATTGCCGCCGGCGACCGAGCGCCGCTTCTTCTGGCAGAACGAGTACGAGCGGCTCGGCCCCGAGCAGGCGCACGCGTTGCTGCTGGCACGCGACCCGCGCGCCGCGGGACGGGTCCACGCGAACGATCGCAAGCGGGTCGTTCGCGCACTCGAGCTCGCGGAGGCAGGCAGCTCCCTCGCACCCGAGACAGACCAGCTCTGGACGGCCGACACGCGGCTGCCGACGACGATCGTCGCGCTCAACGTTCCGCTCGCGGAGCTCGACCGCAGGATCGAGGCGCGGACGAGGGCGATGGTCGAGCAGGGCGTCGTCGCCGAGGCGCGAGCGGTGTGGGCGGCGGGACCGGCCTCGACGGCGGCGCGGGTCCTCGGGCTCGAGCAGTTCGCAACCCTCTCCGCCGACGAGGCCGTCCCGCTCGTGACGCGGTCGACGCGCCGGCTTGCGCGGTATCAACAGAAGTGGCTGCGGCGCATGCCAGGCGTCGTTACCCTCGACGGCGACCGCCCTGTCGAGGAGATCGCCGATGAGATCGTCGCGCTGGAACGCTCAGGGAAACGTCTACCTCGTCACTGACGAAGGCCCGCTGACGGACGACCGCGCTCGGGCTGCCATGGGCGACGCCGACGGCATCCTCGACGTGCTGGCGACCGGCGACGACTGGCTCGAGATCGCGATCTGGAACCCGGACGGATCGCCGGCCGAGATGTCCGGCAACGGCACGCGGATCGCTGCGCGCTGGCTCGCAGAGCGAACGGGCGCAGGGACCGTCCGCGTGCGAGTGGGGGAGCGAGAGGTGCAGGCGAGGATGCTTGGCGGGGCGATGGTCGAACAAGATCTCGGCCGGTTCAAGGTGGGGCGGCCAGAGCTCGTCGAGGGGATCCGGCTGACAACCGTCGATGTCGGCAACCCGCACGCCGTCGTCGACGGCGACCCGGCCGATCTGCCGAGGATCGGACCGCTACTCGAGACGCACTCCAGGTTCCCGCAGCGCACGAACGTCCAGATCGCCCGTCGTGCGGGCGCCGAGCTGGAGGCGCGGGTCTGGGAGCGGGGCGCGGGAGAGACGGCATCGTCGGGATCGAGCGCGGTCGCCGTCGCAGCAGCGTTCGGCGTGCAGTCGGTGACCGTGCGCTTCCCCGGCGGCCCGCTGGCGGTCCGCCTCGCCGACGGTCGTGCGTTTCTCACCGGTCCCGCCGTTCGTCAGCCCTGATTCCCGTGGTGCTGCGGATTGCCGAGCTGCGCCCGAACGACGTCGAGCTGGTCGACCGGTACCTGCCGCTGAACCGGCTCCGAGAGCCGCTCGACGAGCACAGGACCTATCTGATCGCCTGGGAGGGCGACCAGCCGTTGGGACACGCGCACATCGCGTGGAGCGACACGGAGCTGTCCCTGCCCGAGATTCAGGATGTCTTCGTGCTGCCCGAGCATCGCCGGCGCGGGATCGCGACCGCGTTGACGCGCGCCGCCGAGCGGGAGGCGCGCTCGCGGGGGCAGGACCGGATCACGTTGAGCGTCAGCGAGGTCGGAAACGAACCGGCCCGCCGCCTGTACGAGACGCTCGGTTACGTCGCCGCCGACCATGCACCGGTCCGGGTCGTGGGAGAGATCATGGTGCGCGGCCGGCCATTCGCGGTCGACGACACGCTCGTCTATCTGACCAAAGCGCTTGGCTCAGACGCTTGAGAAAACGCCGAACTGGAAAGCTGACCGATCGTGTCCTTTCCGCTTGTCCTCTCGAACGGGCCGCCGGACGACCGCCTCGGCGACGTGGCTGCAGCCGGCGTCACGATGGTGCGTACGGGAATCGCCGACTGGTCGGCCGCGAAGATCGAGAGCCAGCTCGCGACCGAGCGGGCTCGGCTCGACGCCGCAGCTGCCCACGGCCTCGAGTGCTGGGTCTGGCTCGGCTCGCTGACCAACCTGCCGGCGGGCGCGCCGTCACCGCAGGAACGGCTGCTCACACAGG
>DASYPH010000103.1:0-4882 GCA_036006925.1 Gaiellaceae bacterium
TCGGCATCAAGGGCCGCTCGAAGATGAACAAGGGCGCCCTCAAGTCGGCTGTCAACCGCCGGAAATAGGGTGATCGTGCGCCTGGTTATTCGGCGGGTTTTGTCCGGGTTTGGTCAACCGCTATGACCCCGCACGCGTAGCCTGAAGACGCGACGGTTAACTAAGGTGCAGAGCGGCTCGTTCGAAGATCTCAGTTCCTCACGCGGCCGCACCAGAGAATGACCGCAAGCTTACGACGGTGAGTGTGAGCGAGGGAGTGCCTTCGAGTGCTAAGGCTCCCAGGAACCGAGACGTCAAAGGTTGACGTGAGAGGACGCTGCCGAGGAGATCCCTCCGAGCAGGAGGCGGGGGGATAAGGTCTCCGGTACGGAGTCAACAGGGGCAGTAGGGGGCGATGTGCTAGCGGTACGGCTCCATGATGACGGCTTAAAGGTTGAGGAGATCGAGAAGCCGTCGCCGAATCCGGGCGAGGTGCTAGTGCGCGTGCATGCGGCGGCGATCACACGCGACGAGCTGGAGTGGCCGGTCGATCGACTGCCCGCGATTCCGTCGTACGAGCTTTCCGGGGCCGTCGTCGGCAGCGCCGAGGAGGTATATGCGCTCACGCCGTTCGATCGCGACGGCGTGGCTGCCGAGTACGCCGTCGTCCCAGCGGAGGTGCTTGCACCGAAGCCCTCGCGGCTGAGCCACGTCGAGGCGGCAGCTCTGCCGATGGGCGGGCTGACCGCCTGGCAAGCGTTGTTTGTGCACGGGCGACTCGCCCGAGGCGAGCGCGTGCGGGTCACTGGGGCCACGGGCGGGGTTGGGCACATCGCCGTCCAGCTTGCGCGACACGCCGGCGCAAAGGTCGTCGAGAGCGGGCCGGTCGATCTGGTCTTCGACACTCGTGGCGGCGAAGTCCCCGCTGGCGAGCGCGTGGTCACGATCGCAGAGGAGACACCTGGAGCGACCTATTTCATCGTCGAACCCGACCACGAGCAGGTGGCGGAGTTGACAGCGCTCGTGGAGTCAGGCGAGCTTCGCGCGGAGGTCGACTCGGTGTATCCGCTCACGGAGGCACGGGCGGCGTTCGAGCGCGTCGCGTCCCGCCGAAAGCGCGGCAAGGTCGTGCTCGAGGTTGACACTGACTAGCCGGCGAGCACGAATGAACGCGCCTCTGAGAGGCGACTCACGGCTGACCTAGCCCGTACTGGCCGACCACCGTTCAAGGTCATTCCGGAACACTGGCCCAGGCCAGCATCCTCGAGCGGCCAGCTGCGACGGGCAGCTAGGCGAGAGCGGCTGTCCCATCCCGGGTAGAAGCGAGAGAAGGCGTAGGCATCGCGGCCTAGGGGCACACTCTGCCCCGTGACGCTCGACGACCGGCTCGGCTCGCTCCTACTTGCGGCACCGAGCCTCGATGTCCGGCCGGTGGACGAGGATGCTCTCGCCTGGGCCAATGTTCAGGATTGACCCCTGAGCGGGAGGGCTCATCGAGTCGCCTCAGGCTCCCGCTTATCTACTTGCGAGTATGAGAACGCCGGAGTAATGAAGGCGCTCGTGCTGGGTCTCCGTGAAGCTGCCGAGGATGACTCCGCTTCCGGTAGCCCCCGCGAAGGCTCCCCCTCCGGAAGAAACCTTGAAGGTCCCCCAACTGCGCGATCCGCAGACAGCGCCGCTGACAGCGAGGCGGAGGGTGCTCTTCCGGTCACGCGTGAGTGTGAGCCTGCGCGTTCCAACCACACTGAGACAGCCTGCAGCCGGAGGAGCGCCGAAGGGCCGAAACGCAGCCCGAGTCTTAACCCAGCCGAATCCGGTCAGCCTGCCCGCCCCGCAGAACGCGTTCCTGCCGCAAGGGGAGTCCTGCAGGTGTGCCTCGAAGACGTGCACGCCTGGCGTGATTGCTGGCGCGGTCGCGGAGGCGAGGCCGGTGGGACCAACGAGCGCACAGCCCGCGATGGTGAGGAAGCTCAAAGAAGTCCCCCTCATGTGTGACCGAGGCTACTGCGAATCGGCTGACATTCCAAGAATCGTGCGAGCCGGACGTCGGGCCACCCCGTTTATGCCGCTGTTCTCCCTCCCAATACGCGGCGCGCTCGCCTGGGCGAGCGTCCTCTCACCCGACGGGGAGCGCCACCGCAAGTGTCTCGCGCGGCACTGCGGACGGGACGCCCCCGCGGGACGGATGTTTACGCCGGTATCGATCTCAGTCGCAAATGTCTCGACTCGCACCTGCTCGACTGCAGTGCGTTAGATGTGGATGGTCTCCGTGAGAACCTTGTAGCCGGGACTCGTGACGATGACAGTCGCGGTGCCGCCGGCGGAGCTTGGAAGAGTGAAGGTGGCGACGCCCTTCGCGTTCGTCGTCTTCTTCTGGCCCTTGACGGACACGCTCGCACCTGCGACCGGGTCGCCGGCGTCCGTGACCGTCGCGGTCAGTTTGTAGACCTTCTTCACCTTGGTCACCGACACGGTGGCCGAGAGGACGGGCAGCACGCGCGCGTGGTAGATCCCAGCGGGCTGCACGGGTCCGGTCCCGTTAGGGATCTCGTCGACGAGCAGATCGAGCGGGCCGAGGCGGCCGTCGCCCTGGATCCGATAGAGACTGCCCGCGTTCGACCTGACGTGCTGGATCGGCTCGAAGCGGGTCACTGCCTTGTTCGAGCGGGTGACTGCGACGCCGCCGCCCGAGTCGTCGCCCCACATCACCCAGACGCGGCCCTGCAGACTGGTGGCGACGCCGAGCACCTTTGCGGCGGTATGGCTGCGTGAGCCAACCGCGACCGTGCCGCCGCCGTAGCGGAACAGGCGCACGTGCCTGCCGTCGGTCGTGTACGCGCCGTACACGCCGGGACCCGTATCGCGGCCGGCGAGGACGAGCGCGTTGCGGCTCTGGCCGGGAACAAGCTGCGGCGATTCGATTGTCGGCGCGACGCCCTGCACGTAGAGGCTCGGGCTGTGTGCGATCGACGGCCAGCTCGCGACGACCTCGCCCGTCGCCGCATCGACCGCGAGGTCGGCGTCGGTCGTCGACCCGTCGGTGCTGTTCGTGACCATGACGCTCGGCGAACCGCTGCCGAGGCCTGTCTGGACGACGAGATTGCCGGCCTGTGGGAGCGAGAGCACCGGCGAGGTGCCTGTCATCGCGGCGGTGATATCCGAGCCGTACGCCAATGCCTCGTTCGGGCCGCCTCCCCGGACGTCTGCGGGGGCCGACCACGTCGCGCCGCCGTCGCTCGAGGTGATCCCCCAGACGCTCGAGACGAAGCTGCTTGGCGAGATCGCGCCGAAGACAGCCTCGAGCGTGCCGTTCGGCAGCGCCAGGAGGCCGGGCTGCCCGCCCTGCCATTCCGAGAGCGCCTGCACCTGAGGCCCGGCAGTGCCGGAGGCGCTGATCGAAAGCGACGCGAGACCGCTGAAGGAGCGGCCCGCGAAGGTCTGGTAGACGAGATGCAGTTTCCCGTCAGACGTGCGCGCCATGGCGACAGCTGCAGCAGCCGTCGCGTTCACGGTCGCGAGCCGGTGGAACCCGCCGCTGGGCGGGCCAGCCTTGCTTTCGCCTCCGCCGACGGCGAGGGCGACTGAGAAGACGATCGCGCCGACGACAGCCGGCATCTTCCCTCTGCGGATCATGTGTTGGCCCTCCCTCGTGCTCGGCGTGCGTCTGCGGCACGCATGACTCGCTCGTCGACGTCGGGCCAATAGCACTTGGCTACCAAACCGCCCGTTAGCTGCTCGACCATGAGGTGCTCGACCATGCGTCCGACGGTAGTAGCCGCAGACGCGCGACGAAAGCGGGGAAACCCTACGAAATCGCCCCGTCCTCCCTCGCGTCGAGCGGGCGGGAAGGTAGGCCCGGGAGCGGATGCCGAGCTTGCGGTACGCGCGGGAGAGGTTGGCCTCGACCGTCTTGCCAGCTGACGAAGGCCACGGACCGACGCCAGCTCCGAGCTCCGCGAGCGGCTGCGACTCCCCGACTTCGCCGGTTTCGTTCCAGGCCTTGTTGCGCTGATTCAGCGGGGTACGTGCGTGCGGACCGGCCGCGGCGTCGGCCATCCGCGTGTTTTCCCGCAGACCGATGCTTGCGACCAAGCCTCCGGCTAGTGCCCCCGGCAAGAATCGAACTTGCGCACGCGGTTTAGGAAGCCGTCATCCGTCGTTAGGCGGATCGAGGGTTCGATCCCTCCCTCTGCGCTCCCCGAGCCGAATCCGATGCGGGCGATCGAGTTCCGGGCCCGGGCGCCGGTGCGCCGGACCCGGGCGCGTAGCGCACCGGGACGTCCCGGAGGCGCGGGAGCTGGTCGCGGCCCTGCCGCCGCGGGACCGGGCGATCTGGGCCACGGCCCTCTACGCGGGCCTGCGGCGCGGCGAGCTGATGGCGCTCCGGTGGGAAGACGCCGACCTCGAGGCCCGCCGCATCCGCGTAGCCCGGTCGTGGGACCCGAAGGAGGGGGTCGTCGTCGCGCCGAAGAGCGCCGCCGGCGCACGCTCCGTGCCGATGCTCGCGGTGCTGAGGACGCACCTGCTCGAGCACCGGCTGAGCTCGGGCCGAGGCGACGGCCTGGTGTTCGGCGCGGACGGCACGGCCCCCTTTGGGTACTCGTCCGCGGTCGCGCGCGCGAGGCGAGCGTGGCGGGAGGCGGGGCTCGCGCCGATCGGCCTCCACGAGTGCCGGCACACGTTCGCCGCGCTGCTGATCGCCGCCGGCGTGAACCCCAAGGCGCTCAGCTCCTTCATGGGGCACGCGTCCATCGGCATCACCCTCGACCGCTACGGCCACCTCTTCCCCGGGAGCGAGGACGAGGCCGCCGAGCTCGCGGACGCCTATCTCGAGCGCGTCGACCCGGAGGCACTCGCGCGACCACTTCCATGGTAAGGAGGGGGTCGACGGTTCGAGTCCGTC
>DASYPH010000104.1:0-22115 GCA_036006925.1 Gaiellaceae bacterium
CCATCGACGAGCGAGTGCGAGATCGCCTGGTAGGTGCCGATCTTCTTGCCGAACTGTTCGCGCTCCTTCACGTACTCGATCGCCAGCTCGTTCGCCTTCGAGCCGATCCCGACCGCCTCGAGTGCGAGCGCAGCGAGCAGCCGGCGGCGAACCTCGGGCCAGTCGCCCTCGGCGCGCTCGACACCGTTCGGCGAGAGTCTTCCGAGCCTGAGAGTCTCGTCGACGGTCGCGACCGACTCGCCGGCCGCGGCCGCCGCCTCCATGCCAGGCGTCAGCACGCGCTGCACCTGCGCGAGATGCGGCACGAAGCCGTCGATCTCGATCGACCACACGTCGTCGCCCGGCTGCGCGGCGACCTCGTTGAGCACGAACGGGCCGTCGTAGAGCGCGCGGCCGAGCTCCTCGAACAGCACCGCCGCGTCGAGGAACCCGAAGTCGTCGCTGCGCAGAATGCCGACCCAGCCGAGCTCGGTGAGCTGCTCCATCGACGGCGACGGGTGCGCCTCGAGGAACGAGCGTGCCTCGCGGCGTAGGTCGTCCTGCTCGGGCGTGAACGAGAAATCCACTACCTGCTCCTCGGCATTCCGAGCACGCGTTCGGCCACGATGTTGCGCAGGATCTCGCTCGTCCCGGCTTCGATCGTGTTGCCGCGGGAGCGCAGCTGCTGGTACTGCCAGTACCCGTCGGCATACCCGCCGCCGTCGGTCAGCTGCGCGTGCGAGCCGAGGATCTCGAGCGCGAGCTTCGTCAGCCGTTGGTTGTTCTCCGACCAGACGAGCTTCGACGCGGATCCTTCCGGGCCGGGAACGCCGGTCTTCTGGAGCGTCGAGAGCGAGCGGTAGTTCGTGTACTTGAGCGCCTGCAGCTCGACCCACTCGCGGGCGAGCCGGTCGCGCAGGATCGGGTCGGTGACGCCACGCTCCTTCGCGAGGGCTGCGAGCTTGCGGACGGCGACGTCGAGGGTCGCGGCGAGCGCGAAGCCGAGCGTCCCGCGCTCGTGCAGGAGCGTCGTCATCGCGACCTGCCAGCCGTCCCCGACCGCGCCGAGCACGTTCTCCTTCGGCACGCGCACGTCGGTGAAGAAGATCTCGTTGAACTCTGGCTGGCCCGTGATCTGAACCAGCGGCCGGACCCCGACGCCCGGCGCGTGCATGTCGGCGATCACGTACGTGAGGTTCCTGTACTTGGGTGCGTCGGGAAGCCCGAGGCCGACGAGGATGCAGAAGTCCGCGATGTGCGCGAACGAGGACCACACCTTCTGACCGTTGACGAGGAAGTGGTCGCCCTGATCCTCGATGCGGGTGCGTGCGGCGGCGAGGTCGCTACCGGCGTCCGGCTCCGAGAACCCCTGGCACCAGATCTCCTCGGCGCTCAGGATCTTGGCCAGGTACCGCTGCTTCTGCGCGTCGGTGCCCCACGAGATGATCGTCGGGCCGGCCATGCCGAGGCCGATCACCCCGAGGTGCGAGGGCGCTTCGGCTCGCGCGAGCTCTTCGAGGAAGATCGCCTGGTGGCTGTACGGCGCACCCGCCCCGCCGAACTCCTTCGGCCAGGTCAGCCCGGCGTAGCCGGCCTCGCCGAGTCGCCGGCTCCAGTCGCGGTCTGCGTCCTCGAAGCGGCGGCCGCCTCGCTGCTTCGAGGCGGCGGGCAGGTTGTGCGCGATGAACTCGCGCACCTCCTGCCTGAATGCCGCCTCGTCGGTCGTGTCGCGGAGATCCACGACTCGATCCTAACCCCCTACTTGACGGTGAAGTGGCCGAACATCATCGACTCGTGGTTCGGGCAGTAGAACTTGTACTTGCCGGCCTTGAAGTTGACCGAGAAGCTCTTCGTCCCGACGAACGGGATCTTGGTGAAGTCCTTGGCGTAGCCGTGCGGCCCGTCGAGTGACCAGGCGTGGATCGACCCCTTGTCGTGGATGACCAGCTTGTACGCGCCGGCCTTCAACGTCTTCACGGCCTTCCCGTCCTTCGTCAGCCCGATCGTGTAGCCGGGGCCGACGGTGCCGACCAGCGTCGGCGTTGCGTCGCGGCGCGCGAGCGCTGTTGCGGCGAGGACGGCTGCCAGCACGGCGACGATTCCGACGGCAAGTGACTTCCGAAACATTCGTGTACCTCCAGTTCGGGTTCGGGAGAGGTACGCGCCTCGGCGGCGAGCGGTTTGGTCAGGGCGTCAGGACGGTGCGCACGACGTCCCCGGCCCCGAGCGTGTCGAGCGCCTCGCGCCAGGCGTCGAGCGGTGCGACCCGCGTCACCATGCCGCCGAGGTCGAGCGTGCCGTCGAGCGCCCACTGCGCGAGCCTCGGGAAGTCCTCCGACGGCAGATGGTCGCCGCCGTGCGAGACGAGGATGCGCGCGCGCTTCGAGAACAGTTCGGGCAGGCCGACCTTCGCGGTCTCGCCGGCGGGCGAGAGGCCGATCAGCGTCAGCGTGCCGCCCGAGGCGAGCAGCGAGAGTCCCAGCTCGAACGTCGCCCATCGGCCGACGACGTCGAAGGCGAAATCGACCGGGCCTTCGCCGACATCCGTCGCGCCGAAGCGCCTGGCTTGCTCGAGCCTCTGCTCGTCGAGGTCGATCGCGCGGATCTGCGACGCGCCGGCGATGCGCGCTCCCTGGATCACCGACAGGCCGACGGCACCGCAGCCGATCACCGCGACCCGCGCCCCTGCCCAGACCTGCGCCGTCTCGAGCACCGACATCACGCCGGTCGCGACGGCGCAGCCGATCAGGCACGCTTGCTCGGCCGGCAGGGCTGCGGGAATCTTCACGGCGGCCACTTGCGGTACCACGGTGTGGCTTGCGAACGTGCCGGTGCGCAGCACTGGTGTCAGCTCGCTGCCGTCGCCGCGGAAGAGCCGGCCCGGCGCAGCAGGTGGACGCTTGCAGCGGCGAGGCTCGCCGCGCGCGCACTTCACGCACACCCCGCACGCGGTCTTCCAGCCCAACACGACGCGGTCGCCGACGGCGAGCGCGGTGACGCCTTGGCCGATGCTCTCGATCGTCCCGGCGCCTTCGTGGCCGAGCAGCACCGGGTAGGGGTGGTGCCAGCCGTCCTCTTCGATCACGTGCAGGTCGCTGTGGCAGACCCCGGTCGCGTCGATCCGGACGAGCACCTCGCCTAGCCCCGGCTCCTCGACCCGGATCTCCTCGAGCGCGACCGAGTCGCGCGAGGAGAGGACTACGCCGCGGTCGACAGCCACGAGCGGTCGAGCTCACGGATCGAGTGCGCGCCGGCGAGGGCGAGGCTGAGGTCGATCTCGGCCCTCAGGTTCTGGAGCAACTCCTCGACGCCGCGCTGGCC
Source organism: Gaiellaceae bacterium (assembly GCA_036006925.1). Classification (GTDB taxonomy): domain Bacteria; phylum Actinomycetota; class Thermoleophilia; order Gaiellales; family Gaiellaceae; genus PALSA-600. The sequence goes on from DASYPH010000104.1 coordinate 3,301, forward strand.
GCCGACCGCGAGCGCGTAGGCGTACGGCCGGCCGAGCAGCACCGCGTCGGCGCCAAGCGCCATGGCCTTGAGCACATCGGCCGCGCTACGGATGCCCCCGTCCATCAGCACGACAGCCTCGGGGAGCGCGTCGCGCACCTCGACAAGCGCGTCGAGCGCCGCCACGGCCCCGTCGACCTGTCGGCCGCCGTGGTTCGAAACGACGATGCCGTCGACACCGTGGTCGAGCGCCAGCCGCGCATCGTCGGCGGTCAGCACGCCCTTGACGAGGAGCGGCAGGTCGGTCTGCTCGCGCAACCAATCGAGGTCGTCCCAGGTCAAACCGACGTTCGGGAACGTCGCGAGCATCGTCGCAGCCGCTGTCAGAAGGTCCTCGGCCGGTGGCTTGTCGAGGCGCGACAGGAAGACCGGGTCGGAGAAGAACTGGCCGCAACCTTCGCCTTGCAGGAACGGCAGGTATGCGTTTCGCAGGTCGCGCGGGCGCCAGGCCAGCTGCAGCGTGTCGAGGGTGACCACGATCGCGCCGTAACCGGCGTCGGCAGCGCGCTTGACGAGACTGGCGCAGATCTCGCGGTCCGAGACCCAGTAGAGCTGGAACCAGCGCGGCGCGCCGGTGGCGGCGACGTCCTCGAGCGAGTGCGTCGCGGCGCTCGAGAGCACGATCGGCACGCCCGTCGAGGCAGCGGCCCGGGCTACTCCCACCTCGGCTTCCTCGTGGGCGATCGAGAGCACCCCGAGCGGGGCGAGGAGGAACGGCGCGGGTGAGCGGAGCCCGAGTACCTCGACCGACTGGTCGCGCACGGCGTTGCCGGTCAGCATGCGCGGCCGGATCCGCCAGCGGCCGAACGCCTCGAGATTGGCTCCGACCGTCGCCTCCGCCCCGGCCCCGCCGGCGATGTAACCGAACGGGCCGGCAGCGAGCTTCTCCTCGGCCGCCCGCTCCCAGTCGGCGGCCGCGATCGGCCAGTCCGGCGGCTGCTGAGCGATGTAGATCGCGTTTTGGATCAGGGAGCCCGAGAAGCTCACCGTCCGATCCTACGCGGCCCCTTCGCGTCGTGACTCGAATGTCGGCCGACCGGTGCTCTTCAATCCTGGGGATGGAGACGGCGCGGCTCGAAACGTTCAGCGACGGCGTCTTCGCGATCGCCGCGACGCTCTTGATCCTCGACGTGCGCCTGCCGCCCGACGGCAGCGTCACCCACGGCTTCCTCAGCATCTGGCCGTCGTATGCCGGGTATGTGCTGGCGTTCCTGACGATCGGGATCATGTGGATCAACCATCACACCGTGTTCGGGTGCATCGACCGCATCGACCGCAGGTTCCTGATCATCAACGTCTTCTTCCTGATGACGATCGCGTTCGTCCCGTTTCCGACGCGGGTGCTCGCGGAGCACCTGCAACACGATGCGACGGCCGCCGCCTTCGTCTACGGGCTGACGATGGTGGTAATGGCTGTGCTGTACAACCTGCTCTGGTTCTACGCGGCCACCGGCCGGCGCCTGATCGCCGCCGACGCCGACCCGCGAACCGTCACCGGCATCTCCCGCGCGTTCAAACCAGGCGTCCCGATCTACCTCGTGGCCACACTCAGCGCCCTGATCTCGTCGTGGCTCGCGGTCGCGCTCTTCGCTGCGATCGCCGTGTTCTACGTGCTCGAAAGCTCGATCTTCGGCCGGGTCGAACCAGTCGAGAGCTAGGTCAGGAGGCCCAGCCGGTGGGCCAGGTGAACGGCGTGCGTCGTGTTTCGCGCGAACAGCTTGGCGATCGCCTTCTTGCGCTGTGACTTGACGGTCTCGATCGACCGGTGCCGCAGTCGCCCGGATTCCTCGGCGGTCAGGCCGACGGCTGCGTCCGCCAACGTCTCCAGCTCACCCGGTGCGAGCGGCGAGCCGCCGTGCCGCGCCACCAGATCTCGTTTCTTCTTACGTCGCACCCAGTGCCGCGGGGGCTGTTCGGCGCTCATCCGCACCCTGGCCAGAGCTTGCACCTCGGTGTGCTGCGACGGATCGGGCACCACCTCGGCGAGCGAGAGGCCGCCGCCGACCTGCTGCTCCCACTGCGTCCCGTCCGCCCGGCCGGCGAGCTTCTTCAGGTGCTTGCCCTCGCGGGAGCGAAGGGCGTCCACGACCCGGCGACGCACGAACATGCGCAGAAAGGCGACCCGATCGAAGCGATAGCGGCGCCGCTCGCTCTTCGGGAGGCCGTCCCAGGCTCGATCGGCGCGGACGAGCGCCTCGAGGGCGTCCCCTTCGAGCTCCTCGCGCTCCACGATTCCGCCCGGAAAACGCCTCGAGAGACGGTCGGCCGTGCGGAGGGCAATCTCGATATCCCCGGAGAGGGGCTCGGCGTCAGCCAAGACATGGAGGGTAACAAGCGTCCCGGAGCACGCTTTGTGCACTAGCTGGAGAGCACGCCCCCGCTCTGGCCGGTTGCACCGAGCGTGCCGCCCGGGCCGCCCGCCCCGCCCTGGCCGGGCGTCGTCGTCGACTCCTTGACGATCGCCGTCGAGCCACCGCCGCGGAAGAGCGCGATGCTGGGGCCGCCGGACCCGCCGCCGCCGGCACCTCCGAACCCGCCTGCGCCTCCCGGCCCGCCGGGGCCTCCGTCGCCGGCGTCGCTACAGAGGTAGCCCGGGCCTCCCGCGCCGCCGCTGCCGCCTGGGCCTCCGTTGCGCCCCGCGCCGCCCGCGCCGCCGTTACTTGCCTTGACGGTGGAACCGAGCAACACCGCCGTTGACTGCATGAGGTAGACGCCGAACGAGCCGCCGCCGAAGTGGCCGCCGCTGCCACCGGTTCCGGCCGTGCCGCTCGCGCCGCCGCCGCCGCCCGCGCAGCCGCTAGCGCTCCCGCCGGAGAAGCTGTAGGAGCCGCCCGCGCCGCCGCCTCCGCCGCCCGCTCCGGGCTCCCCGGTACCGCCGGCGGCTCCATCGCGACCCGACCACTCCTCGGCCGTCGCGAAGAAGTCGTTCCCGCCGCCGGCTCCCGGCGCACCTGCAGCGCCGACAGCGCCCGCGCCGCCGGGGTGGCCGTTGTAGGCGGTCCCACCGGAGCCGGGCGGACCCTGCACACCGCCGGGGCCGCCGCCCGGGCCCGCTCCGGGCTGACCGTCGCCCAGGCCCCCGTAGGCGTTCCCGCCCATGCCGCCGGGGTAGTAGCCGCCGGTGCCGCCGGCGCCGCCCACAAGCTGTCCCGTCGGCGCCAGACCCGGTCCGCCGGAGGCTCCGGCTGTGCCGGTCGCCTCGCCGTCGGCGCCCTTCGATCCGTCTCCCGCGAAGACGTGGACGTGGTCGAGCCGCACGCTGCTCTTGACCAGCCGCACGCCATAGACGCTCAGACCCGCGGCCGGGGCGGCCGAGGCGGTTGCCGTGAGCAGCTGCACCAGCACGGTCTGGACGCCGACTCCGAAAATCGCCTGCGGCGCGCCGTGGAGCACGACGCGGTAGGTCGCGCTTCGCTTCCACTTGGCGTTGTAGCCGCCGTAGAGGGAGACGTTCGATGCGAGCTGCAACCCGGAGCCGACGTCATAGGAACCGACCTGCAGGTACACGTCTTTGTGCTGCCGAGCGGCTTTCGCGATCGCCGTCGCCACGCTCCGCACCGGCCGCTTCATCGTCCCGGGGCTTGAATCGCTGCCGGTCGGCGCGACAAAGATCGCGTGTGCGGCGTTGCCGTCGATCCCATCGCAGTTCGTGTCCTGAAACTTCAGGTCGGGAACGTCCGTCTTCTTGCAGCCAGTGCCGTGCGCACCAGCGGGCACGCTCACGAGTGCCGCGAGGGCGGCGGCGAGAGCAAGAGCTGCGGGCAGAGACCTCCGCACGGCCGGCAGACGTTATGCCGTCCGGCGGACGAAGACAATGGCCCAAATGGACTATTTCGCCGCGCAGCCCCACGACGTCACCCGGTCTGGATCTGAGCCGGGGCAACCGGTTCGGTGCCATTGCTGGAGAGGCGCCTAGCGGATTCGAACCGCTGTAAACGGCTTTGCAGGCCGCTGCCTAACCACTCGGCCAAGGCGCCACGCGAAGGGGCATCGTAACCATGAGGCTGCCGGCTCTCCCGGGCTGGCCCTGGCTGAATGCGGGATATACAGTCGCCCCTACGGTGGCGGTTCACGAACGCAGCTCGACCGAACGAGTCCAGGAGGGCCGCGAGCGCTACGTCGCCCGCGGCATCTCGACGCCGCTGCTCGTCGTCGAGCGCGCCGAGGGCGCACGCGTCTGGGACGTCGACGGACGCGAGTACGTCGACTTCGCCGGCGGGCTCGGTTGCGCCAACCTGGGCCACTCCCTCCCGTCCGTTGTCGACGCCGTTCACGCGCAGGTCGACAAGTACCTGCACCAGTGCTTCATGGTCGGCATGTACGAGCCCTACGTCGAGGTCTGCAGGCGGCTGGCGGAGCTCTCACCCTGCCGCGGGTCCGACCAGAAGTCGGTGCTGCTGAACTCCGGGGCGGAGGCGATCGAGAACGCCGTCAAGATCGCCCGCGTCGCGACGGGGCGGCCCGCGGTCGTCGTCTTCGACGGCGCGTTTCACGGGCGGACGCTGCTGTCGATGACGATGACCTCGAAGGTCGTGCCGTACAAGGCCGGCTTCGGACCCTTTGCACCCGAGATCTACCGCACGCCGGCGCCGTACCCGTACCGCGGGATCAGCGAGGACGACGCGATCGATGCGCTCAAACATCTCTTCAAGGGCGACGTCGACCCGAGCTCCGTTGCCTGCGCGGTGCTCGAGCCGGTGCAGGGCGAGGGCGGTTTCATCCCGATGACACCGGACTTCCCGAAGCGGCTCCAGGAGCTGCTCGACCGCTACGGCATCCTCTACGTCGACGACGAGGTCCAGTCCGGCTGCGGCCGCACCGGCCCCGTGTGGGCGATCGAGCATTACGGCGTCGCACCGGACCTGCTCGTCAGTGGCAAGACGCTCGGTGGCGGCCTCCCACTCGCCGCAGTCACCGGGCGCGCCGAGGTGATGGACGCTGTGCCGCCCGGCGGGCTCGGCGGCACGTTCGGCGGCAACCCGGTCTCGTGCGCCGCCGCAGTCGCGATTCTCGACGCACTCGAGGGGCAGCGCCCGCGCGCCGAGGCCGTCGGTCAGCGCTTGCGTGCGCGTCTCGAAGCGATGGCACCGACGAGCTCCGAGGTCCGCGGCATCGGCCCGATGCTCGCGATCGAGCTGACGGAGCAGACCGGCGAGGAAACGGCCCGCATCACGGCCTCGGCGCGCGAGCGGGGCCTGCTCCTGCTGTCGTGCGGCCTCTACGGCAACGTGATCCGCATCCTCGTGCCGTTCACGATCTCCGACGACGACCTGGAGAAAGGGCTCGACATCCTCGAGGGCTGCCTTGGCAGCTGACGTCGGTGTCGAGGGAATCCGGAAGACCTTCGGTGACGTCGTCGCGGTCGACGACGTCGACCTGACCGTCGGGGACGGCGAGTTCTTCACGCTCCTCGGCCCGTCGGGCTCGGGCAAGACGACGACGCTACGCATCATCGCCGGCTTCGAACAAGCTGATCGCGGCCGCGTGACGCTGGGCGGCGAGGACATCACCCGGCGCCCGCCGTACGCGCGCAACGTCAACACCGTCTTCCAGGACTACGCGCTCTTCCCGCACATGACGGTCGAACAGAACGTCGCCTACGGCCTGAAGGTGAAGGGCGTCAAGCGCAGCGAGCGCGTCAGCCAGGTTCGCGAGGTGCTGCGGATGGTGCGGCTCGACGGATACGGAGCACGCAAACCCGTCCAGCTGTCGGGGGGCCAGCGCCAGCGCGTTGCCCTCGCCCGCTCGATCGTCAACCGGCCGCAGGTGCTGCTGCTCGACGAACCGCTCGGTGCGCTCGATCTGAAGCTGCGCCAGGAGATGCAGGTGTTCCTGAAAGCGCTCCAACAGGAGCTCGGCATGACCTTCCTCTACGTCACGCACGACCAGGAAGAGGCGCTGACGATGAGCGACCACGTCGCGGTCTTCAACGAGGGCCGGATCGAGCAGATCGGGTCGCCGCGGGTGATCTACGAGCGCCCGGCCACCGAGTTCGTCGCCGGGTTCGTCGGCACCTCGAACATTCTCGAGCGCAACGGCCGCCGCTTCAGCGTTCGTCCGGAACGGATCGACCTGAACGGTCACGGCGAGCCGGGTGTCGTCGCCGACGTCGTCTTCGTCGGCGCCTTCACGCGCTACGTCGTCGACACGAGCTCCGGCGACCGGCTGACGGTCGTACGCCAGAGCGACGGCTCTCGCGTGGAGCCCGGCACGAAGGTCAACCTCTCGTGGCGCGACGAGGACGCGTACGAGATCAAGGATCAACCCCCCCAAACACACTCCAAGCAGGAGGACAGATGACGAAGCAACTCTGGGCGCTCGTCGCCGTGCTGGCTGTCGGATTGGCGCTCCCCGCCGCCGGCGTGTCCAAGCAGCAGGGCGGCACGCTCAACATGATCGCGTGGGAGGGCTACACCCAGCCCCAATGGGTGAAGCCGTTCACGAAGGCGACCGGCTGCGCGGTGCACGCGAAGTACGCCGGTTCGTCGGACGAGATGGTGACCCTCATGCGGTCGGGCGGCGGCGGTCAGTACGACCTCGTCTCAGCCTCCGGCGATGCGTCGCTGCGGCTGATCTACGGCAAGGACGTGCAACCGGTCGACGTCTCGAAGATCCCCTCCTACAAGGACTTCGGCGCCGCGTTCAAGTCGCCGCCGAACAACACCGTCGACGGCAAGCACTACGGCGTCTCGCTGCAGTGGGGCCCGAACACGCTGCTCTACAACACGAAGAAGGTCAGCCCGGCACCGACCTCGTGGGCCGCGATCTACAGCCCGAAATACAAGGGCAAGGTGACCGTGCCTGACAACCCGATCCAGATCGCCGATGCGGCGTTGTACCTCTCGAAGTCGCAGCCGTCGCTCGGAATCAAGGATCCGTATGAGCTGAACAGCGCCCAGTTCGCCGCGGCGACCAGCCTGCTGAAGAAGCAGAAGCCGCTGATCAAGAAGTACTGGGCGCTCGCCTCGGACGAAATCGACCTGTTCAAGAACGGCGACGCGGTGATCGGCGCCTCGTGGCCCTACCAGACGAACACGTTGATCGGTGCCAAGGCCCCGGTGAAGGACCTCGTCCCGAAGGAAGGGGCGACGGGCTGGCTGGACACCTGGATGGTCTCGTCGAAGACGAAGAACCTCGACTGCGCCTACAAGTGGCTGGCGTGGATCTCGACTCCGACGGTGCAGGCCCAGCAGGCCATCTACTTCGGTGAGACCCCCGTCAACTCGAAGGCCTGCGCGATCATGAATCGGCTCTCGAAGGGTTCGTGCGCGCAGTACCACGCCAACGCTCCGCTCAAGTACTTCAAGCAGATCCACTTCTGGAAGACCCCGATCGCCGACTGCGGCAACGGGCAGAAGAACTGCATGGATTACACGAAGTGGCAGCAAGCCTGGACCCAGCTCAAGGGCTAGAACCACGTGACCGGCCCGGAGCGCGTCGCCGATTCGGCGGCGCGCTCTGGCGCCGTCCGTGGCTCAAAGCGCTCTCGCTCCTCTCGCCACCGGTGTTGGCGTTCACCGTCGTCTACATCGCGGCGCTCGTTGCGCTCTTCGTTTCCGCCTTCTGGACGGTCGACCCGTTCACGTCCGAGCTGATCCATAGCTGGACACTCGACAACTTCCGCACGCTCTTCACCGAACCGACGTACCGCACCGTCGCGCTGCGGACGATCTACATCGCAGGCGCCGTGACGATCACGGACGCGATCATCGCCTTCCCGTTCGCCTACTTCATGGCGCGAGTCGCCGGCGGTCGTACACGGGCTCTGCTGTTCGTGCTCGTGCTGCTGCCGCTGTGGGCCTCCTACCTGGCGCGCGTCTATGCGTGGCGCCTGATCCTCAACTCCGACGGGCTCCTCAACTGGTGGCTGCAGAAGCTCGGGCTGCCCCCGGCGAACATCGCCTATACGAACACGGCGATGTGGATCGTCTTCTCGTACATCTGGCTGCCGTTCATGATCCTGCCGATCTACGCATCGCTCGAGCGAATCCCCAACTCGTACATCGAGGCCTCCCGCGATCTAGGCGCCAAGGGCTTCCGTACGCTCCGCACGGTGATCCTGCCGCTGGCGCTGCCCGGCATCGTCGCCGGTTCGATCTTCACCTTCTCGCTGACCCTGGGCGACTACATCACGCCGGTGCTGGTCGGCGGCGCTTCTTCGCAGTTCATCGGCAACGTCGTCTATGACTCGGTCAACCAGTCGTCCAACCTGCCGTTCGCCGCGGCGTTCGCAGTCGTACCGGTCGTCGTGATGGGCGTCTACCTGGTGATCGCGCGTCGGCTCGGCGCGTTCGAGGCGCTATGACGACGCGCGGCGGGAAGATCGCCCTGGGCGCCTGGGTCGCCCTGGTGCTCGCGTTTCTCTACATCCCGATCGGCATCATCTGCTTGTACGCGTTCAACTCGTCGAACGTGCAGAGCTGGCCGATCCCCGGGTTCACGACGAAGTGGTTCTCACCGGCGATCCACAACCCCGACATGCAGCAGGCGCTCTGGCTGTCGCTGAAGGCGGCGGCGCTCGCCACGTTGATCGCCCTGGTGCTCGGCTCGGCGGCGTCGTTCGGCGTGCACCGCTTCAAGTTCTTCGGCCGCGACGGGATCTCGTTCCTGCTGGTGCTGCCGATCGCGCTGCCGGGGATCATCACCGGCATGGCGCTCAACTCGTACTTCACGTTCTGGAAGTTCAACTTCGGTCTCTGGACGGTGGTGATCGGCCATGCCACCTTCTGCGTCGTGGTCGTCTACAACAACGTGATCGCACGGCTTCGGCGCGTCCCCGGCTCGCTGACGGAGGCGTCGATGGACCTGGGGGCCGACGGGATCCAGACGTTCCGCTACGTCACGTTCCCGACAATCTCGACGGCGCTCATCTCCGGCGGCCTACTCGCCTTCGCGCTCTCGTTCGACGAGGTGATCGTCACGACGTTCACCGCCGGGGCCAACAACACGCTGCCGATCTGGATCTTCGGCCAGATCCGCCTCGGCCAGCAGCTCCCCCAGGTCAACGTCGTCGTCTTCCTTATCCTCGCTGTGACGATCGTGCCGGTTGCGCTCGCTCAGCGACTCACCCGCGAGAGCGGGATCCTGCGTACCGAGTGATCAACGAGCTAGGAGGCCACCGATGACAGCAACAGCCGATGCGACACTCGAAGTCGTGAATCCGGCGACTGGCGAATCGATCGCCAGCGTCCCGAACATGTCCGCCGACGAGGTCGATGCCGCTGTCGAGCGGGCCCAGAGGGCCTTGCCGGAGTGGCTCGATGCCACGCCCGGCGAGCGCTCCGAGCTGCTGTTGAAGCTCGCCGACGTGATCTCGGACAACGCCGAGGAACTCGCGCAGATCGAGTCGCGGAACGTCGGCAAGCCGATCTCGCTGGCGCGGGAGGAGATGCCGTTCGCGGCCGACAACCTTCGCTTCTTCGCGGGCGCAGCTCGCAACCTCGAGGGCAAGAGCACGGGCGAGTACATCAAGGGCTACACGTCGATGGTCCGGCGCGAGCCGATCGGGATCGTCGCCGGGATCTGCCCGTGGAACTACCCGTTGATGATGGCCGTCTGGAAGATGGGACCCGCTCTTGCGGCCGGCAACGTGCAGATCCTGAAGCCGGCGGAGCAGACGCCGCTGTCGCTGCTTCGCTTCCTGGAACTGGCGAAGGACGCAATCCCCGAGGACGTGCTGCAGGCCGTGACCGGCGACGGTGTCCCGACCGGCGCACGGCTCGTCTCCCATGCCGCGATCGGCCTCGTCTCGCTCACCGGCGACGTCTCCACCGGCAAGCTGATCGCGAAGAACGCGGCCGACACCCTCAAGCGCGTGCACCTCGAGCTCGGCGGCAAGGCGCCGATGGTCGTATTCGACGACGCCGACCCCGAGGCGGTGGCCGAAGGGATCAAGATCGCCGGGTACGCGAACTCCGGACAGGACTGCACGGCCGGGTCGCGCGTGATCGCCGGCCCGAAGATCTACGACGCGCTGCTCGAGGCGCTCGTTCCGGCGGTCGAGTCGCTGAACGTCGGCGACCCGGCGTCGAGCGAGGAGATCGAGATGGGTCCTGTCATCTCAGCGGACCAGCAGGAGCGCATCTTCGGCTTCCTGGAACGGGCGAAGGGCGCGACGGTCCTGACCGGCGGCCGGTCGCAGGGGGACCGCGGTTGGTTCGTCACACCGACCGTCATCACGGATGTCGCACAGGACGACGAGATCGTTCAGAACGAGGTCTTCGGCCCCGTCGTCACGGTGCAGAAGTTCGCCGACGACGCGCAGGCGATCGAGTGGGCGAACGGCGTGCAGTACGGTCTCGCCGCCTCCGTCTGGACGCGCGACATCGGCCGCGCGCTCAGCGCTGCACGAAAGCTGCAGTTCGGCTGCGTCTGGATCAACGACCACCTCGTTCCGATCGCGTCCGAGATGCCGCACGGCGGCTACAAGAGCTCCGGCTACGGCAAGGACATGTCGGCGTACTCGATGGAGGAGTACACGCAGATCAAGCACGTGGTCGCGAAGCTGGACTAGATCGTTCGCAGGTCGGCGAGCTCGTCGGCGGTAGGGATCCACGACCCGGCGGCCGCGTTCGCCCGCACCTGCTCCGGCTTGGTCGCGCCGGCGATCACGGAAGCGACCGGGTGGACCGCGGCCAGGCCGCCGACGGCGACGTCGAGCAGTGTGACCCCGTGCGCGTCGGCCCAGGCGCGCAGTCGCTCGACCTGGCCGAGGCGGTCCTGCTCGATCGTGCGGCCGTGGAGGCGCGTACCCGGCGCCGGCGGAGCGTCGGCCGAAACCTTTCCGGTGAGCAGGCCCGAGGCGAGCGGGAAATACGGGATGAAACCGAGGCGGAGGTCGTGGCACGTCGGCAGCAGCTCCGCCTCCGCGCCGCGCTCGAGCCACGAGTACTCGCTCTGTTCCGACACGTAACCCTTGCCCGCGACGGCCTTGGCGCGGCGCAGCAACTCAGGCTCGTAGTTCGAGGTGCCGTAGGCGCGGATCGTGCCCTCGGCGACGAGCTCCTCCAACGCGCCGAAGGTCTCCTCGAGCGGCGTCTCAGGATCCGGCTGGTGGTGCTGGTAGAGGTCGATCACATCGGTCTGTAGCCGCCGCAGCGACGCCTCGAGCGCCCGGCGGATGTAGTCGCGGGAGCCGCGGCGGCCGGCGCCGTCGCCCATGTCGCTGCCGAACTTCGTCGCGAGCACGACCTGGTCGCGCCGGTCCTTCAGCGCGTTGCCGATGATCGTCTCGCTCCCGCCACGATCGCCGTAGACGTCGGCCGTGTCGATGAAGGTGACGCCAACGTGCAGTGCGGCGTCGAGCACGAGCGTGGACGCCGCCTCGTCGATCCGCCGGCCGAAGTTGTTGCAGCCGAGTCCGACGACTGAGGCCTGGAGCGGGCCGAGCGAGCGCGTGCGCACGCCAAGAAGCTATCGGTAGGTTCAGGGTCGATGCGCTACTGGGAGGACTTCGCCGTCGGCGACGTGACCGAGCTCGGCTCCGTCGACGTGACGGAGGGCGAGATCATCGAGTTCGCGCAGCACTACGACCCACAGCCGTTTCACGTCGATCCAGCCGGGGCCCAGGACGGGCCGTTCGGCGGGCTGGTCGCGAGTGGCTGGCATACAGCGGCGCTGTTCATGGGCCTGTTCGTGCGCGGCATCCTGCTCGACGCGGCGTCGATGGGCTCACCCGGGATCGAGCAGCTGCGCTGGACGGCGCCGGTGCGCCCCGGGGATCGCCTGACCGGCCGTGTCACGGTGACCGACGCGCAGCCGTCGTCGACGAACCCGAGCCGCGGCACGATCTTCACGACCAGCGAGGTCTTCAATCAGGACGGCGCGCTGGTGATGACGATGCAGGCTCGCGGCTTCTTCGCGCGCAAATCGACCATCAGTTCCACGTAGCGTCTAGCACCCGCAGCCAGTTGCGATGCGTGATCTTCGCCACGGCCTCGTCGTCGTGGCCGGACTCACGCAGCGCCGCAACGAGGTTGGGCAGACCGGCGGCGCTGCCGAGCTCGTCGGGGATGACGGCGCCGTCGAAGTCGGAGCCGAGCGCGACATGGTCGATCCCCATCCGTTCGGCGAGGTAGTCGACGTGCCGAACGATCTCCGTGATCGGCGTGTCGCGGCGCTCGTGGCCGTCTTCGCGCAGGAACGTAACGGCAAAGTTGACGCCGACAACGCCGCCGGACTCGGCGATCGCGTCGAGCTGCTCATCGACGAGATTGCGCGACGCCGGACAGAGCGCGTGCGCGTTCGAATGGGTCGCGACGAGCGGCGCGTCCGACCGATCTGCGACGTCCCAGAACCCTTGCCAATTCAGGTGCGAGAGGTCGACAACGATGCCGAGGCGGTTGCAGGCGCGCACGAGCTCGCGCCCGGCGGCGGTCAATCCTCCGCCGGTGTCGGACGTCGACGGAAACTGGAACGGCACCCCTTCCGCGAACTGGTTCTGGCGCGACCAGGTGAGACCGATCGACCGGAGCCCCCGCTCGTACCACCACTCCAGATTGGAGAGATCGGGCGCGATCGGCTCGGCGCCCTCGAGGTGGACGATCGCGGTCACACGGCCCTCCTGGAAGTCGGCGGTGGACGTTGCCCGCGTCACCGGCAGGTCGCAGAGCGCCGCGAAGAGCTCCTCGGCGACCCGGGCGGCCTCCTCCTGCGGGATCGGATCGGGGAGCGGAATCGCGTACGGGATCTCCGTCGGATCAGGCGGCCTGGGCGACGGCACGTAGAGCGCGAAGAAACCGCCCGAGAAACCGGCCGCGAGGGCGGCATCGAGGTCGAGATGATCGGTGGGCTCGCCGCGCCAGCGATGGAGGACGAGGTCGTTGTGGCCGTCGATGATCACCGACGCATCCTAAGTGGCCATGTGTCAGGCTCCTCGCTCGTGCTGGAGACGCCGCTCCGCATCGTGATCTGCGAGGACGACGAGCAGCTTGCGTCGCTCGTCGCAGACATGCTCGACCGTGACGGCCGCTTCATCGTCGTCGGTCGCGCTGTGGACGGTGAAGAGGCGGTCCAGCTCGTCGAGCGGGAGTCGCCCGATGTGGTGCTGATGGACATCGGGCTGCCCGGACAGAGCGGCATCGACGCGACACGCGCGATCCACGAACGCGACTCCGGCCAGCATGTCGTCATCTACACGGGCTCGGACGAGTACGACGACATCGGCCGCGCCGCCGAGGCGGGCGCGGCCGGCTATCTCCACAAGAGCGCGCTGATGTCGCCAGATCTGGCGGAGGCGCTACAGGTCCTGCACGCGAACTACCTCTCCGCGCCTGCCGACGAGTAGTCCGGATGGACTGCGAAACTCTCCTGCGGGGTGGGCGTCCCTCGATACAGCACGTTGGCGGCTTTCGCCGTCCTGATGTGTGCGGGCTCGGCGTCGGCGCGGGCCGACGGGCTCGGGATCGTCCGGGTGGCGCATTTCGACGCGCCGGTGTACGCGACGCCCGCCCCGGGTGAGCCCGGCCGGTTGTACGTGGTGCAGCAGGCCGGCGAGATCGTCGTCTTCGAAGCCGGCCACATCCGCAGCACGCCGTTTCTCGACATCAGGCCGATCGTGCTCAGCGGCGGGGAGCAAGGTCTGCTGTCGGTCGCGTTCGATCCCGACTACGCGAAGACACATCGCTTCTGCGTCGACTACACGGACCGAAACGGTGACACGCACGTCGTGGCGTACCGCTCGAACGGCGTCACCGCGATTCCGTCGTCTGCGCGGCAACTGCTCTTCGTCAAGGATTTTGCGTCGAACCACAACGGCGGGCAGCTGCAGTTCGGGCCTGACGGCTGGCTCTACTGGGGAAACGGCGACGGTGGTGGCGGTGGCGACCCGCAGCACAACGGCCAGAATTTGAACCGGCCGTTCGCGAAGATCATGCGCCTCAACATCAACGCCGCGAAGCCCCGGTGGAAGCTGGTCGCGTTCGGGCTGCGGAACCCCTGGCGGTTTTCGTTCGACCGCAAGAACGGCGACCTGTACATCGGTGACGTCGGCCAGGATCAGTGGGAAGAGGTCGACTACCTGCGCCGCGGCGCCGGCCTCGCGAACTTCGGCTGGAACCACTTCGAGGCGACCCATACGTTCGACTCGTCGACGCAACTGCTTCGGAACGGGGTCTACCACGCCCCGGTCGCCGAGTACTCGCACGCAAGCGGCGGCTGCTCGGTGACGGGCGGCTACGTGTACCGCGGCACGAAGGTGGCCGCGGCAGTCGGCCGCTACTTCTATGGCGACTACTGCTCGGGGAAGGTCTGGAGCCTCAGAATCGTCAACGGCCGTGCGACCGGCCTTCGTCTGGAGCCGTTCACGGTGCAGGGACTCTCGTCGTTCGGCCAGGACTCGGCGGGGGAGCTGTACCTGATGTCGGTCGGCTCGGGCGACCTCTTCCGGCTGCGCTGACTGGGAGGTTTGGTTGTCGCCCGACGGGAAAGGGTGACCGCATGACCGTTTTCCGCTGGCTCGCCCTCCTGGGCCTCGCGTACGCCGCCTACCGTGTCCGGCAGCGGCGTCACACGCCGCAACCACCCGCCGAAACGCCGCCGAGCCCTGTAGCCGACCGCGTCGGAGCCGCCACAGCGCCGACGGAGGAGATCGTCCCGGGCGACCTGACGAGCCCGGGCACCGTCGCCGACCCACGCCTCGAGGCACGGCGGGCGAGGGAGGCCGCGCTTCGTGAACGCGAGAGTCGCGCGTCCGCGACGACGAAGTTCGAGGATCTCCAGCACGAGGACGAGGCGGAGCGCGCCGAGCACGTAGCCAAGGCGAAGTGACGCGCAGGCACGCTCGGGGGTGCTTGCCTGCACGTCGCGGCCGCCTTTCGGGCGGCCCTCGTCGTGCTCGGTGATCGGATGTGAAGGACATCGCAGGGGGCGCCGGAACTGACCTTCGTGAACACGATGCGCTCCCTGTGGCTCCGCTGGCGCCGTCGAGCTGCCAAGCAGGCCTTCGGTCATCTTGGCGTGGCCCAGTTGGACCTCTAGCTGGCGGCCAACCGCTGCCGACCTCGGTGTTCTTACGTTCCACTTACACAATCGGGGTGCTTCGCTGACCTTCCCGGGGACGATGGAACTAGACGCTTGTTCCCCAACCAAAAGAGGCTGTTCATGCGCAAATTGATCTTCATGGCTCTGCTCATCGCTCTCGCCGCTCCGGTAGCTGCGATGGCCGACGGATCGGCGCCCACGGCGCCGTCAACCGCGAACCAGACGTGCAAGCTGACGCTGAAGAACCTGGGCACGACGACCTTCGCCCAGACGTACGCGACCAACGACGCGAAGGCGAACGCCTTCGGGAAGTGCGTCAGCTCGACCTTGCGTAGCGCACGCGCCGCTGTCACGAACGCGGCGACGACCTGCAAGAAGGAGCAGGCCGACCCGAACTTCGCGGCCGGTCACGGCGGGAAGACGTTCGACCAGGTCTACGGCGGCAACTCGTCGCAGGGCAAGGGCGCTTCCGCGAACGCCTTCGGCAAGTGCGTCTCGAAAGCTGTCTCGAACTCGGTGAACGACCAGGTGAAGGCCGTGGTCAGCGCCGCGCAGTCGTGCAAGGCCGCCCGGAAGAGCGACGCTGCCGGCTTCGCCACCAAGTACGGCACCGGGCACACCGCGTTTGCGAAGTGCGTCGCGGCTACGAAGTCCGCTCCGTAACGAACCGGATCGAGCCTCGCGGGCGGCCCGAAGACTCTTGACTTCGGCGCCGCTCGCGGCGGCATGCCTCCCTCTACTCGGGTGAGGCTCTGCCCGCCTGCTCCCAGGCTTCCCGGAGCGGCCGTCGGTACAACAGCCCGAGCGGGATGGCCACGAGCAGGAGCACGACCTCGTCCACCGGGCCGGGGATCGGCAGCAGGCCCAGCGCCGCGAGCCACCTGAGCGGCCTAGGGATGCGCTGATCGCTCGCCGCGAGCCTCACGGCCCGCACCGTTTGCCCGAAGAAGGTCATAACACGAAGCGGATGATGGGACTCGAACCCACGACCTTCTGCATGGCAAGCAGACGCTCTAGCCAACTGAGCTACATCCGCAAAACGGCGCCAGTATAGCCGGGCTACCCGAGACCTAGACGCGCTGCCATGGCCGCCGAGACGGCCTGCAGACCCGAAAGCGGCCTGATCATGACGGTGAACGCGACGATCTTTCCGTCCTCGTTTTCCTCGAGGATGTCGATGCCCTGCAACTCGCGGTTGCCGACATTGGCCTCGAAGAAGAGGATCGTGGTCCGGCCGTCGTGCCACTCGTTCGTGTAGCGGAAGTTCTCGAATACGGTCGTGACGAGACGGAGGAGCTGCTCGACCTGCTCTCGGCCTTCGTACGGCTTGTAAACCGCAGGGCTGCGGAAGACGACGTCGTCGGCGAGCGTGACGAGCGCTGCGGCCTCGTCGTCCGCCTCGATCGCCCGCCCGAAGGGATGAGTGACGGTCATGCGATCGCGTCCAGTGCCTCGTTGACGAGGCGATCGGCGAGCTCGTTGTCGGCGCGCTTCACGTGGCGATACTCGACGTCGCGGAGCCGGCGCGCAAGCTGGGTCGCCTCGAGGAAGAGCCCGCGCAGCGCCTCGTTCTTGACGCGGTACTCGCCGCGCATCTGCTTGACCATCAGCTCCGAGTCCGAGACGACCTCGATCGCCGGCAGGTCCAGCTCGATCGCCCGCCGCAGGCCGGCGATCAGCCCGCTGTACTCCGCGACGTTGTTGGTCGCGACCCCGATCGCCTCACCTTCGGCCGCGAGCACCGTGCCGTCGTCGGCTTCGAGCACGAACCCGTAGGCGGCGGGGCCGGGGTTGCCGCGTGCACCGCCGTCGGTGAAGAGCTTGACCGCTATTGGGTCGCGGTGTCGACGTTGTCGATCTGCGCGCGCTGCAGCTTGCCGCTGTAGTCGACGTAGATCGACTTCCACTCGGTGAACACGTCCAGCGCGGCCTGGCCCGCTTCCCGGTGGCCGTTGCCGGTCTGCTTCATGCCGCCGAACGGAAGATGCACTTCGGCACCCGTAGTGCCGGCGTTGATGTACGTGATCCCGGTCTGGATGTCCCGCATCGCTTTGAATGCCTTGTTGACGTCGCTCGTGAAGATCGACGACGAGAGGCCGTACTCGACGCTGTTGACCGCGCGAACCGCATCTTCGAAAGAGTCGACGGGAATCAGCGCCGTCGTCGGGCCGAAGATCTCCTCCTGTGCGATCCGCATCTGCGGCTCGACGTCAGCGAATACCGTCGGGCGATAGTAGAAGCCGTGGCCCTCGACCCGCTCGCCGCCCGTGAGGAGCGTCGCGCCTTCGCCCTTGCCGATCTCGGTGTACGAGTGGATCTTCTCGACGGCCGTCTTGTTGATCACGGGCCCGATGTCGGTGTCGTCCTCCCAGGGGGCGCCGATGCGGAGCTTCTCGGCCCGGGCGACGAGCTTCGATTTCAGCGCCTCGTAGGCGCCGCGATGCACGATCACGCGGGAAGCTGCGGTGCAGCGCTGACCGGCCGTGCCGAACGCCGACCAGACGATGCCGTCGACCGCGAGGTCGATGTCGGCGTCGTCCATGACGATGATCGCGTTCTTGCCGCCGAGCTCGAGGTGAACATGCTTCAGCTGATCGGCGGCGTTCTTCGTCACGAGCACCCCGGTCTCGCGCGAGCCGGTGAAGGTGATGATCGGGACGTCGTGGTGGCGGACAAGCGCGTCGCCAGCCTCTTCGCCGAAGCCGTGCACGATCTGGACGACGTTCTCCGGCAGACCCGCTTCCTGGAGCAACTCGACGAACCGCTGCGCGAGCTTCGGGGTATCCTCGGCCGGCTTCAGCACGACGGTGTTGCCGCAGACGAGCGCCGGACAGAGCTTCCACGCGGGAATGGCAATCGGGAAGTTCCACGGCGTGATCGCGCCGACGACGCCGACCGGCATCCGCACGCTCATCATGAACTTGTCGCGCAGCTCCGACGGAGTGGTGTGACCGAACAGCCGCCTGCCTTCGCCGCCCATGTAGTAGCTCATGTCGATCGCTTCCTGGACGTCTCCCCCGGCCTCGGCTTTGACCTTGCCCATCTCGCGCGTCATCAGCTCGGAGAGCTCGGGCTTGTGCTGTTCGAGCACCTGCGCGAAGCGGAAGAGGATGTTGCCGCGCTCGGGAGCCGGCACGAGGCGCCAGCTCTCCCACGCCTCGCGCGCGGTGTCGACGGCGCGGTCGACGTCTGCCTTGGTCGAGCGCGGGAAGGACTCGATCAGCTCGCCCGTGGACGGATTCAACGATTCGAAGGTCGCAGTCGCCATGCGGCGATCGTAGCCACGTCCGCTCGGCGGGGCCCCGGCCCACCCGGGCGGCCGCGGATCCGCGAGCGGTCACGTCAGACGTGCGAGGCGCGAATCCGCTGCAAACCGGCGTACTTCGGAGCCGCGCGGAGGACCGGTCGCGTCAGACTCGTGTCTGACACGAGTCAGACTCAGCGGGCCGCGCAGCGGCCCGCGCTACCCGTCGGCGGCGTCCGTGTCCAGGAAGGTGCCCGCGGCGCGGGCTCGGCGGCGGTCTCTGGTGACGCGCTGCTCGCGGAACGAGCCATCCTGCTGGCCGGCGCGGCGATCGGGACCATCGCGGCGGTCGACGATCACCGTCACGTTGTCGTTGTCACGGTAGTAGTCGACCATCTTGTCGAAGAGGTCGCCCTCGAGTTCGCGCGGGATCACGCAGTAGATCACCGCCTCACTATACGAACGAGCGCGGCGAACGCCAGTCCCGGCTACACCCGGGCGATGTCCGGGACGACCCGGCCGTCTTCGCCCATGTGGGCGTTCCAGCCCTTGA
>DASYPH010000105.1:0-15236 GCA_036006925.1 Gaiellaceae bacterium
CTTCCCGTTCCGGCTGCCTCGGCCTCAGCTTTGCGTTCCCTCGGTCGACACGCTGTGTGGTGTGGCGATCACCGTGCTCGCGCTCGTCGTGCTCGGCTACGCCTTCCGCACGTTCCTCGTCCGCCCGCTCGTCGAGAACGACGCGTGGACGATCTGGGCCGCGAAGGCGCGATTGCTCTACGAGGACCCCGGCGCCGCCCCCGCCGCACTCCGCTCGGGCCGCTACGGGCAAGCCCCGTATCCGCTCGCGCTTCCGACGCTGCAGGCGCTCGGGTTCGGCGCGATGGGTCGCTTCGACGGCACCCTGATCGGTGCCCAGTTCGCGGGCCTCGCCTTCGGCTTCGTTGCGGCGCTGTGGTCGCTGCTCGACCGGCGCGCCCGTCCGATCGCGGTCGCGCTCGCCGCAGCGGCCGTGGTCGTCGCGCCGGAGCTCCTCTACCAGCTCCTCACGCACTACGCCGACGTCCCGCTCGGCCTGTTCGTCGGGCTCGGAGTGGCCGCGGCTGCCGCTTGGAGTGCCCGTCCCGACGAGGATCGCTGGCTCCTCGCCTGCGCCGTCGCCTTCCTCGCGATGGCGGGACTGCTGAAGAGCGAGGGGCTGGTCTTCGCGGTCGCGGGCGCGGTCGCACTGATGGTCGCCCAGGCGGGGCGGGACTGGAGACGCCGGTTGCCGCAGGCGGCGGGGGCGGTCGCCGTGCTCGCAGGGATCCTCGTGCCGTGGCGTCTCTACTGCTCCACATACGGCCTCTCGACCTCCGACTACGACCTGAAGAATTTTGCGAACGTCGCCTACCTGCGCGAGCACTCGGATCGGCTCGGGCCGATCGTGCGCGAGCTCTGGGCGCAGCTGGAGACGACGGCCAACTGGGGCTATCTGGTCGCCGCGATCTGTGTCGGGATCGCCACCGGGATCGTCGGGCGGCGTTGGCGCGCCACGGCCTTCGCCGTCGCCTGGCTGGCGCTCGCGGGCGGAGGTCTCGTGCTCGGGTACTGGGTCTCGACGCTGCCGACCTCGTCCAACCTGACGAACTCGAGCTTTCGGACGATCGTCTCCCTGCTCGTCGGCGGCACCGCCCTGCTCCCGTTGCTGATCGCCCCTGTCGACGCCGCTGATCCCCGTCGAGCCGCGAGCCCTACGGTGCGAAGCGAATCCGAAACAACACCCAGAGCGCCTTGACGCCGTCCCGCCACGTGATCTTCTTGCCCTCGCTGTACGTGCGCCCGTAGTAGGAGATCGGAAGCTCGTAGATACGGAGCCGCCGCTTGCAGATCTTCGCGGTGATCTCGGGCTCGATCCCGAAGCCGCTCTCGCGCAAGTCGAGGGAGGTCAAGACATCGGTCCGAAACGCCTTGTAGCCGGTCTCCATGTCGGTGAGCGTCGTGTTGTAGAGCAGACCGGTGATCAGGCTCAAGAACCTGTTCCCCGCCAGATGCCAGAACAGGTACGCGCGCTGTGGCTTCCCACCCGAGAGGCGCGAGCCGTAGACGACGTCCGCATGCCCCCGCTCGATCGGCTCGATCAGCGCCGGCACCTCGGCTGGGTCGTATTCGAGGTCGGCATCCTGGATGACGGTGATCTCCCCGGTGAGGTAGGGGATCCCGGCGCGCACCGCAGCGCCCTTGCCGCGATTGGCCTGCCGGATCACCCGGATATCCGCTCGTCCGGCGGCGATGCGATCGATCGTCTCGCTCGTGCCGTCGGTCGAGCCGTCGTCGATCACGATCAGCTCTTTCTCGAACGGCAGCGCCGACACCCGTGAGACCAGTTCCTCGATCGTCGGGGCTTCGTTGTAGACGGGGATGAGAAAGCTGATCGTCATGCGACTCCGAAGATGGCCGACTCTAGCCGCACTCGAACAAAGTCGACCCGGCGGCTCGGCTACCGTGCCTCGCGTGAGTCGGCCCGCCCTCCGGCTCGGTGCTGTCTGCCTGCTGCTGCTGGCCGGTGCCGCTCTGTCGCTCGCGGCGACCCGGCCCGCCACGGTCCACGACTCGACCACAAGTGCAGCGACCACGGTCACGAGCCCCGCCAAGGTCGTGCTCGCGGTCAGTGGGCACGGGTGGGGCCACGGCCTCGGGATGAGCCAGTGGGGCGCCTACGGCTATGCGAACCACGGCTGGACGTACCAGCGGATCCTCGCCCACTACTACTCGGGCACGACGCTCGGCCCCGCTCCCGTCTCGACCGTGCGCGTTCTCCTCGCCCAGGCGAAGAAGACCTCGATCGCCTCGGACGCCCCGTGGACTGTCGTCGACTCGACCGGCAAGAAGGTCGCGCTCGTCCCGGGAACCATGATGCTGAAGCCCTCACTCGCGTTGCCGAAGCAGCAACTGGCGCCACCACTCGCCTTCGACGGCACGCAGCCGCTCGTCGTCAACGGCAAGGCGGTGCGCGGCAAGATCGAGGTCTCCAGCGACGGCAAGCGGCTCGAGGTGGTCGCCGTCGTCGCGCTCGAGGCCTATCTGAAGGGCGTCGTCCCGGCGGAGATGCCGCCGAAGTGGCCGGCCGCGGCGCTCCAGGCCCAGGCGGTGGCGGCCCGCTCCTATGCGCTCGCGAACCTGGCCCACCAGCGCGACTTCGACCTCTATGCCGACACCCGTAGCCAGGTGTACGGCGGTGTCGCCGCCGAGTCGCCCGCGGCCGACGACGCGATCGCCGCGACCAAGGGCACGGTCGTGCTCTGGCACGGGAAGGTGGCAGACACGCTCTTCTTCTCGACCTCCGGCGGGCGGACAGCGTCGGCCGAGGAGGCGACCGGCACAGCAGTGCCGTACCTCGTCTCGGTGCCGGATCCCTACGACGTCGCTTCGCCGGTCCACGACTGGGGACCGATCCTCTTCGACGGGGCGAAGGTCGCGAAGCAGCTGAAGCTCCCCGGGGCGCTCTCCGACCTGTCGGTCGTGACGGGGCCGTCGGGGCGCGCGACGAGCGTCACCGCAGCTGCGGCGGACGACGCCCATGCCACGGTCACGAGCTCGCAGTTCCGCGCTCTGCTCGAGTTGCGCTCGACGTGGTTCACGAGCGCCCTGCTCTCGCTGCAGCCGCAGGCGAAGACCGTCACCTACGGCGGGAGCGTCTCGCTCACGGGCTTCGCCCGCGGCGCGGACTCGCCGGCGCTCGAGGCGAAGACGGCCGGTTCCGACTGGGCGCCCGCCGGTGAGCTGATCCCGGACGCGGACGGCTCGTTCGCGACCGTCGTCAAGCCGCTGACCGCGACCCAGTACCGCCTCAGCTGGCAGACGGTGCGGGCCGGGCTCGCGTCGGTCGCGGTCGCCGCGCGGGTCGAGGCGCAGCTTGCGGCAGGCACCGTGCAAGGCACCGAGCGCCCGGCGGTGGCCGGCGCAGCCGTCCAGCTGCAACGGCAGGACGGGGCGGTCTGGACGACGGTCTCCTCGACCGGCGCGAGCAGCGCCGGCTCGTTCAGCTTCGGCGGCACGCTGACCGCGGGCACCTACCGCGTTCGCTGCGCGCCGGGACACGGACTCGCCGCCGGAGCCTCGGCGACCTTCGCGGCACCGTGAAGCGCGCGCTCCTGCTCGCCGCTGCGCTCGCGCTCCTGGCCGTGCCGGCGGTTGCCTACGGCTTCGACAACACCGAGCCGTACGCGTCGAACGAGTGGTACCTCGACGAGGACCAGGCATGGTCGTTCTGGTCGGCCGTGCCACATCTCGCGCCCGTCAAGGTCGCGGTGATCGACTCGGGCATCGACGGCAGCCACCCGGACCTCAGAGGCCGGGTGGTCGCCGCCAAGACATTCGTCGGCGGCTCTGCCTACCGTGACGAGCAAGGACACGGCACCTTCGTCGCCGGCGAGATCGCGGCCAATCCTGCGAACGGGATCGGCATGGCAGGGCTGGCGTTCAACGCTCGCCTGATCGTGGCGAAGGTCGTCGGGCCGGACGGCACGGTCTCGTTGCCCGCGGAGGTCGCCGCCATCCGCTGGGCGGTCGCGCAGGGCGCTCGCGTGATCAACCTCTCGCTCGGCGGCGTGCGGGACCCGCTGAACGCACAGCTCGACACCTATTCGCCGGCCGAGCAGGCGGCGGTCGAGTACGCCTACGCGCACGGGGTGGTCGTCGTCGCCGCCGTCGGGAACGGGCCGCAGTCTCCGGCGACGCCGTGGGGCTTCGCGCACTATCCGTCGGCGCTGCCGCACGTGATCGGCGTCAGCGCGGTGCGCCGCGACGGCTCCGTCCCGGCGTACTCGAACCGCGACGCCGTCTACAACGACCTCGCTGCGCCGGGCGACGATATCTTCTCGACCATTCCGCAGCAACTCGTCGACCGAAAGGCCGGCTGCGCCGACCACCCCTATTCGGATTGTGGCTCGTTCGAGTTCAAGGATGCGATCGGCACGTCGTTCGCAGCGCCGCAGGTGTCGGCTGCAGCGGCGTTGCTGATCGGTGTGCGGCCGTCGCTCACACCCGACCAGGTCTCGTGGCTGCTCGAACGGAGCGCCGACGACGCGAGCCTGCTCACCGGCTGCTCCCAATGTCCCCCTGGCCGGGACCAGTTCACCGGCTGGGGGAGGCTCGACGTGCTCGCGGCGCTGAACCTGCTCGGCGACGGCAGCGCGCTGCCGCTCCCCGACCGCTACGAGCCGAACGACGACGCCGGAGCCGCGGCCCACGCGCTCCCGCCGCTGCCCAGGGTGATCGAGGCCTCGCTTGACTACTGGGACGACAACATCGACGTCTACCGGGTCGCGCTGAAGGCCGGCCAGAGCCTCTACGTGCGCCTCACTCCGGCCGGGAACGCGTCGGTTCGGCTTGCGCTCTGGGCGCCCGGCGCCCGGCACGTCGACGGCCTGCACGCCGACACGTCGTTGCGGGTGGAAATCGGTCACCGTGCCGGCGAGCAGGCGCGGCTGGCGTACCGGGCGACGGAGAGCGGCGTCTACTACCTCGAGGCGAAGCTCGTCTCGAAGACACACGACCCGCTCGGGTACCGGCTCGGCCTCAGCCGCCGTTCGCCCTGAGTTCGTCGGCTGCAACGTCGCGCAGCACGCGCGCCGGGTTGCCCACGACCAGCTTGCCGGGCGCGACGTCCTTGGTCACAACGGCACCCGCTCCGACAAACGCCTCACTGCCGATCTCGATCCCGGGGCAGATGATCGCTCCGCCGCCGATCCGTGCGCCGCGGCGGATCGTCGGACCCCGCATCTCGGCCTTGCGCCGCTCGGTACGGCCCATGTAGTTGTCGTTGGTCGTCACCACGCACGGCGCTATGAAGACGTCTTCCTCGAGCGTCGAGTACGCGGTGATGTACGCGCCGGCCTGGATGCGAGTGCCGGCACCGACGACGGTGTCGTTCTCGATCAACGAGCCGCGGCCGAGGACGCAGTTCTCGCCCAGTGAGACACGCTCACGGATGCACGATTGGTCGCCGACGATGCAGCGCTCGCCGATCCTCGAGCCGGCGAAGACGACGGCGCCGGTCGAGACGACGGTGCCGGCGCCGACCTCGGCCGGTGGGAGCGGGTCGCGTGCCGCGGTCGACGCTGCGCCGAGCGAGGGCTCCTTGCCGATCACCGCGTACTCGAGCACGCGCACGTCGTCGCCGAGCACGGTGCCCGGGTAGACGGTGGCAGTGGGATGAATCTCAGCGGCCAAGGGAGTCTGTCAGCATCTCGAGTGCCCGGACGACGCGCGCGCCGTCGCGCGCGACCTTCTGCCGGTCGCCGTCGCCGCCGATCAGGTGCAGGAAGTGCGTGCACTCGAGTCGCAGCGGCTCGTCGGTGGGGATCTTCGGGATGGAGATATCGCCCGATCGGGTCTGCCATTCGCCGTACGTCTCGGCGCGCTTCCAGGGCGACTTCTCGTACACCGTCACCTTCCGCTCGAGCTCCATGTCGTCGAACACGACCATCTTCTCGAGGCCGACGACTGTCAGCTTCCGCATCTTGTGAGGGTCGAGCCACGATAGGTGCATGTGCGCGATCTTCCCGGAGGGAAAGCGTAGGTAGCAGAAGACGATGTCCTCGACGCCCGGCGTCAGGAAGTCGCGGCCGTTGGCGGTCGCGATCTCTGGGTCCTCGTCGAGCAGGTAGAGGATCACCGACAGGTCGTGCACGCCGAGTGACCAGAGTGCGTTCTCGTTCTCACGCACGATCCCGAGGTTCTGGCGGTTGCCGTAGATGCAGACGACCTCACCGAGCTCGCCGGTGTCGATCAGCTCCTTCAGTTTCAGCACCCCGGGGTGGTAGAGCAGCAGGTGCCCGGGCATCAGCACCAGGTCGTCGGCGGCAGCTAGGGCGACCAGCTCGTCCATCTCGGCGGCATGCATCGCAGGCGGCTTCTCGACGAGGACGTGCTTGCCCGCGGCGAGCGCCTGCTTGGCGAGCGCGTAGTGCGTCGGCACCGGCGTCGCGACGACGACGGCGTCCAGCGTTTCGTCGTCCAGCAGATCCTGGTAGTTGGCCGTCACCTTCGCGTTCGGGTAGCGCGTCGCGAAGCGCTCGCGGAGGCTCTCGTCGAGATCGCAGAGCCACGCGAGCTCGGCCAGCTCGTCGAAGTTCCGCACGAGATTCGGCCCCCAGTAGCCGAGCCCGACCACTCCGATGCGCGGCTGCTTCACAGCAAGCCTTTAGAGCTTCCAGACCTTGCCGTCGACCTCGTGGCCCTTGGTGGCGTTGCGGAAGTCGACGATCACCTTGCCGCGCCGGACGAGGTCGGCGTAGTCGATCGCCGAGTGATTGGTGACGATCGCGACGCAGTCGTAGGCCTCCGGCTCGAGCGGCACCGACCGCATGCCGTCGAACGCGGGCACGAACGGGTCGTGGTACGAGACTTCCGCACCAGCCGTCTTCAGCAGCTGGATCAGCTTCTCGGCCGGCGTCTCACGCATGTCGCCGATGTCGGGCTTGTAGGCGACCCCGATGATCAGGATCTTCGAGCCGCTGACCGATTTGTTCGCGCCGTGGTTCAGCGCCTGCGAGATGAGCGAACGGCAGAAGTACGGCATGTTGTTGTTGACCTCGCCGGCAAGCTCGATGAACCGTGTCGAGAAGTCGAACTCGCGCGCCTTCCAGGTCAGGTAGAAGGGATCGATCGGGATGCAGTGCCCGCCGAGCCCCGGGCCTGGCTTGAACGACGCGAAACCGAACGGCTTCGTCGCGGCTGCATCGACGACTTCCCACACGTCGATCCCCATGCGGTCGGTCAGTTGGGCGAGCTCGTTCACGAGTGCGATGTTGACGGCGCGGTAGATGTTCTCGAGCAGCTTCGTCAGCTCGGCCGCCTCCGGGGTCGACACCTCGTGGACGGTGTCGATGGCGGCGCGGTAAACCTCCGCAGCCGCCTTCGTCGAGGCGGCGTTGATGCCACCGACCACCTTCGGCGTCGTCTTGGTCGTCCAGTCCTCGCGGCCCGGGTCGACGCGCTCCGGCGACATCGCCAGGTGGAAGTCCTCGCCGGCCTTCAGTCCCGACCCCTCTTCGAGCAGCGGCTGGAGCACCTCGCGGGTCGTCCCCGGCCAGGTGGTCGATTCGAGGATCACGACCTGCCCGCGTTGCAACACGGGCGCGAGGCCCGTCGCTGCGCGCTCGATGTAGGAGAGATCCGGCTCGCGCTGCCGCGAGAGTGGGGTCGGCAGCGCGATCAGGACGGCGTGGGCGTGCTTGACCTGCTCGTAGTCGGCTGTTGCGACCACCAGCCCCTTCTCGACGAGCGGTGCGAGTCGCTCGGAGGTGACGTCTTCGATGTGGCTCTCGCCGCGATTCAGTGCGTCGACGACGTGGGGCTGCACGTCGACGAGCAGTACCCGGCTGCCGGCTTCGGCGAAGGTTGCCGCTAGCGGGACGCCGACGTAGCCGGCGCCGATCACGGCGAGGTCGTAGTGCGGCTGCCCGGGCACGGCGGTCAAGCGTACAGGGCTGCAGCGATGCGGCCTGCAGCGTGGCCGTCGCCGTACAGGGGCGGTGCGTCCGACGGCCAACGGGCTGCTGCCAGCGCGGCCTGCAGGCCGCTCGGCTCGGTGAGTGAGTTCGCCCCTGCCGCCACGGTGTCGACCCACTCGGTGCTCCGCCGCACGGTCACGCAGGGGATGCGCAGCCAGTAGGCCTCCTTCTGCAGTCCGCCCGAGTCCGTCACGATCGCCTCCGCGCCTGCAACCAGTGCGAGCATCTCGAGGTAACCGATCGGCTCGACCAACTCGATCGTCGACGCAAGCTCGATCCGGTGTTCGTCGAGCACGCGGCGCGTCCGCGGGTGGGCCGGGAAGACGATGTGGCGAGCGCTGCCGTTGAGCGCGGCCACGATCGCTCGCAGCCGCTCCGGGACGACATTCGCCTCGCGGTGGATCGTCAGCACGGTGTAGGGCAGCGCGTAGGGCGGCTTCCGGCGGCGCGCGATCGGCTCGAAGAGGCGGGTCGCGTCGGCCATCACATCGCCGACGACCTCGCGCCGCCCAGGAACCCTCTCGCTCGCCAGTTGCTCCGACGAGCGCTCGTCGGGACAGAAGAGCAGCGTGGAAAGACCGTCGACTTCGATCCGGTTCCGCTCCTCCGGCATCGTCGAATCGAAGCTGCGGAGGCCGGCCTCGACGTGGGCGACAGGCACGGTGCCGCTGGCCGCGCGCGCCCCGGCGAGCGTCGTATTCGTGTCCCCGAGCACGACGACCCAGTCGGGTCGCTCCCGCTCGGCGACCGCGCGAATCGGCTCGACCATCGCCGCCGGGTCGGCCGTGCGCAGGTCGAGGCGGTACCGCGGTTCGCGCAGGTCGAGCTCGTCGAAGAACACCTGCGACAGCTCCGTGTCCCAGTGCTGTCCCGTGTGCACGACGATCTCGTCGAGACCGGCGTCGCGGAACGCGAGCGAGAGGGGCGCCGACTTGATGAACTGCGGCCGATTTCCGACGACGGAGAGGATTCGCATGGCCGCGCTACGATACGCGGCGCTTCGGGGCCGTTAGCTCAGCTGGTAGAGCAGGGGACTCTTAATCCCAAGGTCGAAGGTTCGATCCCTTCACGGCCCATGCACCCCGGCGATGCCGGCGACGAACGCCGACATCAACGCCGCCCGGCGGCGACATGAAGGAGCGAGGCGAATGCCGTGGCGGTCGGAGGGCGCTGCGCCGGATCTTTCTCGAGCGCCTTCAACAGCGCCCACGAGAGCGACGGGGTCACCTCGGGTCGCGTCTCGCCAGGGTCGGGAGGCGCGACATTCAGGTGCGCAGTTCCGATCTCGAACAGGCTCTTTCCCCCGAACGGCGGCGCTCCCGTGATGCACTCGTACACGACGCAGCCGAATGCGTAGATGTCGGTGGACGGCGTCGCGGCCTCGCCACGGATCAACTCCGGCGCGAGGTAGTCGAGCGTCCCCATGACCTGGCCGGGCTTCGTCAGGACTGTGTAGGCGGGTCCCTTCGCAAGGCCGAAATCCGTGATCGCCGCGCGACCGTGCTCGTCGAGCATCAGATTCGATGGCTTGACGTCGCGGTGGACCAGCCCGCCGCGGTGGAGCGCGTCGAGCCCCGTCGCCACCTCCGCGCCGATGCGGAGCGCCTCGGCGATCGGAAGCGCGCCCTCCTCGCGGAGTCGATCCTCGAGCGAGCCCCCGGAAACGTACTCCGCGACGAGGTAGCTCGTTCCATCGGCTTCGCCCACGTCGAGCACCGGCACCACGTGGTCATGCTCGACGTGCCTCGCCGCCCTGGCCTCGTGGACGAAGCGGGCACGGAAGGTCTCATCTTCGCCGAGGCGCTGTTTCAGCAGCTTGAGAGCGACGACTGCTCCGTCCGACTCCCGCCTGGCGCGGTAGACGACCCCGACCGCCCCCTCGCCCAGCCGAGCATCGAGCCGGTAGTGCCCGACCGCGTCGCCGACGCCGGGCTCGGAGCGAGCGACCATCGAGCCGAGCATACGACTAGCAATTCACCAGGCGCAGTGCTTAGGTAGCTCCTGATGAGGAAGCCGTGAGCGCCGTCGATACCCGCGTCGGCTCGGTGCTCGCCGGCTACCGGATCGAGCGTCTGCTCGGCCGCGGCGGGATGTCGAGCGTGTACCTGGCCGAGCACCTGCGCCTCCAGCGCAAGGTGGCACTGAAGCTGATGGCCCCAGAGCTCGCCGACGACGAGCGCTTCCGCGAGCGGTTCCTACGGGAGTCGCAGCTGGCCGCCTCGCTCGATCACCCGAACGTCGTTCCGGTGTACGACGCGGATGAGGCCGAAGGCGTTCTCTACATCGCCATGCGCTACGTCGATGGCGACGACCTGCGGGGGCTGCTTCGCCGTGACAGCCCGCTCCCACCCGCTCGGGCGCTCGCGATCGTGGGGCAAGCGGCGACAGGCCTGGACGCGGCGCATCGACGCGGGCTCGTCCATCGTGATGTCAAGCCAGGCAACATCCTGATCGGCGAGGACGACCACGTCTACGTCTCGGACTTCGGGTTGACCAAGCAAGCGTCCTCCCAGTCCGGACTCACGGCGACTGGGCAGCTCGTCGGCACCGTCGACTACGTCGCGCCGGAGCAGATCCAGGGAGAGCCCGTCGACGGCCGCGCCGACGTCTACGCGCTGGCCTGCGTGCTCTACGAGGCGCTCGTCGGCTCCAAACCCTTCGAAAACGACACCGAGGTGGCGACGATCTGGGCGCACATCCAGGATCCGCCTCCCGCGCCCTCGGCCGCGCGTCCCGAGCTGCAAACGGGCATCGACGACGTGATCGCACGCGGCATGGCGAAGCGGCCGGACGAGCGCTACGCGACCTGCCGGGAACTCGTCGGCGCCGCCAGGCAGGAGCTCGGCGTTTCGAGCGGCGAGATCTCATTGCCGCCAGGCGCAGCCGCGAGAAGGTTCGACTGGCGCCTGCCCGCCGGTGTCGCCGCCGTCCTCCTCTTGGCTGCCGCCGTCGTCGTGGTACTTGTGGTGCGCGGTGGTGGGAGCGGCATCTCGAGCCTGCCGCCCAACACCGTGGGCGCGATCGATCCGAAGACGAACAAGCTCGTCGCGGCTATCCCGGTCGGCCACAACCCGACCTCGATCGCCGCCGGCGCTGGCTCGATCTGGGTCGCAAACGGCGGGGACGGGACCGTCACGCGAATCGACGGGCGCTCGCGGAAGGTCGTCGAGACGCTCGGGGGGTTCAGCGGCACGCCGAGGTCGATCGCGTTCGGAAACGGTGCAGTTTGGGTGACAACGCGAGAAGACCGCCTGTTCCAGATCGCCCCGGCAGACAACCAGATCACGCCGGTTCCGCTTCGCTGGCGCTCGGGCTACCACTCGATACTCCCAGAAGGGTTCAACGTCGTTGCCGGCTACGGCGCGGTCTGGCTTTTGACGACCGATCTGGGCGAGGTGCTGCGCGTCGACCCGTCCTCGGGCCGGGTGGTTGTCATCGAGGACGACCACGGCATCGGCGAGCTGGCAGTCGGCGACGGAGCGGTCTGGGTGTCGGAGCAGAACGGTGTCTCCCGCATCGACGCGACCACGAACGTGCTGACCGGCACCGCTCAAATCGGGGCCCTGGCCTCCGCCGATCCGGTGTCGGTTGGGGTTGCCTACGGCGAGGGCAGCGTCTGGGCCGCGAAGTACACCTCCGGCGACGTCTGGCAGGTCTCGCCTGTGTCGACGACGGCGATCGGCAGAACGTTGGTTGGCAAGAACGTCCCGGATCTCACCGTCGGGGAGGGCGCCGTCTGGGTTGCGCGACGGAATGCGGGCACGGTCGTGAGGATCGACCCGCAGACCCGGGCCGTGACGAAGACGATCGCCGTCGGGCCCGGCGCCTACGGCATCACGACCGGCTCGGGCCTGGTCTGGGTGACAACGGTCGGCTTGAACTCACACTGCAGCTGTTAGGTCGCACGCTCACGCTCCCGCAGCCAAGCCGCTTGCTCCGATGCCCCGAGTGTCTCGTGGCGCGCGGCGGCCCGCTCAAGGTACTCGATCGTCTTGGGTCGGTCTTCGGCCTGTGCGTAGTAGTGCGCGAGCCGTTCGAGGTGATCGTCAAGGGAGGCGGCGTATAGCTCCTCGAAGGCCGCCGCCACTCGTCCGTACAGTTCGCGTCGCCGGCCCGCGGTGAGCGTCGACAGCGCGGCCTGCTGCAGCAGTTCGTGACGGAATGCGCACTCGAGCTCGGGATAGCGTCGCACCTCGCGCACCACCTCGGCACGGAGCAACATCGTCAGATCGCCGTCGAGATCGTCCGAGTCCCCGGCGCGGTCGAGCACCCGCACCGGGAAGGTCCGGCCGACGACGGCCGCTACCTGGACGAGTCGGCGCGCTCCTTCCGGCAGCCTGTCGATCCGCGCCAGAAGCAGGCTCTCGAGTGCCGGCGGCATCAGCTCAGCCGATCCCACGGTCAACGTCCAGGTCCGGCGGCGATCGACGACGCTGCCCTCGACCACCGCGCGCAGCAGTTCCTCGAGGTAGAACGGATTGCCGGCGGCGCGCGAGACGAGGGTCGCCGTCGTCGCTGCATCCAGCCCGGGCAGGAAGGTGCGGGCGAGCGCGTCCGCGGCCTCGTCCGCAAGCGGAGTGAGCGTCAGCTCGCTCGCACGGTGGCTGTACTCGCCGAGAACCGCCAGCCGTAGGCGCGTCGCCTCAGATGGTGTCGCCGGCGCAAAGCTGAAGACCAGCATCAGCGCCTCGCGTTCTGTCAGGGCGACGAGGCGTTCCGCGAGTTCTCGCGTCGCTGCGTCGGCCCAGTGGACGTCTTCCACGACGAGAAGGACGGGGCGGAGGCGCGCGAGCGCGAGGATCCATTCCCCGTAGGCCGCTTCGACGTCGACGGGCACGTCGCTCTCCGTCTTGATGCCGAGCAGTCGCGCGAACGCCGGCATGAGCTCATCGAGGCGCGCGCCGAGCAGCGCCCCGAGTCGCGCGCGGGCCTTGGTGCGCACGGCGATCTCGGCATCGCCTTCGGCGACGCCGAGCCACTCCCGCAGGATCTCGACGAACGGCCGATACGGCGCGTCGCCGCCGTACGACGGGCAGTGACCCTCGAGGCGCGTGACGTCTCCGGCCTCGCGGGTCAACTCGGCGACGAGCCGCGACTTGCCGAGCCCGTCCTCCCCACTGATGAGAACGATCTGGCCGCGGCCGCGCGCAAGCTCCGCGAGCGCAGTTCGTAGGCGCGCCAGCTCGGCGTCGCGCCCGACCGTTGGCGTCGTCGTGCCGGACTGTTCGGTGCGGCGAGCATGGAGGAGCCGCCACGCTCGCACCGGGCGGGCGCGTCCCTTGACTGCGAGCGGACCGCGCTCCTCGAGCACGAACCTGCGCTCGAGCAGCCGGGCCGTGCCGTCGCCGACGAGCACGGTCCCCGGCTCGGCCACGGACTCGAGACGAGCGGCGATGTTGGTCATGTCGCCCAGCGCGACCGCCTGCTGCCACGCCACGCCCACGCTCCCGACTGCCGCCGACCCCGAATTGATCCCGACGCGCACGTGGAAGCGGTCGATACCCCACGCCGTGCGGATGTCCTCGGAGTACGAGCCGACGATCTCGAGGATGCGCAGCGCCGCACGCGCCGCCCGCTCCGGGTCGTCGGCGTGCGCCGCCGGGACGCCGAACAACGCGCAGATGCCGTCGCCCTGGTACGCCTGGACGGTTCCACCGAACTCCTCGACGGCGCCGCTGATGCGGGTCACGCATTCGCCGACGAGCGCCTTCACCTCTTCTGGCAACAGACGCTCGCCGAGCGCGGTCGACCCCACGATGTCGGCGAAGAGCGCCGTGACGGGCCTGACCTCGTCCTCCACGCCCTCATCCTCGCGCAGTCGGAGCCGTGGTTCTAGTCAACCCGCTCCGCTGTACGTCAAAAACACATCGCGATTCTCCGCCCGGATCACGTCGAAGACCTCTCAGGCGAACGAGCTCGCCGGACGCTGCGCGAGCGTCTGGCGAGCTCAGGCGACGGTGGAGTGTGCAGTCAGACCGCGATCACGGCGCGGCGCCTGCGGACTCCGACTGCCCCGGCGAACGCCACCAGGATCAAGACGAACGCCGCCGCCGCCACGAACGCGACAGTGACCCAGGCGAAGGAGCTCCCCGTCCGGTCGCCGGACTGGCCGAGGTGGTACGTCTGGTTGAGTGCCTGGCCGCGGAGCGTGAGGGCGCGGATTGCTTGCTTCGACAGGCCGGCGGACTGGCCGAGGTGGTAGGTCTGGTTGAGTGCCTGGCCGCGGAGCGTGAGGGCGCGGATTGCTTGCTTCGACGGGCCGCCGGACTGGCCGAGGTGGTACGTCTGGTTGAGTGCCTGGCCGCGGAGCGTGAGGGCGCGGATCGCTTGCTTCGACGGGCTCGAGTTCGTCGGCGCGCCGTTCGCGGCGCCGGCGAGCAGCGCCGTGAGGAGGGCGACTACGCCGAGCACGAGCGAGGTTGAGCTGCGGGACATGTCAGTCTCCTTCGTTCACCTCGGCCGCCCTGTGCGACCGACTGGCTCGAAGCTACGACGCAACTCGAGCACCGTCGTTTCGCGCGCCGACGCAGCAACTGTTGTCGCGGGAACAGAGGCGAGCGCCTAACGGCGCTGAACGAGCTGCGACACGTCGAGGATGCCGATGCGCCCTCGGGCCAGCTCGATCGTGCCGCGTTTCTCTTCGTCACGCAGCACCTGGTTGACGGTCGGTCGCGTCGCACCGGCGAGCTCGGCGATGACCTCCTGCGTCAGCGGGACGGTGACCGGCCCGGCGCCTCCGTCTCCGTACAGCTCGGCCAGCTCGACGAGACGGCGACGCACACGCTGGTCGACCGGCATGTACAGCGCCTCGAGCAGCCGCTCGCTCAACGTTCGTACCTCGTTCACGAGAAATGCACAGAGGTACCGATCCATGTCCTGATGCCTTGCACGCACATGATCGAAGTCGGTTCGGTAGACCGAATACGTCTCACCCGGCTCGAGCGCGGCGACGGTCGACATGCGCTTTGCGTCCTCGACGAGCAGGGCCATCTCGCCGAAGGTCGCGCCGGCACCTCGGATTGCGACGGTGACGGTGTCGCCGAGCGGGGTCATGGTCCGGACGGCAAATCGACCCTTGGCGATGAGATGGCAGCAGTCGGCGGGATCACCGCGGTGGCAGACGATCTCGTTTCTCGCGAAGCTGCGGCGGCGTGCGATCTGCAGGATCCCGCGCACTTCCTCCTCTGGCACGCCTGCCAGCAGTGCCCACTGCATGACGTCAGCCTCTCACGGGATCGTGCCGAACGCGAGTGCCCACTTACCGGCCCGCGGACGCGCCGATTTGGGCTTGGCTACGCGGGTCGGCCAAACTGGGCCGCCGGGGCGTCAGCGGCTACC
>DASYPH010000106.1:0-2094 GCA_036006925.1 Gaiellaceae bacterium
GCGCGAGTGTCTTGCCCGGCGCGGGGTACTGCCGGATCACGCTGCCGGGCACGTAGTCGGTGTGCTTGCTGACGACCTCGCCGACGCTGCAGTGCGCCTTCTCGATCGCCCGTGACGCGCCGGCCAGCTTCCGTCCGATGACGGGCGGGACGTTGCACAGCGCGCTCGCTGGGCCGGGGTCGTACGTGTTCGTCCCCGCTCCGTCCTCGACGGCCTGCTTCCAGGTGTACGTGTACGCCGGCTTGTAGCCCGCGCCGCCGCCGACGAAGAGATACGCGTAGCCGCGGCGGTGGCGCGAATCGCGTCCCGCGGCCGCGCCCATCGCGAGCCCCGGGCCGTATTTCCACAGCACGGAGTGCCTGTGCCCCCAGCAGCGCGAATGATCAGTCGGCGTGCAGCGAGGGTTCTTACTCCCTAGCCCGTCATCCCACACCCACGCCTCGTACGCCATCGGGGCGTTGTAGAACGCGCCGGCCCAGCCCGGCCACCAGGTGGTGAGGCCGGTCGCGTTGCTCGGGTGCGGGTCGTCCGCCCGCCAGACGCCGCTCACAAGCGCGTCGTGGTCCAGCGCTGCCGTCATTCCGGTGATCGGCGGGAGCCCGTACTGGACGCGATCGAGGTTGACGAGGATGAACAACTGCAGCGGTGGCGACAGCGACGGGAAGTTCGCCGGGAGCGCGTACGGCGGCAGATGAACACGCGACCGCGCCTTGTCGAGGTAGTACACGACGGCGTCGATGCACTCCTTGCCAGTCGGCGCGCCGCGGCAGGAGCTCGGCATCCGCCCGATCCGCGTGTTGTGCGCGGGATCTCTCCCACCCCAGGCGGCCGACGCGCTCGCCACGACGACGAGTGCGAGCGAGCCTGCGAGCAAAAGTGAGCGTGGCCCGCGCAGCACGCGTGCAAACGTACAACGCGGCTGGGACGGACACACGCGAGCAAGCACGAGGTCGCACTCCACCCTCTGGCCTGCTTCGGCTTAATCGATTGAACCGATTTGCGATATACCGGGATCAAGGACTCTCGGCTGGGCCAGTGTTCCGGAATGACCCCTGAGCGGATGTGACGATCTAGTCTTCGTTCAGGCTCGCAGGAGGCCCGTATGGACGTCGTTCCCCAGACTGGGCGGCGTGCAGGTAGATGGAGTTGGTTCTTCGTATGGGCGTTGCTTGGATCGGCGGCGGCGCTCGGCACCGTGTCGCTGGGGCCGCTACTCCTCGTGCCGACGGCTCTGCTTGGTGTCTTTCTTTGGCGTCGGCCGGGAGTGCGGCGCTCGGCCTTCGGCCTGCTGAGTGGGGCGGGGACCCTTCTGCTCTACGTAGCGTGGGTGCAGCGCGACGGACCCGGGACGACCTGTTGGCATACCGCCACCGCCTCCGGCTGTGACCAGCATCTGAATCCGTTGCCGTGGCTCATCGCGGGCGTCGCCCTCGTCGTCGCTGGCGTCGTTGCGCATACGCGTCAGGCATAAGCAAGCTCGCCTAGGCCAGTGTTCCGGAATGACCCCTGAGCGAAGTCCATGAGCGACTATGCGAATCGTGTCTGTTGCGCGTTCATGGAGTGGGTTCATGACCGTTCAGGAGGAGACGAGGGCGACGGATAGCGACACAGCCGAGGCGGCGTTTGGTGTCTTCTTCTCCGAGCATCACGCCCGGCTCTACAGAGCGCTCGTCATGGTGACCCGGAGTCCCCATGAAGCCGATGAGATCACGCAGGAAGCATTCGTCAGGATCTGGGCCAAGTGGGATCGGGTCTCGGGAATGGAGTCGCCGGACGGCTACCTGTACCGAGCCGCTCTCAACCTTTATCGCCAGCGGGGTCGGCAAGCCGCACGTCTCGTCCGCCTGCTCGCTTCCTGGCCGGGAGAGGCCCGCGAGGACGCCCTCGACCGACTTGGCGAGCTAGACACGCTCCAGCGCCTCGTTCTTCAACTCCCGCCGCGCCAGAGAGCGGCCCTCGTGGTCACCGAGTACCTGGGCTACGACTCGGCGGCGGGCGCGGAGATCCTCGGAATCCAGCCTGGAGCGGTGCGAATGCTGGTCTCGAAGGCGAAAGCTCAGCTACGGGAAGAAGGTATGTCCCAATGAAAGATAC
>DASYPH010000107.1:0-8060 GCA_036006925.1 Gaiellaceae bacterium
GCTCGAGCACGCTCACGTTGATCCCGAGCTGTTCGAAGCCCACGCGGTCGCCCTCGAAGAAGGTGAGCTTCCCGCCCATCCCCTCGACGTGCCAGCGCGCCTCCTTCGCGTTGAGCACGAACCAGCCCTCGCCGGCGGGAACGATCCCGTGCTCCCCGTGCTCGAGAGGCGCTTCGGGAGCCATCGCTAGCCGGCGAGCCAGCCGTCCCGGTACTCGCCCGGCTGATTCTCCGGGAACCGCGCGTACGCGGCGTCGGGCTCCGTCGTCTCAGCCTCGGCACTCGCTTCGTGCCGCATCGCGAGCTCGGAGTACAGGTAGCCGCCCCAGTCGCCGTTCGCGTGCTCACGCGCGCCGATGGCGAGGATCACGGACGGGCCGGAGCCGGCGCCCACGATCGTGTGCGGGACGGGCGCCGGGCAATGGAAGAAGTCCCACTTCCGCAGCGGCTGCTCCTCGTCCTCGACGATCAGCAGCGCCTCGCCGGAGAGGACGAGGAAGCCCTCCTGGTCCGCCTCCCAGTGGTACATGGACATCGACTCGCCCGGGCCGAGGACGAAGACGTTGACACCGACCTGCGCGTCGTCGTCGCCGACGAGGTCGGTGACGAAGCCGCGTGGGCCGCGATCCCACCACTTCGCCTCGCGAAGGTTCCGGACGAACCAGCTCATCCGACGCAGGATCCTACGTGCGCAGGCCCTCCAGCACGACGTCGAGATAGCGTCGCCATTGGCCGGGCGGCGCGGCGAGCAACGCCTCGCGAACGAACGGCCCGACCTCGGCCGGCTTGAGATCCCGCCGCAGCGCCCCGGCGCGCTGCGCGCGGGCGACCAGCTTCGCACCGAGCTCCTCGAGCTCCGCCGCGCCAGGCTTCTCGCCGCAATGCGCGACGCACTTGTGCAGCCCGGGCGTGGTCATCGCGAGCTCGGCGGCCCGCCGGGCGAAGTCGAAGAACGCTTCCCCGGGATCGTCGGCTTCAAGCGCCTCCTCGGCCATCGCCCGCAGCTGCGCGACGTGCCGTTCGATGACCGCATACATGAGGTCGTTCTTCGTAGGAAAGCGGCGGAAAACTGTCCCGTGGCCCACCCCGGCAAGCCGCGCGATCTCGTCGATGCTCGCGTCGGGGCCCGACGCGGCGAACACCTCGGCTGCCGCGTCGAGCACCCGCTCGAGATTCCGGCGCGCGTCGGCGCGCAGCTCGGTCATCAGGCGGCTTCGACCAGCGCAGGCTCCGTGTTGACCTCCGCCTCGATCCTGGCCACATCCCGCTTGCGCAGGAGCGCGAGCATGACGACGAGGCTCAGCGTCACGAGGACGGCGGCGCCGGCGAACGCGTAGTGGAAGCCGTGGACGAGAGCAGCCGACGTACGCCCGTTCGTGTGTGACGCCGCGATCGTCGTGAGGATCGCGAGGCCGAGCGCGCCGCCGACCTGCTGCGACGTGTTGAAGAGCCCGGAGGCGAGCCCCTGGTCCTCGTCCTCGAGGCCGGTCGTGGCGACGAGAGTCAGCGGCATGAAGATGGCCCCCATACCGAGGGAGGAGAGGATCATTCCCGGCAGGACGTCGCTCGCGTACGAGCCGTCGACCGGCATCCGGGCGAAGAGCAGCAACCCGAGGATGGTCAGCACCATGCCGGCGGCGGCGATCGGCCGGACGCCGATCCGCGGGGCAAAGCTCGAGGCGAGGCCCGCCGAGATCATGATCCCGGCCGTGAACGGCAGGAACGCGACACCGGCCTTCAGCGGCCCGAAGCCGAGCACCTTCTGGATGTAGAGGGTGTTGAAGAAGAACATCGCGAACATCCCCGAGAAGGCGAGGAACATGGACAGGTTCGCCGTCAAGAGCGAGCGGACGCGGAAGATCGAGAGCCGGACGAGCGGTTCCGCCGAGCGCTGCTCGATCATGACGAACGCCGCGAGGAGCCCGAAGGCAACGACGAACGAGACGATCGTCAACGTCGAGCCCCAGCCGTGTGTCGCCGCGTTGACGAGGCCGTAGACGAGCGTCATCAGCCCGCCGGTGACCGTGACGGCACCCGCGATGTCGTAGCGCTCGTGCGCCTGGTGGCCCTTCGACTCGGGCACGAGGCGCAGCGCAGCGAGGAAGGCGAAGATGCCCACCGGAACGTTGACGAAGAAGATCCAGCGCCAGGAGAACGCCTGGGTGAGCGCGCCGCCGAGCACAAGGCCCACCGCCGAGCCGCCGATCGCGATCGCCGCCCAGACGCCCAGCGCCCGCGAGCGCTCCTTCCCCTCGGCGAACGTCGTCGAGATGATCGACAACGCAGCCGGTGAGATGAGCGCCGCACCAAGGCCCTGCAGCGCGCGGAAGCCGATCAACATCCCGGAGGTCGTCGCGATCCCGTTCAGGAACGAGGCCACCGTGAAGATCACGAGCCCGATGAGGAAGAACCGCTTCCGTCCCAGGAGGTCGCCGACGCGCCCGCCCAGCAGCAGGAACCCCGCGAAGACGAGCGTGTAGGCGTTGATGACCCACTGCAGGCTCGCCTCGCTGAAGCCGAGCGAGGTCTGGATATGCGGGAGGGCGACGTTCACGATCGTCGCGTCCAGCACGACCATGAACTGCGCGAGGCAGATGATGACGAGTACGACCCAGGGATTCGTGGAATGGCGGCTCATTCGCCTCCTTTACGTAAGCGGACTCCTCAGTCCGTTTCAGGCTAGCAGCGGTTGATCCCCATACGCCACTTAGACTGGAACGCGGCCATGACCTCATCGCTTCCCGTCGCCGAACGGCCCCGCCGCCCCGAGTGGATGAAGGTGCGCGCGCCGTCGAAGGACGGCTCGTACTTCGACGTCCAGAAGCTCGTGCACGGGCTGTCGCTGCACACGATCTGTGAGGAGGCGCGCTGCCCGAACATCGCCGAGTGTTGGGGCCGCGGCACGGCGACGTTCCAGATCCTCGGCGACACGTGCACGCGCGCCTGCCGCTATTGCTACGTCCACTCCGGCAAGCCCGAGGCGCCGCCGGACCCACTCGAGCCGCTGCGCCTCGCCCAGGCAGCCGCGCAGATGCAGCTCAAGCATGTCGTCGTCACCTCGGTCGACCGCGACGACGTCCCCGACCGCGGCGCCGGCCACTACGCGGCGACGATCCGGGCACTGAAGGCGAAGCTGCCCGAGGCCTCGGTCGAGGTGCTGACACCCGACTTCCTCGGCGCCGAGGAGGAGGCGCTGCGGACAGTGCTCGGCGCGCGCCCCGACGTCTTCAACCACAACATCGAAACGGTCCGCCGCCTGCACGCGCGGATGCGCGGCGCGAAGGCGAGTTACGACGGCGCCCTATGGCTGCTGAGGAGAGCGAAGGAGCTCGCGGACTATCGCGTACTGACGAAGTCGGGAATCATCGTCGGCCTCGGCGAGACGAATGACGAGATCGTCGAGACGATGCGCGACCTGCGCGCGAACTGCGTCGACGTCGTCACGATCGGCCAGTACCTCCAGCCGAGCGCGAAGCATGCGTCGATCGACCGCTGGGTGCATCCGGATGAGTTCCGGTGGCTCCGCGAGCAGGGTGAGGCGATGGGGTTCGGATCGGTCTTCTCGGGGCCGCTCGTCCGCTCGAGCTACCGCGCCGACGAGCAGAAGCACGCAGCTGCCACAGGCCGCGGCGCCGTCGCCTACTGAGACGTCGAGGGCCCGGCAAACCGGGCCCTCGTGACGTTCTACCTATTCGGGGCGGGTGCTAGCAGCCGGTCGCCGGCATGCGGAAGCCGTCGAACGGGTTGAGGTCGCCCATGAGTGTGTAGCGGCCAATGTTCGTGGACGCCGACTGCGTCGGCTCCGAGACGCCGTTCGGCGCCGTGCGCATGAACCACGGTAGGAAGACCTCGTCCTCCGGGTGGTACGTGCCGTCGAAGCTCTGGGACGGCGTCTGGTTCGCCGGAGTCGTCCACGGGTTCATCGTCTGGTCGGTGGAGTTGGTTCCCATCGAGAAGCCGATGGCCACGACCGGATCGCCGGTCTCGAGGATGTTCGTGCACCCGTACTGCGGTGCCGTCGGGGTCAGCCACGGCTGGACCCAGTTGTTGACGAACGGATCGTCAGCCCACTCGCTGATCTCGTGGCTGAGGGCGTGGATGTCCTGCAATGCCCAGTCCGTGCCGCCGTTCGGCCGCGCGTAGAAGCCCGGCTTCACCCACGACGCCCACGCGAACGTCTGGAGCTTTGCGTTGCCGTTCGTGTTGCCGCTTCCGTAGCCCAGGCCGGTCGGGATCGTCCCGTGGAAGCCGATCACGCAACAGTTGTTGGGGACACCGATGTAGTTCATGACGTTGTTCGTCAGGTAGATCGGCAGGTGCGTCGGATCGGCCGTCGTCTCGAGGTTCTTGATCTGCGACGACCACCACTTGATGTCGACCTGCGCGGCGATCACGCCGCGGCCGGTCTGAATGAGTGTGCCATGGTTCGCCGGAACGTTGATCGTCACTGCCGGCATGACGTTCGGGTTGAGCCGCAGGTGGTAGTTGCTCGAGCCGGTCTGGTTGAACTGGGCCCGCATGGTCGCGTCCTCGAGCTGCAGCAGGTTGCCTGCGTCATTCTGCGACAGTGGGCCGCCGGGCCCCTTCGGCACGCAGATGTCACCGTTGGCCGTCGAACACGTGGAGATCGTGTCGGGCGGGTTGAGGACGTCCGGACCAGTCGCGGCCGTCGTCGAGCCGTAGTCGTTCATCGCGAACTGCGGAGAAGCAAGTGTCCCGTCCAGGACGCTTGGTCCATTACCGATCGGCACGGTCGGATCGAACGTCCAGACGGTACCGCCGAAGTTGATGTTGACGATGATCGGTGTGATGTCGGCCTGGACCGTGACGTCGCAGGCCGAGCCGGAGCAGCTGTTCGGATCGGCGCCGGCCATGTTGTAGCCGTACGTGATCCCGTCGTTGGGGTTCACCGAGCTGCCCCACCAGTTCGGGATCGTGCGGGTCGTTGCCGTAGGAAGCTGCCCGCCGCCGATGGTCGTTAACTCCGCCTTCAGCTGCGAGTCCTTGATCACCGGGATCGAAGACTTCGAGCCGCTAGTCGCCGCCGAGGCTGTCCCCACGACGGCGACAGTGACGACCGCGAGACCGAGCAGCAGAACGAGCTTGCGATACCTCATCTCCAGTTCTCCCCCTTGTTTTTGTGGTTCTACATCGACGAGTTACAGACATCAGAGCGGCGGATTCTTACCGACTTCGCCGAGGGCGTGCGCCGCATCGGTCACCTTGAGCGTCGGTGTCAACGCGAGGCATCCCTCGATCGAGGGATCCGGCTAGCCGTGCGGCCGAGCCATCCGGCGGTAGTCGAGCGCCTCGTCGAGCACCGACTCCTCGACGCCCTTCTCCCGCGCGACCTCGCGCAAGGAGCGGCCGGAGACGGCAGCCTCCTCGACGATCTCCCCGACCCGGTCGTAGCCGATGTACGGATTGAGCGCCGCCGCGGCCGAAAGCGTCAGCTCGGCGTAGTGCTCGCAGTTCTCGCGGTTCGCCTCGATCCCGTCCACGCACTTCTCGGCGAAGAGACGACACGCGCTCGCGAGCAGCTTCACGGAGTCGAGGATGTTGCGCGCGAGAAGGGGTACGAAGACGTTGAGCTCGAAATGTCCCTGCATGCCGCCGATCGCGATCGCAGCGTCGTTGCCGATCACCTGCGCGGCGACCTGCGTCACGACCTCCGGCATCACCGGGTTCACCTTGCCGGGCATGATCGAGCTCCCCTTCTGCAGCTCGGGCAGCGCGATCTCGGCGAGACCGGCACGCGGGCCGGAGCCGAGGAAGCGGACGTCGTTCGCGACCTTGGTGAGCGAGACGGCGACCGTCTTCAGCGCGCCAGAGACCTCGACGATCCCGTCGCGCGCGGCCTGCGCCTCGAAAGGATCGGCCGGAGCCGAGATCTCGAGCCCGGTCTCACGCGTCAGCAACTCGCGGACACGTGCCGCGAACTCGGGATGCGTGTTGAGGCCGGTACCGGTCGCGGTACCGCCGAGCGGGATCTGCCCGAGCCGCGGCAACGCATCCCCGACGCGCGCGATCCCCTGCCGCACCTGGGCGGCATAGCCCGCGAACTCCTGGCCGAGCGTCACCGGCACGGCGTCCATCCAGTGCGTCCGTCCCGACTTGACGACGTCGTCGAACTCCCGCGCCTTCGCCTCCAGGGAGGCGGCGAGGCGCTCCATCGCCGGCAGCAGGTCGTTCACGATCTCGTCGAGGGCCGCGAGATGGACGGCCGACGGAAAGACGTCATTCGAGGACTGGCCCATGTTCACGTCGTCGTTCGGATGGACGTCCTCGCCGGCGAGCGTCGCGATCACCTCGTTGGCGTTCATGTTCGACGAGGTGCCGGAGCCGGTCTGGAAGACGTCGATCGGAAACTGGTCGTCGAGCTCGCCGCCCGCGATCCGGGCGGCGGCAGCCGAGATCCGTCCCGCCTTGTCCTCGTCGAGCAGGCCGAGCTCGGCATTGACGAGAGCCGCGGCGCCCTTGATCCGCCCGAGCCAGCGTGCGACGGGCGCCGGGATCGGCTCGCCGGAGACGGGGAAGTTCACGACGGCCTTCGCGGTCTCACCTCCCCAGAGCTCCTGCCGCTCCTCGGCCTTGGCCACACGACGAGTGTAGGGGAGCGTGGGCGGGTGCCGCCCGGAGAGCTACGCGACGGACGGAAGCGGGTGCTCGGCGCGCAGGCGCTCGGGCGGCGTGCGGCGCTCGGCCTCGGTGACCTCGAGCACGGGCGTCCAACCGAGGTAGCCGCACTCCGGGCACTCGGGCGATTCGAAGTGGTTGAAGCGGTCGCGGCGCGCCACGCGGGTCGT
Source organism: Gaiellaceae bacterium (assembly GCA_036006925.1). Taxonomy (GTDB): domain Bacteria; phylum Actinomycetota; class Thermoleophilia; order Gaiellales; family Gaiellaceae; genus PALSA-600. The sequence continues at coordinate 6,806 of DASYPH010000107.1, forward strand.
GTGGCAGTGGAGGCATTCCACGGCGAGGGACTCCATGACCTGTCCATCGGCCTGGATGGGTGAGTCGATCTCCCCCGATCGGGGGGACTACCCGGTCTCGCTCGCGATGCGTTCGGCGGCGGCGAGCAGCTCGTCCCAGGAGGACAGCTTCACGCGCGGACGGCCGAGCTTCTCGCCTGCGGCGCGCTCTGCGTCGTCGATCGCCGTCCAGCCGGCGTACTCGACGACGCGGACGCCGCGCTCGGCGAGCAGCGCGTCGACGGCGGCGGCGCTCGCCTCCGGCTTCGGCTCGAGGCGTCCGGCAGCCGCGTCCTCGAGCAGGAGCCCGACCGTCTCGGTCGCGTCCTTCTTGTTCGTGCCGATCACACCGGTCGGGCCGCGCTTGATCCAGCCGGCGCAGTACACGCCCGGCTCCACGCGCCCGCCTTCGTTCGGGATTGTCCCGCTGGCGGCGTCGAAGACCACGCCGGGAAGCTCGACACCGTGATAGCCGACGCTGCGGAAGACAAGGCCGCACGGCAGCGTCTCGCGTTCCTCCGTCGCCACCGCACGCTCGTTCGCGTCGAGCTCGTTGCGGACGAGCTCGATTCCCTCGACGCGGTCCTCGCCGAGGATCGCGACCGGTGAGCGGAAGAAGCGGAAAACGACGCAACGCGGCTTGCCCTCCGGCTCACGCGCCGCAAACGTCTGGAGCACCGCGAGGTTCCGCTCTGCGTTCGTGCTCTTCGGCTCTGCGCCGTCGAGGTCGGCCGGGTCGACGACGACGTCGGCGCCGGCGAGCTCTCCCATCTCCTGCAGCTCGGGCGTCGTGAACGCCGCCTGCGCCGGTCCGCGCCGCCCGACGACGACGATCTCGCGGAGCGGGGAGCCCTCGATGGCCGTAATCGAGGCGTCCGTCGCGTCCGTCGGCGCGAGCTCGTCGTGGGTGAGCGCGAGCATCCGCGCCACGTCGAGAGCCACGTTGCCGTTCCCGATCACCACCGCCCGCTCGACCGAGAGGTCGAACTCGAGCTGCTGGTAGTCGGGATGGCCGTTGTACCAGGCGACCAGCTCCGTGGCCGCCCACGAGCCAGGCAAGTCTTCGCCGGGGATGCCCAGCCGGCGGTCCGTCTGCGCGCCGACGGCATAGATCACGGCGTCGTAGAGGCGCACGAGGTCGGCGTGGTGGATGTCACGCCCGAGCTCGACGTTGCCGAGGAAGCGGAAGCCCGGCTGCTCGGCGATCCGCTCGAAGGCGCGCGACACACTCTTCAGC
>DASYPH010000108.1:0-14682 GCA_036006925.1 Gaiellaceae bacterium
GGAGAACGACGTCAACCTCGCCGCCGCGTCGAACGCGATGGTCGTCGGCTTCAACGTCCGGCCGTCGGCCGAGGTGCGCCAGGCGGCCGAGCGGCAGGGCATCGAGATCCGTCTCTACCGGGTCATCTACCAGCTCACCGAAGAGATCGAGCAGGCCCTCGTTGGGATGCTCACGCCGGTCGAGACCGAGGCGATCATCGGCGAGGTCGAGGTTCGGGCGTTGTTCAAGGTGTCACGGCTCGGCACGATCGCCGGCTGCATGGTCACGAGCGGCCTCGTCCGCCGCGGCTCGAGCGTCCGGCTGTTCCGCGACGGCACCCGCATCCACGAGACCACCGTGGCCGCGCTCCGCCGCTTCAAGGACGACGTCCGCGAGGTGACGGAAGGCTTCGAGTGCGGGATCTTGCTCGAAGGCTTCAACGATCTTCGCGAAGGCGATGTCTTCGAGGTCTTCGAGACACGCGAGGTCGAGCGCACCTCGCTCGACTCGCCGCCCGCGGCAGAGTAAGCCTCGATGCCTTCGGGCTTCGTCGCGATCCTCACCGCCGAGCTCCACTTTCCCGAAGCGTCGTCCCTCAAGGGCAAGCGCCACCATCTCCGGTCGGCGAAGGACAACCTCCGCAACCGCTTCGGGGCGGCGGTCTCCGAGGTCGACCACCACGATCTCTGGCAGCGGGCCACGTTGACCGCAGCCTTCGTCGGCCGCACCGCCGGCGACGCCGAGCAGCTCGCAGACGGCGCGGAGCGCTGGCTGGCGTCCGGGGACTGGGTCCTCGTCCGCTGCGACCGCCTGCTGCTCTCTCCCGACGACTAGTGTCCTTGCCCGTGTCCGAGCGCATGCGCAGGGTGAACGAATCGGTCCGCGCCGTCGTCGCGGAAGGCGTCGGCGCGCTCAAGGATCCGCGGATCGGCATGGTCACCGTCACCGGCGTGCGGGTGACACCCGACCTTGCCGAGGCGACCGTCTACTTCTCGGTGCTCGGCAACGAGAAGAAGCGGCGCGCAACCCTGGCCGGGCTCGAGTCGGCGCACGGCGTCCTGCAGTCGAGGATCGGGCGGCAGCTCAACCTGCGCCGCACGCCCACCCTCACCTTCATGTTCGACCCCTCGGTCGAGCAGGGGGTGCACATGACGAAGCTGATCGAAGATCTGGCGGCGGAGCTCCCGGCGAGAGACGATGGGGACGATGACCTCGACGTCGGCTGAGCTCGCTGCGGTCGCGGCTGCGATTCGCGCCAACGAGCGGTTTCTCGTCGTCACACACGAGAACCCCGACGGTGACGCACTCGGCTCGATGCTTGCCCTGACGCTCGGCGTGCGCGCGCTCGGGAAGGACGCCGCGATGTTTCTGAGCGGGCGCGCGCCGCTGCCGGCCGAGTATCGATTCCTGTCGCTCGCCGGTCTCAGTCATGACCCGCCCGATGACCTCGCCGAGCGCGTACTCCTCGCCACCGACTGCGCGAACGAACGACGGATCGGCGAGGACACCGCCTTCGTGCACGCTGCGGCAACGGTCGTCAACATCGACCACCACCACGACAACTCCCGCTTCGGCAGCATCAACCTGATCGTCGACGAGGCGTCGTCGACCGCAGAGATCGTCCGCGACATCCTGCGCGAGCTCGACGTTCTGCTCACACCCGAGATCGCCGAGGCGCTCTACGTGGGCCTTGTCACCGACACGGGACGGTTCCAGTACACGAACACCACGCCAAAGGCGTTGCGCCTCGCCGCCGAGCTCGTCGAAACGGGCGCCGACGTGCACGGTGTGTTCCAGCACGTCTACGAGACGGTGCAGTTCGCGAAGCTGAAGCTGCTCGCACGAGCGCTCGACCGGGCGTCGCTCTACGAGGGCGGGCGCCTCGTCGTCTCGTACCTGCTGAAGGACGACTTCGCCGAGGTCGGCGCCGAGGAGCCGTACTCCGAGGGAATCATCGATCACCTGCGGTCGGTCGAGGGCTCCGAGATGGTGGCGCTGATCCGTGAGCCGCCTCGCGCCGAGGGGCCGGCCCGTCGGATCTCGCTGCGTTCGAGTCACGACGAGGTCGACGTCTCGGCAGTGGCGCGCGAGATGGGAGGGGGCGGCCACCGCCAGGCGGCCGGGTTCTCCTCCGAGCTGTCGATCGACGAGCTGATCGACTTCCTCCGCCGCCAGTTCGTGCTCGCGACGACGCACAAGGATGCCCCCGAGAGCCCTTAGCCCGGTCGGCGTCGCCCTGGTCGACAAGCCGGCCGGGCCGTCATCGTTCGCGCTCGTCGCGGCCCTCCGGCGCCGCACCCGCGCCCGCACCGGCCACGCCGGCACGCTCGATCCGTTCGCGACCGGGCTCCTCATCCTGCTCTCCGGCGCTGCGACCAGGCTGGCGCCCTGCTTCGTAGGCCTCGACAAGCGTTATCTGACGGATGTCGCTCTCACGTCGACCACGTCGACCGGCGATCCCGAGGGCGACCTCCTCGACGAGCATCCCGCGCCGGACCGGGCGGAGCTCGACGCGGCGCTCGAGCGCCTCCGCGGCGACGTCGAGCTGCCGATCCCCGCTGCGTCCGCAGTCAAGATCGCCGGCGAGCGCGCCTACCGCCTGGCGCGGAAGGGAATCGCCGTCGAGATGCCGCTCAGACGCTCGATCGTCCACGAGTTGGCGGTCGTCGCGTACACGGAGGCCGACACGGTCACAGCGGTCCGGCTCGACCTGCGCGTCAGCTCCGGCACCTACGTGCGTGCGATCGCCCAGGCTCTCGGTGGGCACTGCACCTCGCTCCGCCGTCTGACCGTTGGTCCGTTCAGCGTCGAGGAGGCAGCAGACGTCGACGCGGTCGAGTTGCTGCCTCCGTCCGCTGCGCTCGAGCGGCTTTCGGACGAGCACCTCGCCCGCGTCCCCGCGACCGTCCGTGCGGGCGTGCTCGCGCTCGAGCAGCCGACCGGGGGAGGGGCCGCGTGACGCTCGCACGGGATCCGCGAGAGCTGGAGCGGCTACCGAGGTCGGTGGCGATCGGCACGTTCGACGGCGTGCACCTCGGCCACCAGGCGGTGATCAGGGCCGCGCTCGCGGCAGGCGACCGTCCGACCGTCGTCACCTTCGACCCGCACCCGCGAACCGTTCTCGGGAACAGGGTCGAGCTGCTCGCGACGCTCGAGCGTCGACTCGAGCTGCTCGCCGCCGCCGGTGCGGAAGACGTGCTCGTCGTCGACTTCACACCGGAGATCGCCGCGATGGCGCCGGCCGACTTCGTCCGCGACTACCTGCTGGCGTTCGGGACGAGGACCGTCGTCGCCGGCGCCGGGTTCCGCTTCGGTCGTGCGCGCGGCGGCGACCTCGAGCTCTGTCGTTCGCTCGGTCTCGAGACACGCGAGGTGCCGCTCGTCGAGGGCGTCTCGTCGTCGCTGATCCGGCAGCGCGCGCACGAGGGGGACGTGCGCGGGGCGGCGAGTCTGCTCGGCCGCCCGCTCGAGCTCGACGGAACAGTCGTCTCGGGCGACCAGCGCGGCGGCACCCTCGGCTTTCCGACCGCGAACCTGCGTGTCGAGCCCGACGTGCTCGTGCCGGCGTTCGGGATCTACGCCGGGGGGGTCGGCGACCGGCGGGCCGCGATCTCGATCGGGGTCAACCCCCATTACGGCGGCACCGAGCGGCGGATCGAGGCGTACCTGCTCGACTGGCACGGCGACCTGTACGGCGACCGGTTGGTGGTCGAGCTGTGGCAGCGGCTGCGCGACGAGCGGGCGTTTGCGAGCGAGGCCGACCTCGTGGCGCAGATCGCCGAGGACGTCGAGCAGACGCGAGCCGCAACCAGGCCGAGCTGACCGGTCCTATCCTGCGAAGTCGGGGAGGTCGAGGCCCTGCTCGGCGAGCATCTGCTGGACGCCGGGCAGCCGGCTCGTCCCGACGAAGTGGGCGCGGAGGTGCGGCTGCTCCCAGGCGGGCGGTGAGAGGCGGCGCCCCCAGCGGGTGACCATGAAGAGGAAGAGGTCGGCGGCGCTGCGATGATCGCCCGTGAGCCAGTCTCGGCCCTCGAGCGTGCGGTCGAGGAGGGCGAAGTGGCGTGCGGCCTCGGCGGCCGCCAGTTCGCCGACACCGGCATTGCCGTAGCGCTCGGGGTAGAAGAAGCGGAGCATCGTCGTCTGCACCGTGTTCGTCAGGAAGACGAGCCAGCGGTAGAACTGCGCGCGGTCCTCGGGTGCGAGGCGCGCCTCCGGGTAGCGGTCGGCGAGGTGGAGCAAGATCCCCGCGGACTCGGTGAGTACGAGCTCGCCCTCGACGAGGGTCGGCACGACGCCGAGCGGGTTCAGCGCGAGGTATGCCGGGTCGGTCTGCGCCTGCTCGCGCTCGATCCGCACCAACTCGTACTCGACACCGATCTCGGCGAGCGCCGCGTGCGGGGCCATCGCCGCGCTGCCCGGCCGCCAGTACAGCTGTCTCGGCTCCACCGGCACGACTCTAGGGGGTCGGGAAGCGGACGGCGCCGCTCCGCCTCGGGTCGGCCGCCGCTCCCGCCCGCCCGACGGCACTGACACCGCCGAAGTAGTGGTGGCGGTCGGGCCAACGCCGCACCGCCCAGCCATCGTCCTCGAGCGTGGCGAGCCAACGTTCGTCGACCCCCGGTTCCGCGTTCACGACCTCTCCAGCCGGATGAAAGCGCGGGCGGTCGACCGCCGCCTGGGGCTCGAGACCCTCGCCGAGGATCGCCCCGAGCACGCCCACGAGCGCCGTACGCAGGCGCGTCCCTCCGGCCGCGCCGATCGCGAGCTCGAGCCCTTCGCCGTCGAAGACGAACGTCGGCGCCATCATGCTCGGCATCCGCTCGCCAGGCTCGAGTGGCTCGCGGATCAGATCCGCCTCGCCGAGCATGCTGTTCAGATGGAGGTCGAGCCCAGGTAGCCAGTCGCCGGAGCCGAGGCCGAGACTCGTCGTCAGGACGCAGGCATTCCCTTCGGCATCGACGATTGTCAGGTTCGTGGTGTGCCCGTTTCCCCCGAGCGGCCGGAGCGCCGCGAGGAGCGAGTCGGGCCACCCTGTGGGGTCGTAGCGCGCGAGCGTCCCCGGTACGTCTGACAGACCCGCTCGCGTGACCACGCGGCGACCGCAGAACGAGGTCCGCTCGGGTCCCCGCCACTCGGCCTGGTAGCCCCGGAGGTCGGGCTCGCGGATTGCTCCGACTCGTTCGTCGATGAGCTCCAGCAGGGTCGCGGCGATCGTGCCCTCGTAGACGGAGCGGGCGCCCTCATCGCGGATCAACTCGAGCGCCGACACCAGACCCGGCTGCTCGAGCAGGTCACCCTCGCCGAGCAGGGCATCGCCGTGCCGGTAGATCCGTGCCCCTTCGCGCAACGTCATCACCGGCGCGAGCATCTGGAGGCAGGCGGCCTGCGCCGCCGGCATCGCGACGCCGCGCCGTGCCAGGGCAAGGGCCGGCTCGACCAACCGGGCCCAGGGCAGCCGGCCCTGCGCGCGCCAGAGCACGTCGAGCCCGTCCGGGAGCCCGGGCACGGCGCACGAGGAGGCGCCGACGGCATAGTCGACCAGCTCTTCTCCGAACGGGACCTGCAGATGGTCCATCGGCGCCCCGGCACCCGAGGGAACCGCGACGAAGCAGTCGAGGTTCCGCACCGTTCCGGTCGCTGCTTCCAGATAGGCGGCATGGCCGCCGCCGAGCAAGCCGGTCATCAACGTCTCCGCGACGCACGACGCGAGGCACGCGGCGACGGCCGCGTCGGCCGCGCTCCCACCCTCCTGCAGGATCTCGGCGCCCGCCTCGGCCGTGGCCACGTGGCCCGCCGCGACGGCGGGTTTCACGACACGCGCTCGGCGAGCCGGCTGCCGAACCGCCCGAACCCTTCGAGCGGGAAGTCGAAGCGCACTCCGGCATCGTCGCCTGTGATCACCTCGAAGGTGCGCTCGCCGATCGCTCGCGCAGCGACCTCGTCGTCGTCGACCCTCAGCACAAGTCCGTCGACCGTGGCGTGAACCTCCTTCCAGCCGTCGCTGTTCGCATACGTGCCCGCGAAACCCTCGAGGACGTCGGCGGGTAGCTCGACGGTCTCCGCGACCGCACGGCGCGCGCCGAGCACGTGCTCGAAGAAGGCGTCCTCGATCTCCCACAGCGCGTGCTCACCGCGGCCGCTCGACGTCAGGCCGACGAAGACCGCGTCGCGGTCCGGGATCACGAGCAGCGACGCCTGGAAGCCGCCGTAGGAGCCGCGGTGGCCCCAGACCTCGACGCCGCCGACGCGCTCGCCGAACAGGCCGAGGCCGTAGACGCCGCCGACAGGCTTGCCGTGGACGATGCGCAGGCGCGCAGAAGCAGGCGAGGCCAGGTGCGCGCGTCCGAAACGGAGCAGGTCGTCGACGTTCGAGACGAGCCCGCCCGAGGCGCGCCGCGCACGCGGGTACGGCCCCTCGACGACGCCCGGGCCGCTGCCCTGGACCTCCGGGTCGCCGAAGTCGGTTGCCTCGAGGCCGTTCGGCGCCAGGATCCGCGTCGCCAGTGCGTCCTCGAAGGTCGAGCCTGCCTCCTGCGCGCAGAGGTGCGCCGCCAGCCAGTAGCCCGTGTTCGCGTACGACCACGCCTGCTCGACGGCCAGGAAGCGGCGTACCGACGGCAGTTCCGCGACGACTGCCGCGAGCGCGTCGTCGCCGTCGCCGAACCGGCTCAGATCACCGCATTCGCAGTCGTACCCGCTCGTGTGGGAGAGCAGGTGGCGGATGCGAACATCGGACGGCCAGACGCCGGTCGAGGCCCCGTCGTCGAGCAGGCCGAGCGCGAGCGTCGCCGTGAACGGCTTGGTCACGGAGGCGACCCGGAACCGCGTGGTCGGGTCGCAGCCGACGCCGATCGTCGTGACGTCCTCGCCGACCGACGTCCCGACTGCGAGAGCGGGAATGTCCCACGCCACCGCTGCGGCCTCACAAACCGCGTGAAACGTCGGATCGGGCATCGATGCGCTACCCTAACCGGCGACCCGGCCTCGGCCGTGCGCGTCCTTCCTTCGCGGCGTGCGGGGGCCCCGGGTGACCTACGACGAGAGAGGTAGAACGTATGCCCCTGACCAAGGAAGAAAAGCTGGAGCACGTCCAGAAGTTCGGCAAGCACGGCACTGACACGGGCTCTCCCGAGGTTCAGATCGCGATGCTGACCCAGCGGATCAACGAGCTGACCGAGCACCTGCGGACGCACAAGCACGATCACTACTCGCGCCGCGGCCTGCTCAAGCTGGTCGGTCGCCGCCGCCGCTTCCTGACGTACATGCAGCGCAAGGATCTGGAGGGCTATCGCGCCCTCATCAAGGAGCTCGGCCTCCGCCGCTAGCTCCGGAAGCCCAGAAGGGTGGACGTTTGAGCGAACCCCAGCGCAGGGGCTGGCTCAAACTTCCACCCTTCACCCGCACAGTGGAGGAATAGAAGATATGAGCATTGTCGAGGCCGAGCATCCCGCTGGGGTGCCTGTCTCTGTGTCCGTCGAGATCGGCGGCAAGGAGATCACGTTCGAGACGGGGAAACTCGCCAAGCAGGCAGACGGCGCAGTCGTCGTCCGCTCGGGCGACACCGTTGTACTGGGCACGGCGCAGGGTCGGACCGAGGCGCGCGAAGGCGCGGACTTCTTCCCGCTCACCGTCGATGTCGAAGAGCGCATGTACGCCGCCGGGAAGATCCCGGGCGGTTTCTTCAAGCGCGAAGGCCGCCCGACCGAGCGTGCGATCCTGACCGCTCGGATGACCGACCGCCCCGTCCGGCCGCTCTGGCCGAAGGGCTACCGCAACGAGGTGCAGTGTGTCGCGACCGTCTTCTCGGCCGACATGGTCACCGCGCACGACATCCTGTGCATCAACGCGGTCTCCGCCGCGCTGACGATCTCGCCGCTGCCGTTCCTCGGCCCGATCGGCGCCGTTCGGATGGCGATCGTCGAGGGCGACCTCGTGATCAACCCGACGCTCGAGGAGGCCGACGGAGCCGATCTCGATCTGATCGTCGTCGGCACGAAGGACGGCCTGACCATGGTCGAGGCCGGCGCGAACCAGGTGCCGGAGAGCAAGCTGCTCGAGGCGCTCGAGATCGCACACCGCGAGATCGTGAAGCTGTGCGAGGCGCAGGACTCGCTCCGCGCGAAGCACGGCAAGCCGAAGTGGCTCGACCCGGCCACAACCGAGCGACTCGAAGGCACGTACGGCCACGGGATCTGGACGCGCATCTCCGAGCAGGGCCTCCGCGAGGCCTCTGCGATCGTCGAGGAGATCGTCGCCAAGGAGGTCGGGCCGAGCTCCGAGACCGTGACCCAGGAGAACGTCTCGAAGGAGCTGCAGGTGCGCATGTCGCTCGCGCAGATTCTCGAGAAGCAACGCTCCGTGGCGGTCGAGACGGTCGTCCGCGAGCAGTTCGAAAGCGACCTCAAGGGCCTGACCGACGCCGAGCAGGACTCGAAGGAGCTGAAGTCGGCGAAGCGCAGCCTGCTCTTCGAGCGGATCGTCGAGACCGTCAACCTCCCGTTCCCGGTTGGGCCGGCGACGGTCGACGGCGAGCCGGTCGTCAAGGACGCCCTCACGAAGGGCTACGTCAAGAAGGCCTGCGAGGCGATCTACAAGAGCCTCGTCCGCCAGAAGATCGCCGTCGAGAAGCGGCGCCCGGACGGGCGCTCGGCGACCGAGATCCGCCCGATCGAGGTCGAGGTGTCGGTCATGCCGCGGACGCACGGTTCCGGCCTCTTCACCCGTGGTCAGACGCAGATCATGTCGCTGCTGACATTGGGCACGGCCAAGGAAGGCCAGCGCATCGACGATCTCTCGCTCGAGCGTGACCGCCGGTTCATGCACCACTACAACTTCCCGCCCTACTCGGTCGGGGAGACGGGTCGCATGGGCTCGCCGAAGCGGCGCGACATCGGCCACGGGGCGCTCGCACAGCGGGCTCTCGAAGCCGTCCTGCCGCCGACGGAGGACTTCCCGTACACGATCCGGATCGTCTCGGAGACGCTCGAGTCGAACGGGTCGTCGTCGATGGGCTCGGTCTGCGGCTCGACGCTCGCCCTGATGGACGCCGGTGTGCCGATCAAGGCGCCGGTCTCGGGGATCGCGATGGGCCTCGTCAAGGAAGGCGACGCCTACGAGATCCTGACCGACATCCAGGGTGCGGAGGATCACCTCGGCGACATGGACTTCAAGGTCGCCGGCACTGCGGAGGGAATCACCGCGCTGCAGATGGACATCAAGATCACCGGCGTCAGCCGGGAGATCATGGAGCAGGCGCTCTCGCAGGCGAAGGACGCCCGCATCGCGATCCTGGGCCGGATGGAGAGCGCAATCTCGGCGCCGCGCGAGGCACTCGCCGAGCACGCGCCGCGCATCTCGACGATCCAGATCAACCCCGAGTTCATCGGCATGGTGATCGGCAAGGGCGGCGAGACGATCCGTTCGCTCGAGTCCGAGTACGAAGTGCAGATCGACATCGAGGAAGACGGGACGATCCTGGTCTACGCGACCGAGGGCACGAAGGGTGACGCCGCCATCGAGGCGATCCGGAACCTGACCAAGGAGCCCGAAGTCGGAGACGAGTACACCGGTCGCGTCGTCAAGACGACCGACTTCGGCGCCTTCGTGGAGCTGAAGAAGGGCACGGACGGTCTGCTGCACGTCTCGAACGTGGGCCCCGGCCGCGTCAACCACATCGAGGACGTCATCCAGCGCGGCGACATCCTCGACGTGCTCGTGCAGGAAGTGGACAAGGCTCGCGGCCGGATCGGCCTCAAGCTCGTCCAGAAGCACGAGAACGGCGGCATGGTCTCTCCGGAGGAGCTCGTCGAGCGGGCGAAGGACGCGCCGCCGCGTGAGCCCCGTGAGGACCGTGGCCCGCGCCGCGACGGTGGTCGCGGAGGCCCGCGTGGCCCGCGTCGCGACCGTGAAGGCTCACGTTCCGACTGAGTAGGTAGTTTCGGGCGGCTTGCAGCCGCCCGACACGATCACCGACGGTGTGGTCGTCCTCCGGCAGTTCCGGGAGGGCGACCGCTCCGCGGTCCTGGAGACGATGGGCGACCCGCTCGTCCAGCGCTGGCTGAACATGCCGCGCGAGCCCGTTGATCGCGATTTCGACTCATTGCTGCGCCTGATTCGCGCCAGCCTCAGCAGCGGCGACCGCTACGACTACGCCGTGACCGAGCGAGACGTCGACGTGCCGGTCGGCTCGGTGATCGCTTCGAGGCGGCACCGCGAGAACTACGAGCTCGCGTACCTCGCCGGCGCGGCGGGGCGCGGGCGTGGCCTGATGACGCGGGCTGTGACGTTGCTCTGCGACGCGCTGCTCGACGAGGGTGTGGAACGGCTCGAACTGCGCACCCATCCCGGGAACGAGCCTTCGCAACAGCTGGCCGTCCGCTGCGGCTTCCAGCGGGAGGGGATGGAGCGCAAGTCGATCTGGCTGCACGGGCGGCGGGCCGATGCGATCGTCTGGTCGCGGCTGCCCGAAGACCGCACGTGACGGCACCGCTCCTGAACCGGCGCACTACGCTACGCGACGTGCAGGACTGGAAGCTGACGGAGCTCGACTCCGGCGAACGTGTCATCTCGGAGCGGCTCGATCACGTCCGCTCCGCAGCCGTGGGCTACTGGATCGGCGCCGGGTCCCGCGACGAACAGGCCGAGGTGGCCGGCGTCACCCACTTCATCGAGCATCTGCTCTTCAAGGGCAGCGAGCGCTTCAGTGCCTTGCAGGTCGCGGAGATCTTCGACGGCCTCGGCGGCGAGCTGAACGCGGCGACGTCGCGTGAGCACACGCTCGTCTACGGCCGCGTCCCCGACCACCACCTCGCCACTGCGATGGACGTGATGGGCGACATGGTCTTCGCGCCGACGTTCGCCGAGCTCGACTCGGAGCGCGACGTGGTGCTCGAGGAGATCGCGATGTACGAGGACGCGCCGCAGGAGTTGGTGCACGATCTGATCGCCGACGCCGTCTTCGCCGACCATCCACTCGGCCGGCCTGTGATCGGAACCGCGGAGGTGATCTCGTCGATCCCGCGCGAAGCGATCGCGGGCTATCACGAGACGATGTACGTGCCGGGGAACATCGTCGTCGCCGCCGCGGGGAACATCGAGCACGATGAAGTGGTCGAGCTCGTGAGCCGCGCGCTCGCGGGACGGGTTGAGCGGTCGTCCTCCGGCCCGAACGTCCGGCCGCCGTTGATGCAGGCGCCGCCACCGAGCCTGCGCTTCCAGCAGAAGGACACCGAGCAGTACCACGTCTGCCTGGCGGCGCCGGGCATCTCTCGCTCCGACCGCCGTCGGTTCGCGGCGTCGCTGCTCGATGCGATTCTCGGCGGTTCGGCGTCGTCGCGGCTCTTCCAGGAGATCCGCGAGAAACGCGGCATGGCGTATGCGGTGTATTCGTTCGTCTCGCAGTACACCGATACGGGCCAGATCGGCATCTATCTCGGAACGCGCGAGGAGAACCTCGAAGAGGCGCTCGCGATCGCGGCCGAGCAGATCGCCGACGTTGCGGCCGGCAATGTCCCCGAGGCCGAGCTCGAGCGCGCGAAGGAAAACCTGAAAGGACGGATCCTGCTCTCGATGGAGTCGACCGCGACGCGGATGAACCGGCTGGGCAAGTCCTTGATCACCGACTCGGAGCTGCTGTCGCTGGATCGCATCGTCGCGGAGATCGACGCAGTCGAGGCGTCTTCCGTCGCCGAGCTCGCCGCGATGTTCCTCGCCCCCGAGCGGCTGTCGGCCGCCTGCATCGGCCCGAGCGAGGATCGGTTTCGGGAGGCGCTCGACCAGGTGACGCCGACGCTCGGCCAGGCCGCGTGAAGCTCGTCCTGAACGGGCGGCACGGCAAGGTCGGCTCGGTGCTCGCACCCGCGCTCGAGGCGGCAGGTCACGAGCTCTCGGGGTCCCTCGCCGGTGCCGACGCGATGGTCGACTTCACCACACCGGCGGCCGTGCTCGCGAACATCGAGGCGGCGGTTCAGGCCGGCGTGCCGTGCGTCGTCGGGACGAGTGGCTGGGATACCGAGACGGCACGCAACGCGACGGTGGCCGTCTTCTACGCTCCGAACTTCGCACTCGGCGCCGTGCTGATGATGCGCTTCGCCGAGCAGGCGGCGGCGTACTTTCCGCGAGCTGAGATCGTCGAGCTGCACCACGAGACGAAAGTCGACGCACCTTCGGGCACGGCGCGCGCGACGGCGGAGCGGATCGGCGGAGCGGTGCCGGTTCACTCGGTTCGGCTGCCGGGGCTGGTTGCGCACCAGGAAGTGCTGTTCGGCGGTACCGGCGAGGTGTTGACGATCCGCCACGACACGACCTCCCGCGAGGCGTTCACGGCCGGCGTCCTGTTGGCGCTCGAGCGGCTGCCCGGGTTGCCGCCGGGTCTCACCGTCGGTCTCGACGCACTGCTCTGACCGCGCTCCGAGAAGAGTCCGTCCAGGTCGGCGAGGTCGCACTCACGCTGCTGCGACCGGAAACGCCCGAGGATCTGCTCGACGAGAACGCGTTCGCGAACGACGAGTTCCTGCCGTACTGGGCCGAGCTCTGGCCGGCCGGGCGTGCGCTGGCCGAGGCGTTGCCGCCGGTCGCCGAGCTTTGCGTCGTCGAGCTCGGCTGCGGTCTCGGCTTGCCGTCGCTCGTGGCGAGTGCCCGCGGGGCGCAGGTCGTTGCGACCGATTGGGCGGCGGACGCGGTCGAGCTGCTGGCCGAGAACGCGGCGCGGAACGGACTCGCCGTCGTCGCGGAGGTCCGCGACTGGCGACAGACGTGGTCGGAGCGCTTCGACCTCGTTCTCGCGGCCGACGTGCTCTACGAGCGCCGTAACGTCGAGCCGCTCGTCGAGCGGCTGCAGGAGCTCGCACCGATCGCGCTCCTCGCGCTCGCCGGGCGACCATACGAGGACACGTTCCTACGCGAGTGGCCGGGCCGTGCGGAGCAAGTTGCCGAGCGGGTGCTGCGTCTCACACCACCACGGGAATGAGTGCCCGGCGGCGGGCGAGCAGGCCGGCCGCGACGATCACCAGCACGAACCCCGCCACCCGCAGCAGGCCGGCCGCTCCACCCGGCAGGTGCTCGTGGAAGAGCACCACACCGGCTGCGATCGGCAGCGCGTTCGTCAGCACGGAAGCGGTCCCGGCCGTCTCCAGCGCATCTGCGCGCTGGAAGCCGAGCTGCAACGCGACGAACGCGAGCCCGTGCGCGAGCAGCAAGACCGGTACGAGGACGAGCCACATCCCGCCGAACAGCGCACCCTTCGTCGCGACGTCCCCTGCGGCGTAGAGCGTCCCCGCCGCCAGGCCCGCCCGCCCGAAGAACAAGACCGAGGCGACGCCGAGGGAGCAACCGAGCCACACCGTGAGTGCGGCCGGGTTCGGGTGGGTCGCAGCGGTCGTACCGCCGACGAGCGAGACCGCGAGCAGCGCCAGCCCGGTTGCGGCCAGGCCGACGCCGGCCCAGTCTGTGCGGTCGATGAGGTCGCCGCGCCGGTGTGCGAGGCCGGCGAGCAAGCCGATGCCGCCGGCGGAGGTCGCCTGCACGAGCGACAGGGGCGCGAGCGCGAGCGCGACGACGTACAACACCCAGCCGCCGACCCCGGCCAGGAAGCCGATCAGCCAGGTTCGGTCGACGAACAGGAGGCGCAGCGAGTGCAGCGGGCGCCGGATCGCGAGTGGCGGCAACTCGCTCACTGCCCCGTGCTGGGCGAGCCACCCCCAGTTGAGCGCGAACGTCGAGAGGAGGGCAAGGACGAGTCCCGCGGCCGTTGTCAACGGCGGGCGCTCTGGAACGGCAGGTAGGCCTCGGCGGCCAGCGCCGCGATGCCGACCCGCGGGAGGTCGCGCCGGCGCTCGTAGACCACGAAACGAGGCTCGAAGCGCGGAAAGAACTTGCGGTTGAACGTGAGCAGGTTGTCGAGTTGGAAGTGACCTTTGAGCGCGCAGAGTGCCCGTCGCTGCAGTTCCTGCGTGCCGCTCAGGACGGCTTCGGGTGCGAGCAACGCGGCGAACGGCGCGAAGTTCAGCGAGACGGAGTCGTAGCCGTGCTCGCGGGCCCACTCGACGGCGGCACAGATCAGCCACTCGTTGAAGCCGTTCGGGGTCGAGCGGAGCCTGGGCATCGACGAGAGGGAGAGCGAGCGCGACGCGGGGGAGAGCGCGAAGTGCAGGAAGCCGGCGGGTGAGCCGTCGGGTGCGAAGCCGACGAGGAACACGGCCTGCGTGTCGTCGAGCGCGAAGAGCGTGTCGAGCGCCATCGCGAAGCCTCGCTCGGGCTGGTCGCCACGCCACTCGTCGGCCACCGCCTCCAGCTCCTCGCGCATGTCCGCGGGAATCTCGCTGGGGCGAAGCGCATGCGCCGTGAAGCCAGCGTTGGCGAGCCGGTGTACCGACTGGCGGACCTTGCGGACAGGTCGTCCCTCGAGGGAGAAGGATGCGGTGTCGACGATCGCCTCGTCTCCGTGGTAGAGCGCATGCAGCCCGTGCGCGGCGTAGACCGGCAGCCACCCCTGGGAAGCCCCGAGGATTGCGATCCGCCAGTCGCGGTCACGCGCGTGCGCGACGAAACGCCCGACGAGCTCGGGCCCGCGATCCGGCGGCCCGACGGGATCTCCCGAGACGATCGCGACGCCCCCGACGACGCGGTACGCGAGAAACGCGGCCTCGTCGTCGGTGAAGAAGTAGGACTTGTCCGCTCGGAGCACGAACGGCGCGAGTGTGTCG